>CAZGCI010000222.1:0-1593 GCA_964524185.1 uncultured Thiohalocapsa sp. | reverse complement strand
CTCAGCGGCTTGCGCTAGACTCCTGAGACGAAATCTCAGATGAGACTGGTATACATGGCGAAGATCACTGGCCGCTAAACGTCGAGGCGCGGCTGGTGAATCCGCGCTTAATGCGGCTGACCATCGATTCAGACGAGTTCGAATTAAACGGGCTAGACCTTCATCGTTGTGAGCCAACCCTGCTTCCATAGGGGCGGTCTTGGACACCTTTGGGATAAGAGGCCAGTGTCAGATGCTCCGCTCTGTCGGGCCACTGCGCAGCGTCCTTCATACCGTTGCGAAGGGAACCACGTCCGCGGACCGCATCATTAGCCAAATGCTACACTTCCTGGCTGGAGGCGCCCATGTCCGGAGTTGGCCGACTACTGCTGGTTGGCACGTCATCGCCGGAGGTCTCCTTGGTGCCTCCTTGCGGACACTGACCTCGTTGAGCCCTAAGGCATCTGCTCGCAAAACATTGTGTGTCGCGAGTGAATCGGGCACGGACGTCTGGGAGGTGTGGCCGGCTGAGCGACCCGGAGCCCACGTACGCCCCTCCGATGGCCTTAAGCAAGGCCCAGCGTTCCGCGGTCAGTACTTCCCACAGCAGCTTAGGTGTTGCGAAGCTGATCCGCGGTGCGCTGTCGGCAATGCCTGTTGCCATGCTGCTCGCGGCGTCGGATAAGCTGTCGGCCAACGATCGAGCGTCAAGGACGAGAGTGCTCATCATTTCACCTCTCACCGTTGGGGTGAAAATCGGGGATCAACCGCGGTTCGGGCCAGGCTCAATTTCGTTCCGATACCACCGACTCATAGGTCCGCCGTCAACCACTCCCCAAGCCGGGCGCGGACCCGGCTAAGACGTTCGTCGCTAATTGACCCGATAGACCCTATCAATAGGGCGCCGTCCAATACCGCGAGCCTCGAAAAGCGCAGAACGCTTGGCGCCTTCAAGCCGGAACCTACAAATCGGGGTCTTTGGTCATGATGATCTCGTCGAAACCGGTCTCGGCCTGATGCAGTTTCGAGGACACCATGCAAACCAGCCAGTCATCGAAGCGGCTGGATGCCTGACGGATCAACAAGACGGGGCGTCGCTTCGAGCCAGAGAGATCGGTGTTGGGAAAGGGCGTCAAAGCGATTTGCCCGGCGCGTTTCATAGCCAACGCTCGCGGAGATCGGCGTCGTCGTAAACGACCGGATCATCATCCATGCCGCGCAATGCCTGCTGCATCGCCATGTCGGCAAACTCGCGATCCGTCCATTCATCAAAGGCGGGGGCTCGGTGGCCGGCAAATCGGGCGGCCAGATAATCGACGAAATCGAAAACCTCGGCCCGCTTCTCGTCCGGCAGTGTCTCCAGTTTCTCGATCAGTTCGGCGTAACCCATGGTCAGTACCCGTGTTCTCTGCTTGGTGCTTCACATGCTAGCGCGCACCCAAAGTCAGAGGGAAGCCTTTCCGCCAGTATGCCGGGCTCCTGGTCGGCCGCCTGCGACATGTCTGCTTATGATGCCTTTGCAGTCGGCTCGCCCCGCAGCGCCAATGAGCGCTCTTGGCCGCAGGACTAAACCGCTATCGCGGTAGGGCGCAGTCGGCACGGCCGGAGCCAATT
>CAZGCI010000221.1:0-1611 GCA_964524185.1 uncultured Thiohalocapsa sp. | reverse complement strand
AGTTCGGCCTGCGGCCCGGCACCCTACCCACACATCAAATCGTCGGGCTCGCCACGGCTCTTAGCCTAGTCTCGGAGCATCGCGACCGCGACCATCAACACGTGAGCCTACTGCGCGCGACATTCATCGAAACGCTATCCGCGCGTCTGCCGCTGAAGGTCCACGGCGCGCTGGATGCCGCATCACCCTACATCGTCAACCTTTCCATCGCCGGCATCAGCAGCGACGCCCTGATCAACCAATGCGCAGCCGAGATCGCGATCGCATCCGGGTCGGCATGCTCCTCCGGCACGGTCGAGCCGTCCCACGTGCTGCGTGCCATGGGCGTGGAGGGCGATCCGCTGTATGGCGCGGTGCGCGTTAGCTTCGATCGTTACCATACCGCTGAAGATATCGATGCGGCCGTTGACGCCATCGTGAAATCTGCCCATAGAATTAGGGAATTGGACGCCTGAGTGAACATCGACCCCAAGAACACGGCCTTTGGCCGCCACGAGACCTTTCCACTGCGCTACGCCTGGCTCACCAAGGGCTACCAAGCGCTCAGCGCAAATCCGCACATCTTCGCCGCGCCTGACCGCGCCATGGTCCAGCTCGGCGTCGGGCGCAACATGGTCAGCGCCATCTTGTACTGGCTGCAGGCCGCGCGTCTCATCGACTACAGCGACGGGCAAGCCACCCCCACCGCCCTCGGCGACGCCATCCTCGGCGAGCACGGAGACCGCTTTCTCGAGGACGAGGCGACGCTATGGGTGCTGCATTGGCTCATCGCCTCCAATAGCCGGCTCGCCACCGGCTTCTATTGGTTCTTCAACCGCTTCGCCATGCCGCGTTTCCGCGAGGACGAGCTGCGGGCGGGCCTGAGCGATTTCGTCGCCCGCGAACTGCGCATCGAGCGCTCCCCGAGCACCCTGAAATCCGATACGACGACGCTGCTGCGCATGTACGCACCCGATGTCCCGAAGGATCCGGCGCGCAGCGAGGACCACCTAGACACGCCGATGGGTCAGCTGCGGCTCGTGGAGCAGACCGGCCAGGGTCGGGAGTACCTCAGCGTCCGCGCGGCGCGGCCCTTCCTGCCGCCGCTCGCGCTGCATGTCGCCCTCGCCGAATGCTTCATCGCAGACGGCGGCGTTCAGCCCGCCATCGCGATCCGCGACCTGCTCTACGGCGGTGATGCCGGCGCGGCCCCAGGTGCGGTATTCCGCCTCAGCGAGGACGGACTCATGACCGCGCTGAACCGCGTCCTGCGCACCTGGCCCGGCTGCTACGAACTGCGCGATACCGCCGGCATCCATCAGCTCTATCGCATTTACGACACAGGCAGCCCGGAGGGCATTCTTCAGGCCTACTATCGTCACGAGGCTGCTGCCTGAGCACACAAAGAAAGCATCCGCGCGGCTTCGCAATGAGGGAACCACGCCATGGCCCAGCATCCATCAGTCCTTCTCGCTAGCGGTTCTTGGGTTCCGCGGCGGCCTCGGCCCAGGTCGAAGAGGCAACGATGAGCCACGACCAGAACTTCAAGAACCTGATCGTCGACTACCCCATCGACGCGGTACGCTTCTTCGCCGCCGACGAGGCGGCGCAGGTCGATGATCGGGTGCGCGT
>CAZGCI010000220.1:0-1634 GCA_964524185.1 uncultured Thiohalocapsa sp. | reverse complement strand
TACAGCGCGATCCCGCCTTGCATTGACCTCGTTGACGAGCAGAAGAAGCGATCGATCCGCGTCGTCGATCCGAGCGCGTAACGGTCCGGCACCGAACCGGACCTGCTCGGGGGCTCCGCCAGCGCCTCGCTCCAGCCTTGGTCCCCGTTCCGTCAGTGGTCGAGGAAGCGCGCGCGCAGCGCCTGCTGGCCCGCGGTGTCGATCCCCAAGCCCTCGGAGAAATACCGCTCGACGGAGCCATATTGCTTCCGCATCTCGTCGAGCGACGCCTCGAGGTATTCGGGCTTCACGCCGAGCACGGCGACGGCAATCGAGCGCTCGCCACCGCCGGCGACGAAGGCATCGATCGCATGCCGGAACTGCGGCAGCGTGTAGTCGTTCGTGCGCATGTAGTCCGCCATCACCGTCTCCTTCGGAACCCCGAGCAAGGTTAGCAGCGCCGCGGCGGCCCAGCCGGTGCGATCCTTGCCAGTGGTGCAGTGAAAGACGGCCGGTGTCATGCGCGGATCGGCCAGATTTTGAAACAGCGTGCGATAGGACTGTTTTGCGCTCGGCAGGGTAATGAACGCGCGGTAGACCTGCATGAACATCGCCTCGATCTTGCCGTTGCCGAGGGCCTTGTTGGCCTTCTCCGGCTCGTGCAGCAGCGCCTCGATCTGCGCGGCGGCGGCGCCCTTTTCGTCCGCCAGCACGTTCAGCAAGTGGTATTTGACGCCCGGCGGGAGTTGGTCGGGACGGGCCTTGACCTCGGCCACCGTGCGCAAGTCGTAATCGGTCTTGAGTGCGAGCCGCGCGAGCTTGTCGATCTCCGCGTCGCTCATTGGATTGAAGGTATCGGAGCGGTAGGCGATGCCCCGTGCCACGGTCTTCCCGTCCGCCGTCTTGTATCCGCCGACGTCGCGCAGGTTGGGCACCGTCTCCATGCCGAGCGCGAGGCCAAGGCTGTCGCCGGGGTCCAACGCTGGCAGTGTGCCGGAAGGGCTTCCGGCGCCGGCGGATGGCATCATCAGCGCGAGAGCGGCGAGCGCCGCGCAGGACAGCGTGCGTTGCATGCAGTCTTCTCCCTTGGTTGGGATGATGGGTCAGGTCGCGATCGAGCACCGGAGCGGGCCGCTCCGCGACCTGAGCGCCCGCCCCGGTGACGGTCGAAACCGCCTTACTGGATGCCGAGCGCGGCCTGCTGCATGGCCGCCTTCAGCTTCTCGATGTCTTCCGGCGACAACTGTGGCCGGTCGATCTGGATGGTCAGCTTGTTCAGATCGGCGGTCAGCTTGAACGGCGGCAGATAGTCGCTGTCGTCGATGCCGGTCAGGGTGTCGGAGCCGATATCGAAGCTCTCGTCCCATTGCAGGATCATCGGTAACGTCTTCTCCATGCGTTTGGTGGCGACCACCTCGCCGTCCACCTTCAGTGTGCCCGTACCGCCCTTGCCGACGCCGGTGAAGCTGTTGAACGCCAGGGTGCCGAGACCCTCGCCGTCATAGGCGAAGTCGAACTCGATCGTATGCTGGCCGGGGGCGAGTTCCTCCTCGCCTTCCCACTTCACCCATTCGAGGTTCAGCAGGTTCCAGTTGAACACCGGCTTGCCGTCGAGCAGGTAGAAGCCCCAGCCCGCGAAGCGCCCGCCGGAGGTC
>CAZGCI010000219.1:0-1640 GCA_964524185.1 uncultured Thiohalocapsa sp. | reverse complement strand
CTAAAGTGGACCCCTAAAATCGGACAGTAGTTTAAGCTTGCGTCAAACCGAAAGGGGCAGAGACAAATGGCTGAAGTGAAGCGCAAGACATTTGCGGCATCGTTCAAGGCGAAGGTTGGCCTGGAGGCGATCCGTGGGGTCAAGACCGTCAACGAGATTGGGCAGGCGTACGGCGTGCATCCGGCGCAGGTTGGGCAGTGGAAGCGAGAGATCCAGGACCAGGCGGAGACGTTATTTGGCAAGCGGCGAGGGCCGAAGCAGGCCGACGGACCGGGCGACGTGGACCAGCTCTACGGCGAGATCGGGCGGCTGAAGGTCGAGTTGGACTGGTTGAAAAAAAAGTGTGGGCTGAGCCTGTGAGTGCGCGGCGGGCGTGGATCGAGCGCCCGGTGGCGGGGCCGTCGCCGGGCTTGGCGGTGAGTCGGCAGTGCGTGCTGGCGGGGGTGACCCGCTCCTGGGTCTATGCGTGGCGCGGCGAGGATGTCGTGGGCGCAGCGGACTTGACGCTGCTGCGGCTGATCGACGCCGAGTACACCCGCCGGCCCTTCTACGGCACGCGGCGGATGGTCGTCTACCTGCGCGAACAGGGGCATGTAGTCAATCGCAAACGGGTGCAGCGGCTCATGCGGGTACTCGGTCTGGCGGGCATGGCGCCGGGGCCGGCGACCAGCACGCCGCACCCCGCGCACAAAGTCTACCCGTATCTGCTGCGTGGTCTCGCGATCACGCGCCCCAACCAGGTGTGGAGCACCGACATCACCTACATCCGCTTGGCGCATGGGTTTGCCTACCTGGTGGCGGTGATCGACTGGTACTCGCGCCGGGTGCTGTCCTGGCGGCTGTCCAACACCCTGGAGGCAGGCTTTTGCGTGGACTGCCTGCAAGACGCCCTGCGCGTCCATGGCACGCCCGCGATCTTCAATACCGACCAGGGGTCACAGTTCACCAGCGAGGCCTTCACGAGGGTCCTGCTGGACGCTGGCATCGCCATCAGCATGGATGGTCGCGGGCGGGCGCTCGACAACATCTTCGTCGAGCGCCTGTGGCGCAGCGTGAAGTACGAGGACATCTACCTCAAGGGCTACGCGACCCTCCCCGAGCTGCTGCTCGGGCTGTGCGAGTACTTCGCCTTCTACAACGAGGTGCGTCCCCACCAGGCGTTGGGGTACCGCACGCCTGCGGCGGTGCACCGTGCGGGGGTCGGCGGTGGTGCCCAGATCGTCGATCGTTTTCGGGCAGCGCCAAGGCGCTGCATTTGAGGCAACCAGCGCAGCTTAAACTAGGCAACATTCTGTCCTGGACTTGGGGTCCACTTAAGGAAAATCCACGTGTGACGGGTATAACATGGCCGCCAGGATCAGCCATGACAGCCGACCCCCGAACCAATCCGACCGCCCCGATGCCATGTCCGCTGCCCAACCCATCCAAACCGCCCACCCGCCACCCGAGGCCGTCGCCCCGCTGCTGGACCTGCTTGCCGAACTCACCAGTGATTCCGCCGGCTATCTGGCACAGCCCGACGCCGGCCAGCAGTGGTACAACCGCGGCTATGCCAACGGCATCGCGGCGGCCCTGCGCACGCTCGGCTATGCCGAGGCGGTGGCGGCGACGGTGGCGGCGGACCCCTATGACGACGACCG
>CAZGCI010000218.1:0-1641 GCA_964524185.1 uncultured Thiohalocapsa sp. | reverse complement strand
AGCCCGGATGGCGGCGGCGCACAAACCGCGTGTCGAAACCAGAGCACCCGACTCGAAAAGCCTCAGCCTGCGCTTTGCCTTTGGCCGATCGCAGTGCGTCTTAACCCGCCGCGCCCGCGCCGTCTCGGCCCGATAGGCTGAAAAGTAGCGCAGGTAGCCCTTGAGGCGGTCGGCGAAGTCCTCTGCGGTGATGTGGTCGTGCGGGTCCACTTCCACGAATCAGCAGAGGGCGGCGGCGCCAGGATCGCGGATCGTTTCGGCTCGGCCGCGCCCGGGCGCTGCATTTGAAGCAACCAGCGCAGCTTAAACTCAGGGGAAAACTGTCCTGGATTTGGGGTCCACTTTAGCCAAGCCGATCGGTGGTGGTCTGAGCGAGATTAGAATTCACTACGGCCCCGGCTACCGGGTCTATTTCATGCAGCGCGGCACCGCCCTGATCGTCCTACTCTGCGGCGGCGACAAACGCGACCAAGCGAAGGACATCGAGTCGGCGCGGCGGATCGCCCAAGACTGGCTGAGCACACACCCATGACAGAACAATTCACCCCTTGGGACTCGGCGGAGTACCTCCAGACCGATGAGGACATCGCCGCCTATCTCGACGGCTGCTTCGAAGAGGCCGGCGCCGACAACGCCGGGTTCATTCTTCGGGCGCTGGAAACCGTCGCCCGCGCAAAGGGCATAGACGCCGTCGCGGAGCGTGCCGGCCTGTCGCCGGATCAACTCCGGAGGCTACTCGGGGCCGAATCCAGCTCGGAGTTCAGCGCGGTGCTGCGGGTTCTTGCTGCGCTAGACATACGACTGCACGTCGGCAAAGCGGCATGATTGGCGCGCCGCCTGGAGCATGGCGCTCTCGTTGTATCTCGACGACCCACCGTTTCTATCGTGATGCCCCGTCGACTCCAGCCTCAACGGTTGTCGTCCTCCGCTTTATTTGCGGCGGAACCGCTACCGCGTGCCTCGCTACATTGGCAGCAAGATAGATACACTGTCCCTGTAACTCCCTGGAAGCGAAAGCTTTAGGTGCCAGCGCCGGTGGCCGGGATCATGTGAATGCTGCTGTCGGGTTGGCGCGGGCGGATTGTCAGGGCTCGACGCGCAGCCAATCGCGGAGGTTGGCGAAGCTGATCGCGCCGGTACGCCTGCTGCGCTTGGTTGGCACGGGCCGCTGGAGCGGCTGGGGCGGCGTTCCGCGCTGGAGCGCCGGAACGCTCAAAATACCCTGGTCTGTCTCTGGATTCCTCCGCGTCGCGACCGAGGATCGCGCTGTCGGGCATCCACCATACGCAAGCTGCTTGCTGAGTCTGCGTGGTTGTGTCTCTCGATTCGACTACCCAAGCACCGAGTCGATGTTGTCTTCGGTGAGGATGCGCCCGGACCAGCGCAGCAGGGTGTCCGGGTCGGCCTGCTGGATGCGCCGGCGCAGGGCGTCGGGGACTTTGCCGAACTTTTGCTCTAGCTGGAACAAGAGCACGTTGGCCTCGCCGATCTGGATGCCCATTTGCTGGCCGATCTTTTTGCCCGCCTGTTCGCCTTCTTCGCGGATGCGTGCGGAATAGGATTGCATGGTACTTGCCTCTTCGGGGTAGTCGTGTGCGTATCGGGCGCGCTCGTCGTCGTTCAGGTGGCTGTAGATTTCGA
>CAZGCI010000217.1:0-1675 GCA_964524185.1 uncultured Thiohalocapsa sp. | reverse complement strand
TTGAAGGGCAGGTGAAGATCGAGATCACCGAACCGGAACTCAACCCTCGTTTCGTGCTGGGGATGCTGCGCGGTGCGAAGACCGTTCCGAGCCCCTATCATGTACAGCGGCGGCTGCGCCTGTCCGGCATCAACGATCAGCACCCGGAGCGTCATGGCGCCTGCCTCCCGTCCATGGTTCCGGTAACAGCAAGATTCGCGCCTCCGCCAAGCGCCTCGCCGGCGTCCGCGTTGCCATGCCCG
Source organism: uncultured Thiohalocapsa sp. (assembly GCA_964524185.1). Classification (GTDB taxonomy): domain Bacteria; phylum Pseudomonadota; class Gammaproteobacteria; order Chromatiales; family Chromatiaceae; genus Thiohalocapsa. The sequence goes on along the minus strand of CAZGCI010000217.1, from coordinate 1,433 downwards.
GCTGCGACTCCCGGAGCCGGCCACTACCGGCCTGAATGCAGCGTCATGGTGCACCGCCGCACCAACTTGATGCACTTGCAGGGTGCCATGGAGCGCGCCAGGCATGCAACTTATTGATCGGACGTGATCGGGCTTGTTGGCCCGGTTCTTGTAAGCCTCTTCGGGTGACGTGGACCAGGCCTGCCCTGCAGCGGGTACGAGTGCGTCGATGCACGGCCTTCAACGGCGAGGGCCCTGGAATCGACTCAACTCGCTTGCAGAGGTAGCGTCATGGAACTTCAGAACAAGTCCACCCGTATCCGCCTTCTGGACTTCCGCTCCGTCCAGATGCGGACCTTCCACATGACCTGGCTCGCCTTCCACCTGTGCTTCTTCGGGTGGTTCGGCATCGCGCCGCTGATGGCCGTGGTGCGCGACGACCTGGGCCTCACCAAATCCGAGATTGGCAGCACCATCATCGCCTCGGTGGCCATCACCGTGCTGGTGCGGCTGCTGATCGGGCCGCTGTGCGACAAGTTCGGCGCGCGGCGCACCTATGCCACTTTGCTGTGCGTGGGTTCCGTCCCGGTCATGGCCATCGGGCTCGCCGACAGCTTCGAGGCCTTCCTGCTGGCGCGGCTCGCGATCGGCGCCATCGGCGCCTCGTTCGTCATCACCCAGTACCACACCTCGGTGATGTTCGCGCCCAACGTGGTGGGCACCGCCAACGCCACCACCGCCGGCTGGGGCAACCTGGGCGGCGGCACCACCCAGATCGTCATGCCGCTGATCTTCGCCGCGGTCCTGATGCTCGGGGTCAACGAGGCACTCGGCTGGCGGCTCGCCATGGTGGTGCCCGGCACCATGCTGTTCCTGGTGGGCATCGCCTACTACTACCTGACCCAGGACGCCCCCGACGGCGATTACCGTGATCTGCGCGCCCGCGGCGCGCTTCCACCGGCGGAGAACGAGCGCAGCGCCTGGGGCAGCTTCAAGGTGGCCGCCCGCGACCCCCGCGTCTGGGCGCTGTTCGTGGTCTACGGCGCCTGCTTCGGAGTCGAGCTCACGATCAACAACATCGCCGCGCTTTACTTCTTCGACAACTTCGAGCTCGACCTCGCCACCGCCGGCATGATCGCCGGGCTGTTTGGCCTGATGAACATCTTCGCGCGCACCCTCGGTGGCGTGTTCTCGGATCTGTTCGCACGCCGCGCGGGGCTCGCAGGGCGGGTGCGCTGGCTGTTCATGGCGCTGTTCCTGGAGGGCATCGCGCTGATGGTGTTCTCGCAGATGGGCGCACTGGCCGCGGCCATCGCCGCGCTGCTGGTGTTCAGCCTGTTCGTACAGATGTCCGAGGGCGCCACCTACGGCCTGGTGCCGTTCATGAACAAGCGCGCCCTGGGTGCGGTGGCCGGCATCGTCGGCGCCGGCGGCAATGCCGGCGCGGTGGCCGC
>CAZGCI010000216.1:0-1681 GCA_964524185.1 uncultured Thiohalocapsa sp. | reverse complement strand
TGTCAGTCCCGCTGTTGGGCGTTGACCACGCATCCCACCCCCGCGAACCTCCTGCCTCGGGACAATCTGCACGCTCAGTGTGGCTTGGATTTCCTATCCTCTACCCGGAGTGGAACGAACGCGCGCAGGTCAAGATGCCCAAAGATCGTCGAGGGCGATGACAACGGCATCGAAGGGCGCGGCACGCACCTGATCGCTGTCGGCAAAGCGCCCAGTCTCGCGCCAGACCCCATTGCCCAGCGCATACGTTTCCAATGTCCGCTTGCGCGGATCCAGCAGCCAAGCAAAGGCGACGCCGAAGCGGGCATAGATTGGCAGTTTGATCTCCCGGTCCTTGCTCTCCGTGGACGGGGATAGAACCTCGCAGACCCAGTCCGGCACCACCGTAAATCGGTGTCCCTCCGGCACGCTCGGCATCCGCTCGCGGCGCCAGCCAGCGATGTCCGGCACATCGACCTCGACGTCTACGAGAAAATGCAGCTCGGGCTCGTCGATGATCCACCAGCCTCCGCGACCGCCACGCCGCTTGCTGAATGGCGCAAACAGCTCCGCCCCCAGCGCGGACACGGCATACGCGTGTCGCCCGGTAGGACGTGGCTGTGTGTGAAGCTGACCGTTCAGGATCTCGCCGATCAAGCCGGGTGGCAGCGACTCGAGCTGTTGATAGAGCGAGGGTTGAACGCGTGCGTGCATGGGGAGCCTCTAAATCGCAATGGTAGAAACAAAACGGGGTAAAACCGGTGTCTTGTCTTTTGCACGAACGTTTGCACGAACGGGGTCTGGTCTTTCCTTTTGCCCCTCGGATGCCGGTCAATCGCCCGGGTCAACGGTCGCTTGATGCGGAATGCTGGGGTCAGGCATTCGGGAGGCAGTATAGCGATCTCTGAGGTTTCCTGGGCACGCCGACCTCAGTCGGCCCCTGGAGTCGTTTGACTTCAGTCGCCCGTGCGCGGCTACACCGCGGACTGAAGTACGCTGCTTTGGGGGCTGGATGAATCCGGCGTACCCGGCAGGCTGGCCGATGCGATTGCCTTGGCTGCTGGGCGAGGCGTTGCTGCGCGACACCGACGCCCATGTCCACGACTTTCGATTACTCGACGCCAACGCGCGCTGCCTGTTCGGTATTACGGTGACACTATACTAGTTGCACCAATTTTCGTTGTCTCGGGTCATGCTTCTGCGAAGAGCGGTGGGCGGGTGTTCAGGTCTTGCAATGCAATATTTCCTCATAAGGAGGGCAAGGCAGGGCCTCCCAGCTGTTGTCGCCGGCAGACCGCTTTGCCTCGAATGCCTTAGACTGCCTGCATGCACCATCCCATCGATCCGAAGATCGACTGCGTCGACGTCAAGGCGCGCGATCAGCACGCACAGCTGCACCGGATCGAGATCCAACTGCTGACCTATCGCGATCTACCCGCCGGTGCGCCAATGGGGCCGCTCGGTACCCAAACGGCTGCGCTGGCCCGTTTGAGAGCAGGGGGAGCGCGAGCCTCGGGCGATCAGCGCCGTGCTGCATATCCTGCTGCGCGTCATCGAGGCCCATCTGTGCAAGGGCAGTGGCGCCGGCGCGCAGGCCCGCCTCGGGGCGGTCAGCTTCATCCACCGCTTCGGCGCTTCCCTCAACCGGCACGTCCATTATGACGAGAACCTTCCTGGTTCTCGCGCTTCGCGCGCCCTATCG
>CAZGCI010000215.1:0-1746 GCA_964524185.1 uncultured Thiohalocapsa sp. | reverse complement strand
ACCTACGGCTGCCAGATGAACGAGTACGACTCCGCGCGCATCGCGGACGTGCTGCGGGCGTCCCACGGCGCCGAGCTGACAGACGAACCGGAGTCGGCGGATATTCTGCTGCTCAACACCTGCTCCATCCGCGAGAAGGCGCAGGAGAAGGTGTTCTCCCAGCTCGGCCGCTGGCGGCCCTGGAAGGCGCGCCGCCCGGAGCTGGTCATAGGCGTCGGCGGCTGTGTCGCGAGCCAAGAGGGCGAGGCCATCCGCACCCGCGCCCCCTACGTGGATCTGGTCTTTGGCCCACAGACGCTGCATCGGCTGCCGGAGATGCTGAATGCGCTGCAGTCGCAGCACCGGGCGCAGATCGACGTCTCCTTCCCGGAGATCGAGAAGTTCGACCGCCTGCCGGAGCCCCGCGCCGACGGCCCCAAGGCCTTCGTGTCGGTGATGGAGGGCTGCTCCAAGTACTGCACCTTTTGCGTTGTGCCCTACACGCGGGGCGAGGAGATGAGCCGCCCCTTCGACGATGTGATCCACGAGGTCGCCACCCTCGCCGAACAAGGCGTGCGCGAGGTGAACCTGCTGGGCCAAAACGTCAACGCCTACCGCGGCCCCATGCACGACGGCGAGATCGCCGACCTCGGCCTGCTGATCCGCTACGTCGCTGCCATCGACGGCATCGAGCGCATTCGCTTCACCACGTCGCATCCGGTGGAGTTTTCCGACAGCCTCATCGAGGCCTACCGAGACGTGCCGGAGCTGGTGAGCTTCTTGCACCTGCCCGTGCAGAGCGGCTCGGATCGCATCCTGGCGCAGATGAAGCGCGGCCACACGGCGCTGGAGTACAAAGAGAAGATCCGTAGGGTGCGGCGCGCACGCCCGGGCATCAGCATCTCCTCGGACTTCATCGTCGGTTTTCCCGGCGAGACCGAGTCCGATTTCGAGGCCACCATGGCCCTGGTGACCGAGATCGGCTTCGATCAGTCCTTCAGCTTCATCTATAGCCAGCGCCCCGGCACGCCGGCGGCCGCACTGCCGGACGACGTGCCCCACGCCGTGAAGCAGGCCCGCCTCGCGCGGCTGCAGGCGCAGATCAACCACCAGGCGCAGGTGATCAGCCGCCGCATGGTCGGAGAAGTCCACCGGGTGCTCGTAGAGGGGACCTCACGCAAGGACGCGAGCCAGCTCGCTGGGCGTACCGAAAACAACCGAGTGGTGAACTTCGCAGCCCCGGCGGACACGCCGACCGACGCCCTCACGGGGCAATTCGTCGACTTGCACATCACCGAGGCCCTGCCCAACTCTTTGCGCGGCGAGGTCGTCGCTCCCTCTCACGCGGCAGCGGATGCCGCCCTATTGGCCAGAGGTGCCGCCGCCACTTGAGCGCCCACTTGAGCGGACAGCCTTACAGTATCGACCTGGAGCTGTCGCCCGCCGACAACGCGCGGCTCTCCAGCATGTGCGGACCCTTCGACCAGCACCTGCGGCTCATCGAGCGCCGCTTGGGCATCGAGATCAGCAACCGTGGCGTGAGCTTCCGCATCGTCGGCGAGCCAGGGGCGGCTGCCGTCGGCGAGCAGGTGCTGCGCGACCTCTACGACGCCGCCGAGACCGAGGCCGTCTCCCCCGAGGCCGTCCATCTGCAGCTCCAGCAGGCGGACGCCGATGCCGCGGTGGCCGACCTCGCGGAGCGTCTGCCGGATGTCATCATCAAGACCAAGCGCGGTCTGGTGAAGGCCCGCGGCGCCACCCAGCAGG
>CAZGCI010000214.1:0-1776 GCA_964524185.1 uncultured Thiohalocapsa sp. | reverse complement strand
AGTTCGGCCTGCGGCCCGGCACCCTACCCACACATCAAATCGTCGGGCTCGCCACAGCACTGAAGCTCGTTTCCGAGCATCGCGACCGCGACTTCGCACACGTCAGCGGGCTGCGGGAACGGTTCATCGAGCGGCTCTCCGCCGCCATACCACTCAAGGTCCATGGCGCACGGGATGCGGTGTCGCCCTACATGGTCAACCTCTCCATCCCCGGCATCAGCAGTGACGCCCTGATCAACCAGTGCGCAGCCGAGATCGCGATCGCATCCGGGTCGGCATGCTCCTCCGGCACGGGCGAGCCGTCCCATGTGCTGCGCGCCATGGGCGTGGAGGGCGATCCGCTGTATGGCGCGGTGCGCGTTAGCTTCGATCGTTACCATACCGCTGAAGATATCGATGCGGCCGTTGACGCCATCGTGAAATCTGCCCATAGAATTAGGGAATTGGACGCCTGAGTGAACATCGACCCCAAGAACACGGCCTTCGGCCGTCACGAGACCTTTCCGCTGCGCTACGCCTGGCTGACCAAAGGCTACCGGGCGGTCGTCGAGTACCCCAGCATCTTCGCCGAGCCGGACCGGGCCATGGTCGAGCTCGGCGTCGGGCGCAACATGGTCAGCGCCATCTTGTACTGGATGCAGGCCGCGCGGCTGATCCGATATGCGGAGGGCGAGGCCACCCCCACCGACCTCGGCGATGCCATCCTCGGCGAGCAGGGAGATTGCTTCCTGGAAGATGAAGCGACGCTGTGGGTGCTGCACTGGCTGATCGCCTCCAACGCCCGGCTCGCGACCGGGTTCTATTGGTTCTTCAACACATTTGCCCTACCGCGCTTCCGCGAGGACGAACTGCGCGCCGGCCTGAGCGATTTTGTCGCCCGCGAGCTGCGTATCGAGCGCTCTGCCAGCACTTTGAAATCCGACACCTCCACCCTGCTGCGCATGTACGCGCCCGGCGACCCCACCGAGCCGGCGCGCGGCGAGGACCACCTCGACACCCCCATGGGCCAGCTGCGCCTCGTGGAGCAAACGGGCCAAGGCGCGCGAGTGTCGCGGCACACGCGCCGCTCGCCCCTTCTTGCCACCGCTTGCACTGCATCTTGCGCTCGCCGAGTGCTTTGCGGACGCGGGCGAAAGCCAGCCCGCCATCCCGGTGCGCGACCTCCTCTACGGCCGCGACACCGGCCCCGCCCCTGGTGCGGTGTTCCGCCTCAGTGAAGACGGGCTCATGACGGCGCTGAACCGCGTCATGCGGATCTGGCCTGGCTGTTACGATCTGCGCGACACCGCCGGCGTCCATCAGCTCTACCGCATCGGCGAGCTTCCGCGCCCGGATATGATGCTTCGGGATTACTATCGTCAGGAGGCCGCGGCATGAACGCGCTGACCGCACAGGTGCCCATGGCACTTCGGCATGGCGAGCCGGTCGTGAGCGCATCCCCCGCACCTCAACTTACTGGTGCGGCGGTGCGAAGGTCCCGGTATCGTCCGGAAAGCGCCGTGTCGACCTGGACCCCGCCACACCGGCCAGCGCGGCCCCAGGCCGGCGCGTCGACATCTAGGTCAACGCATGTTTGCCGACCTGAGCAAAGGGTGCCGACACCTCGGGAGCAGCGCACCAGTGGCTTTTCGGTGATGCAGCAATCCAGGGCCAAGCCCGCGAGGCAACCTTGAGTCACGACCAGAACTTCAAGAACCTGATCGTCGATTATCCCGTCGAGTCGGTACGCTTCTTCGCCGCCGACGAGGCGGCGCAGGTCGATGATCGGGTGCGCGT
>CAZGCI010000213.1:0-1781 GCA_964524185.1 uncultured Thiohalocapsa sp. | reverse complement strand
GGTGAACTGCCAGCCGAGCCAGGTGTGCCGCGCCTCGGCCAGTGCCGCGCGCGCATGGCAATGCAGGCAATGGGCCTCGATCAGGCGCTCGCCCTCTGGCTGACGTGCCGCCGCGGCGGCCTGCGCCGCCTGGCGGCGGGTCTGCTCGGCGGCGCGCTGGCGGGCGGTTTGCTCGGTGCGCTCGGCCTCGCGGCGGCGCTCGGCCTCGATCTCCGCGCGTGCCCGGGCACGCGCGGCCGCGTCCAGCCCGGGCGCACTAGGCAGATAGTCTTTGCCGCCGAGCTCGGCCTGAGCTGTAGCGCCCCAGAGTCCGAGCAGCAGCGCGGCGACCAGGCCGCGCACAACCGCATGGGTCAATACGGCTCAAGTCCCGGTGTTGAGCCGATGTGAGGGCGGTGCCGGCGGAGTCATGGTCGCCAAGCCCATGGTGCGGTCACGGGCCTCTGCGGGGATGGCGACGTGGTCGCTCGGCAGGCCGTCGGCGGCGAGGCGGGCGCGAATGATGGCCAAGTCCTCGGCGTTGAGCTCACGCCCGGCGCACTCGCTGCGCAGGCGGACGATCTCGGGATCGACGCCGCTGTGCGCGGCCGGCGCGGACAAGGCCTCCCCCACTTCGTGCAGCACCGCCGCCTCCAACACACGCGCCAGGTGCAGGTAGGGATTGGCGTCCAGGCGAAAGCGCATGGTCGCGGCGTGCAGCTCGGCGCGAAACGGTCCCGCCCAGCGGGCGACGAACTGGGAGAGGATCTGCGCGGCACGCATCGGCGGCTCGCCCCCGGCCTTTGCCTCCGCGGTGAACAGCCACGCGACCAGCTCGAGCTGCGCGCTCAGGTGGTCCGACAGGTCGTGGAAATCCCGCCTGGGCTCCAGCCCACACCGCGCGTAGCACCGCTCCAGCATGGTCAGGCTGCCGCCGGCGAGCGCGCCGTCGAGATAGGTCGCGGTGTTGAGGCTCGGGTGATGATCACCCGGCACGAGGAAGAGCCGCGAGTACAGGACGAGGAGCTGCTCGGCATCGACAACGGCAGTGATGGCCGCCCGGTAATCCGCCAGGGCCGACTCGATGGGACAGCCGAGCTGTACTGCCAGATCCGAGAGGTCCGGCGGCAGATCGTCACGTAGGGCCGCCAGGAAAGCCGCGTCGGTGGGTGTGGTAAAGGCCCGCGCCAGGCAGAGATAGAGGTCGGCCTTGGCGAGGGCGGTTTGACTATCGGACATCGGGTGCTCCCGTCTTGAGGTGTCTGTGCGCGCAGGGCGACGGCCTGTCGGCCGGCGCCCGCCGTCCAATCGGACTGGGTGACACGCCTAATGCGCTCGACCGAGGCCAAGCTTCAGCTCGCCGAAGGCATTGACGGCGTTGGAGAGGAAGATCGCTACCAATAGCAATAGCCAGCCCGTCATCGATGGCATGTAGCTGATCAGATCCGGTGCCCAGGAGCCCTTGAACAGCGGCACCAACTGCCCGCCGAGGATGTACTCGTAGCGCGCCATCAGCAGCGCGTTCATCACCAGCAGCGCCGCAATGATCTGTGCGGCCGGATGCGTCCGGGTCTGCGGCAGCAGCAACAGGATCAGCGGCAACACCAGGCCGACGAAGATCTCAAGGTACAGCAGCGGCGAGCTGGCTAGGTATTGCCAGACCTGCAGGCCCTCGCTGTTGCCATAGAGCCCGCTGCTCAGGCGCGCGACCACGAACAACAGATGGATGAAGATCGCCAGCGACAAGAGCGTCGGCAGGCGGGTGTCGAACAGTCGGCGCAAATCGGCCGGCATCCAGTTCG
>CAZGCI010000212.1:0-1864 GCA_964524185.1 uncultured Thiohalocapsa sp. | reverse complement strand
CACCTGGCTCGCAGCCGCCGAGCGGCAGCGTTTGTCATCCTGGCCTGACAAGCCTAGTTTGGATCTGGCATCGGTGCGCAACCTGCGGTCGCTGTGGGAGCGGTGTCCGCGCCGCGACGAGCCGTACCTGGACCCCAGGCGGCTGCTTGCGCCGGGGCGGCGCTGCCAAAGTGCTGCCGGGCTGCGGTCGCACACGGCGGAGAGTTGGCGTCGGGTGTGCGCGCGAAGTACCGTAGGTCGGGCTGAGGCACGAAGCCCGACGCCGCGGCGGCGGTAACGGCGAATTTGTCGGGTTTCTTGCGTTGGCCCGGCGTAGGTTCTCAGCAAGGCGGGGCAACCTGGAAGCTGGATCAGCGACTGCAGCGACGGATGCACCAAGGGCGGCGAGTCGGGAGGCTCCGCTGGGAGCGAGCGCGCGTCCCAGGCGGCCTTGCTGTCCGTCTTTGATCGTCACGGCGCTCCAGCGTCGTGACGGCGCGACGCCGCTCCAGCGGCGCGTGGCGTCGGCGCCCTTCACCACTGGGCGGGCCGGTCGCATCGCCGGCAGTGCCATGCCTCGACCCCAGCCAGACCGACGCTTGGCAGCCTTGCTTCCGCACGCAGCGCTGGAGCGCCGCCGCGATCAAGGTTTTATAGTCCCGCGCGCCGCCCTGCGAGCGACAGCCAACGGCGTGCGTGGCCAATCGGCGACCCACCGCGTCAATGGTGCTGGATTTGGGGCCGATGAACAGGTCGGCGAGCTTGAAGACGGTGCCAAGGATGGCCGAACCACCGATCAGCCACCGGGTTTGCGCGCAGGCCCTAGCCATCACGCATAGGGACATCGACCACGTCGGCCGGCTGCCCTACTGAACCGCCCCGGGTTTGTCGGAGGCAGTTTGTTGTGAGCTCAATCCTTGGCATGAGCTGCTGCGCCTCACGCGGCGGTCTGCGTCTATTGTCGAAAAGTGCTTTTAAGAGTACCCTTGACAGTAGGGTTGATTGACGATCGGTGACTGTCTGTGACTGACCTTAACGCTAAAGATCTGAAAATCCGTGGTGTGACGGCTATCGCCGAGGTGCTGTCCGAGCAAACCGAGGCGCTGGTTGCGGTACGAGGCAGACCGACTTACGTCGTGATGACGCTTGACCACTACCAGCATCTGCGCGAGTGCGAACTGGACGTCGCGGTTGCCGAGGCGCGCGCTGATCTCGCTGCCGGGCGGGTCATCAGGGAATCAGCCGAGGCGCATCTGGAACGTCTCGATTCGATGGAGCGATCCTGAGCTGAACCGATGTCCTTCACGCTGGTTTTCACGGATAGCTACAACCGGCGTGCCGCCAAGTGGCTGAAGCGCCATCCGGATATGCGTAGGCAGTACCTGAAAACACTGCAACTGCTCGAAGCCAATCCATTTCACCCCTCGTTGCGGCTGCATGCGTTGCAAGGGCGTCTCGAAGGCCTGCACTCGGTTTCGATCAACCTTTCTGATCGCATCACGCTCGAGCTGCTGATAACAGAGGCCGAGGTTATCCCCATTGACATCGGCAATCATGACGCGGTGTATCGGTAGGCTGCGAGATTTGACATCCTCCTCTCCCTGAATGGGGCTTGCCGCGCACCGGGTCGGTCAGAGGCGTATCTGATTCCGGTCTTTGTCTTCGTTTTTTGGGGCTTGGTCGAGGCACGGCCGGGCTGGCCGTGGTGGTGGCTGGCACCATGTGCGTTGGTGTCGGCGCTGTCGTTCCTGATCAAGGATGGGGCGCTCTTGGTTGGCCTAGTGATGGGTGTGCGCGCGAAGCGTGCGCACCGTGGGTCGTGTCGATCCGGATCTGGCGGCGCGCGGTTGAACCCAGGCCCTGATGTTGCATTTCAAGACCCGGC
>CAZGCI010000211.1:0-1910 GCA_964524185.1 uncultured Thiohalocapsa sp. | reverse complement strand
AGTAGACCTCGATCTGCCAGCGGCACAGATACCAAGCGAGCTTTTCGATGGCCTGCTCGGGGGTCTCGACCGGGAGATTGGTCAACAGCAGCCAATCGAGGGGGGCTTCATCGGCGGGCGGATTCGCCTCGGTGGCGAGCAGGGCGGTGACAGTGACTGGCACGAGGGTGCGGTCGGACCGGGCAGGCGGTTGCAGGCTCACGCGCACGGCCTTGATCTGTTGGTGAACGGTGCGCGCCTTGCGGCCTTTGGCGGCGGGGCGATCGAAGCTGATCTCGGTGATCACCTGCGCCGCATCAATCACCTCGCGCAGCTTGCGTCCATCGCCGAGCAGCCGGTCCTGGTGGTTGACACGCACGAGCCAGTCGGCGCCCTGTTCGGGACAGGGGGCCTCCACGAACAGATCGTAGATATCGCCCTCGCGGTCGGCGATGTAGGTCAGGCGGGTGTCGGTCAACTGCTCGGCGAGTTCGTTGACGTGCGCAAAGCCATCAACCCAACGCACGCTTTCCTTCTCTTCGAGGGGGCGCTTGGGGTCTTTGTCTTGACCGAGGCTGGCGGGCTCGCGCGCCCAGCTATGGAGGTCCAGCAGTCCCAAAGGCACGCGCTCCGGGGTCACGGCCAGGGTGGGATGCAGATACAGCCCCCGGCGGGTTTCGTAGTTCAGCGGGCCGAGTCCGGCGATGCCCTTCTTGGCGGTGTAGTCGAGCTCGGTGGTGTCTTGGATGCACAGCACCCGCGGGTGCTCACGCACGCGCGCCTCGGTGCAGGCGATGTGCGGGGCGAGCACGCGCTCGGCGCTGACCTCGGGATGGTCGAACAGCCGATAGGCCGCGCGCGTCTCGCCCCAGCCGCCGCAGGCGGCGGGAATGCTCAGCGACGGCTTCTCCCCCAATGTCCCCAACAGCCGCCGCGCGCGCCGATTCAGGCGCAGATCGCCCAGCGCGATCGCGTCGAGCTCTGCGGCCAACGCACTCATCGCTCGACCCCGAGCGCGGCACGGAAGTCCGCTGCCAAGGGGTAGGCGTAGACCGCCTTGCGCGGCAGCGCCGCGCGGTGGGTACGGTCGCATTTGCCGCGCCCCGTCGTCTCGCCGAGGCAGTGCCAATTCGCCGCGCGGTAACAGGTGCCGCGATGGCGTGGAATCTCGACGAAGGTCTCCAACAGCACGACCCGCTCGCCGTAGCGCGCCGGGAAGTCCGCGGCCACGCGCCGCGCGGCCAACGCCAAGACCTTGGAGGCCAGATGCTTGACCCGGACCCACGGCAGCAGCAGGAAACGCGCATTGTTGAGCACCTGTCCCAAGTGCGCCTCGCGCGTGCGCCGATCCCAGCCGATCCAATCGTCGCGTACCGCCACCTTCCAGGCGGCCGCACCGAAACCGATGGCCCCCAGCAGCCCCCCGTCCCAACGGATCAGGTAGCGCAGTTGCGCGCCCGCCAGCGCGCTGTAACCCAGGTAGTGCCAGCGCTCGATCAGCCCGTTGTACAGCCGCGAGGCAGGCTTGCCGCGCACCGCTTCCAGATGCAGGCCGGTCAGTTCGCCAGCCGTGCATGTCACCGGTTCCGGCGCCGGCCACGCGGCCGGCTGACGCACCAAGCCGCGCCCGTTGCCGTTGCCGTTGCGCGGCGCCGGCAGCTCGATCAGCCCGGCACGGTGCAGCCGCAACAAGCCGACCCGGCAGCTCATCAGCTTGGGCCTGCCTTGCACGTCATGCCACTGCAGTGCTTCGCAGACGCGACGGGCGATCTCCGCGCGCAATGGCGGCCGGGCGGTGCGCACCGCATCGCGGATCGTCTCCAGATCGCCCGCCATCAGCCGCCTACCCAGCCAGTTCTCGACAACAACCGCCTCGCCCATCTGCCTCTACCCCATCGGTTCGGTTACGATGGACGCGGATTTCACCAGCT
>CAZGCI010000210.1:0-1912 GCA_964524185.1 uncultured Thiohalocapsa sp. | reverse complement strand
CTAGGCCTCGATTGTTTGACGGCGCGAGATGTTTGCAGATGCGTCAAGTGTTCCCCGCCGCGTCGTATGCCAGACGCCAGCGGGGGGAAAGGGCCGAGGGCCGAGGCCCAACCGGTGCTACCCGGACTTTGCGCCTGCACCTTGGCCATTGGCCCTGGCCAGTGAACGACACGCTGGCGTGCCGGCGTCCTAGTCGCTCGTTGGTCTGAGGCATCGCCTCGCGACCGATAGGCATGATGAAGGAGGTCAATCCCATGAAACAGTATCTCAGCATGAACACCGGACGAAACGCTCTGAGTCTGCTCGCCTGTCTCACGCTTATCCTCGCCGCAACCGGTTGCAACACGGTCGCCGGTGTTGGCCAGGATCTAGAAGCCGCGGGCGGCAAGATCGAAGAAACCGCGGAGTCACAATCGGCCGACTGAACACCTTTAGCCGCGTTGGCATCGGCAGGACTTGACCCGTCGGTTGCGGGCGGCGAAATCGACTGCACTCAGAACACCGCATGGAGATGATCAAATGAAGACCAAAACTGGCACACTGACGCTGATTGCCATGGCCGTATCGGCGATCTTGCTCTGGGGCTGCGATAACCAATCGGAGCCTGTTGAGCCGAGCCCAGAGCTCAGTGAGCAAGCGGGTGAAGCCGTCGAGGAGACGGTGGAAGCCACGCAGGAAACCGTGACACAAGCAGCCGAGGCGACGCGAGAGGCCGCCAGCAAGGCCGCCGAACAGACAGGAGAGGCTGTCGAGGAGACCGGCGATCGCATCGAGTCCGCCACCGATTGATTCGCGGCGCACAACATCAGCCCGCGCCTGCGCATTGCGGGCGCGGCCAGGAATCATCCGGGGCCTCCTCGCCGGCGTCCTCGGACAATCGCCGCACCGTCGCGGTGAGCTCCCGGTCCAGCGCCGAGAAGCGCTCCCAGTCCCCCTCGGCGATGTCCTCACCCATGCGCATCAGCGCCCGAAAGATCGGAGCCGCGGTGATGTGCTCGGGGGCAATGCCCGCGGCCAGCAACTGATCGCTGGCGTCGATGAAGCTCCCGATGAGCCGCATCATCACGGCCTGGCGCTGGGGCGTTGCGTAACGGTCGATGTCGGAGAATGCCGATTGGCGCAGAAAGGCCTGGTTGATGAGCTGGGCACAGAGCAGGGTCAGGCGTTGGCGCGGCGGCATGGCGTCGCGGCCGATGATGCGCGCCATGCGCTCTAGTCGCGCCTCATCCTCCAGGAGGGTCAAAAAGCGCCGGCGCAGGGCCTCCCAGCGGGTGCAGCCCTCACGGTGCCACCACCGCGCCAAGCCCTGGGCGCTGTCGCTGTAGGATGTCAGTGGATGGATGGCCGGGTAGAACCTGGCCTGCGCGCGACGCACGTCCAGCGCCCATAGGCAGCTCACATAACGCCGGGTGTGATTGGTGACGGGCTCCGAGAAATCTCCGGATGGCGGGCTCACGGCGCCCATCACACTCACCGAGCCCTCCGCGCCGGCGAGGGTCTCCACCCGCGCCGCGCGTTCGTAGAACGCCGCAAGCCGCGAGGAGAGGTACGCCGGATAGCCGCCCTCCCCAGGCAATTCCCCAAGCCGCCCGGACACCTCCCGCAGCGCCTCCGCCCAGCGGCTGGTGGAGTCCGCCATCAGCGCCACATTGAGGCCCTGATCGCGAAAATACTCGGCCACCGTGATGCCGGTGTAGATGCTGGCCTCCCTCGCCGCCACCGGCATGTTGGAGGTGTTGGCGATGACCACCGTGCGCTCCAGCAGCGGCCGGCCGGTGCGCGGGTCCAGCAGCTCCAGGAACTCCGCCAGCAGTCCGGCGAGCTCATTGCCGCGCTCGCCGCAGCCCACGTAAACGATGACGTCCGCATCGCACCACTTGGCAATGGTCTCCAGCAGCACCGTCTTGCCGGT
>CAZGCI010000209.1:0-2034 GCA_964524185.1 uncultured Thiohalocapsa sp. | reverse complement strand
ATGGTGTGAATTCCTGAACCTCTTGGTGAACGCCTGATTATTCGACCCGGACGACGACGTAGCGCCCGCCGCTGGCTTGATAATAGGTGCCACCACATTGATGCAACGCGGTGCCTTCAATGACGACGCTGGTACAGCCTCTCGGCAGCGTTGCCACATACATCGAGGTCGCGTAGATGGCACGGCGTGTGGTGCGCCTGGCCACACCGGCATAACTGAGGGGTGTCACGGGCCGGCCGATCCTTGCTTGGGCCGGGGCGACGACAAGCTCCGTCTGCAGCGCGATGTCCAGGGTTCCGCCCGCGATCATTGCGAACGTGGCGACTAGTGTCGCCTTGACTGTCTTTCTCAGCATGAGTCTCCTCGCGTCGTCGGGGTGTGTTGGCAACAGGAAAACCGCCTGGCACGCCTGCCGCTCGTGATCGAACAAGCTCCCCGTCTGGTTTGGCACCGCAGAGGCTCTCAAAGCCGGTATCAGCGAGCTTGGGCAAGCCGATATTTCCGCTCACGGAAACCCTTGAAGCGCGTTTCGGCAGTTGTAGCCAGTCTTGTAACCAGATCAAAGCAATGTGCACCCGGAGTCCCTCAGGCCTCAGCCGCAACGGGGCCCTTGAGTTGGCGCCTTACGATATGAATGCGTGAAATCCAGTCAGCGCGAACTGGACGCCCATCGAGAGCACGATAAGCCCCATGAGACGCGTCAGGATGTCCCTCAGGAAGCCACCGCTCGCGCGTCTGGCGGCGAGACCGGCGACGATCACCATGACCAGCCAGGTGGTCAGGGTCGCCACGGCGATGGCGATCAGGGCGGTGACCGGGAGTTTGAGTTGCGTATGCGCTGCCGCGACGGCGATCACGCCGGTGATGGTCCCTGGGCTCGCGGCAAACAGGATCAACGGCGTGAGCGACGACGCGGCATCGGAGCTCGCAGTAGGTGCGGCGGACGCGGCGGGACTGCCGCTGCCACGTTGCCCACCGCCGCTGAGCATGGAAAATCCCATCCATGCCAACACCCCGCCGCCCGCGACCATGAAGGCGTTCAACGACACGCCAAACAGGTCCAACAATCGAGTGCCGACCAGGGCGGCGACCGTCAGAATCAGCAACACGGCCAGCATGGCCTTGGTCGCGTCAACGAACTGCTCGCGCCGGGGACGTCCGGCAACGGCCTGCGCGAAGATCATTCCACAGATCGCGGGATTGACCAGCGAAAGCACCGTGACGATGGCCTGAATCTGCTATCTCAACGGTTTGAAACCTCGCGTTCCGAGGTCAACGCCCGCTTAGCAACTGCCGCCTACCTGGTCAGTCCTCGCGTGCGAAAGCCTCCGTCGATAGCCATGTCCGCGCTCGAGCGGTCGAGTTGGCGAACGCGTCGGTCAAGGGCTGGCCAACAGGTTGCCGAGTAGGTTACCGAATAGGTTACCAACTAGGTTGCCGAACGGGTCCAAGGGCGGCGCGCCCGCCCGCTCCGCGCCCGGCCCGGAGTGATCAGCTCGTGTGGACGTCGGTGGGCGAATGTCGCTTCAGGATCTCTTCGATCTCGGCCTCGGCCGTGTGCGGACCCATTACCTGGACCTGTTTCTTGTCGTGGTTGACACGGATCTTCTCTTGCGGGATGCCCGTTGAGATCAGGTCATCGCGCACATTCGCGAGGGTGTCTGCCGATGCATACACGGCGGTGATGATCTCTGCCATTTTCTCTTCTCCTCTGTGACGATAGCGATTCTTAAGACCAACGCCAGCGGGAAGTCAACGCCCAGCTCGACGTGCTGTTCGGGCGAATGGCTTTCGAAGCGCCCTGGAATGGGATACTAGCAGGCTCCTTGCCGATTTTGATGTCCTCCGCGGCTGTGTTGCTAGGTCCGTGGACCCTATGCAGCAGGATGCCCGATCAATCGGTGTCTCCTTAGAAGGGATAGATCCAGTTCAACCAAGAGTAGGCACGCAGCCCAATGCGCCTGAGGATGTTGAATCCACTGTTGGGGCTGGTATAGATCGCCGCCCGACCCTCGGTGCCGATGGGAAAGCGCG
>CAZGCI010000208.1:0-2114 GCA_964524185.1 uncultured Thiohalocapsa sp. | reverse complement strand
AAAAACTGGGTCACCGACCTGATCGAGATCAACGTCAGCAACCTCGCTGGGGTGCCGTCGATCATCTATGGACTGCTCGCGCTCGGGTTGTTCGTCTACGCCTTCGGGCTTGGCGAGACCGTCCTCACCGCGGGCCTGGTGCTGGCATTGTTGATCCTCCCGGTCATCATCGTCGCCACCCGCGAGTCCATTCGCAGCATCCCGAAGGACCTGCGCGAGGCGGCTTACGGGCTTGGCGCGGACAAGTGGCAGACGGTGAGCCAGTACGTGCTGCCCGCGGCGCGCCCCGGCATCCTGACCGGCACCATCGTCGGGCTGGCGCGCGCCATCGGCGAGGCGGCCCCGGTGATCACCATCGGGGCGCTGACCTTCATCGCCTTCCTGCCGCCAGCGCCGGTGCAGGCCACGCCGCCGTTCATCAACTTCGACTGGGTCACCAGTCCATTCACGGTCATGCCGATCCAATTGTTCAACTGGGTGTCGCGGCCGCAGGCCGAGTTTCACATCAATGCCGCCGCGACCGGCGTGGTCTTGATGGTGATGACGCTGATGATGAACGGGCTCGCCATCTACATCCGTTATCAGTTGCGCAAGCACCAACGCTCCTAGCTCAAGGTAGTCACTGTCATGCACGCCCATAGCCTTCCTCAAATGGACGACACCGAGAACCCGCCCACCTCGTCGGCGCCTGCTACACGCCAAAGTGCCGAATTATCGGCTGCGGCACAAGGTCCAGTCGCTGTCACAAATCGCGCCGAGGCCAAAGACCTGAGCTTCTGGTACGGCAAGTTTCAGGCCCTGAAGTCGATCAACCTGCCGGTGGTCGATCGCAAGGTGACCGCCCTGATCGGTCCTTCCGGTTGTGGCAAGAGTACCTTCCTGCGCTGCTTCAACCGTATGCACGACTTGTATCCGGATAGCCGCTACGAAGGCGCGATCTGGTTGTATCCGGAAAATGAGAACCTGGTCAAGATCAGCCCGACCTTGGTGCGTTTGCGCATCGGCATGGTGTTCCAGAAGCCAAACCCGTTCCCGAAATCCATCTACGCCAACGTGGTGTCGGGCTTGACCATTCGCGGCATCAAGAAGCGCTCCATATTGGATGAGAAGGTCGAGTGGGCGTTGCAGCATGCCGGGCTCTGGAACGAAGTCAAGGATCGGCTGCACAGCTCGGCCTATGGGCTCTCTGGTGGGCAACAACAACGTCTCTGCATTGCGCGCGCGTTGGCACCTGAGCCGGAAATGATTCTTTTCGACGAGCCGACCTCGGCGCTCGACCCGGCGGGTACGGCCAAGATCGAGGATCTGGTTCAACAATTGGCGGGTGAGGTCACCATCCTGATCGTGACCCATAACATGCAGCAGGCGAGCCGAATCTCGGACTTCACCGCCTTCATGTTAGTGGGCGACATGGTCGAGTACGGCGAGACCAAACAGGTCTTCTCATCGCCGCGCGATGAGCGCACGGAACATTACATTACCGGCCGTTTCGGCTGATTCGATCACGAGCACCAAGCCATCATGACCGAGCCGCATACCCTTTCATCTTTCGATCAGAGCCTCGACGCCGCAACCAGCCATCTGTTGGAGATGGGGGCGCAAGTGAACGTGATGCTCGAGCAGTGTCTCAGTGTCTTTTTGGAGAATGACTGCACTGCCGCGCAGGAGATCATTCACCAGGATCTGGAGATCGACCGTCGTGAGGCCGCGATTCACGAAGAGGTCATGGACATCCTTGGACGCCTGCAACCGGTTGCCTCGGATTTGCGGCTCGTGTTGGCCATCGAGCGGGCCGCCAGCAACCTTGAGCGGGTCGGCGATAAGGCCAAGAGTATCGCCAAGCGGTGTATGGCGCTTGACGGCCAGGCGCCGAGTGTATCTGCCGACACAACAGACCTTTTGCGCGCACTCGATCGCTCAGTCGCCAAGATGCTCAAAGATGCGCTGGAAGCGCTCGGACGCAATAGCTACATCTTGGCGGCGGACGTCGAAAGCCGCGATGTCAAGGCCGACGAACTCTATGACGACTTGTTCCACCACGCGGTGGCGCATCTGCAGAAGGAGCCGCAAAATGCGGCCGCGACCATCCATTCGCTGTTTGTTGGCAAAAGCCT
>CAZGCI010000207.1:0-2126 GCA_964524185.1 uncultured Thiohalocapsa sp. | reverse complement strand
GAGCGCACGCCCTCGGCCTGCGCGGCCGGGATACCGAACACGCAGGCCATGGCCAACAGCATCAGCAGGAGCGCGATGCCCTGCTGCCGTGGCAGAGGTCCGAGGGTCGTTTTCATCGGGGGCGGTCGGCGGGTCGGGCGAGCAGGCATGGGGTCTCCTTCGGTGCTTCATGGCGCGCGTCAACGACGTGCGCGCGCTTCCGGTTGTGTCGCCGACAACTTGCCGTTGCCGCCCTCACCCGGCCTTGATCGGCCTCAAGACTGACCGCGCCGCACCTTCTTTTGCCTCCTGCCTGACCCGCGTCAAGGGTCCAATTCGCGGCTTGATACGAATCAAGGGCGTCGCCGCTGCTCGCGCACAGACTGCCCTCGGCGCCCGGCCCTTTACCCAGCCGCGACCGCTATCAGCGCCCGAACCATGCGGCGCCCGACAACCCCAGCAACGAGCCTTCGTATGTATTGCAACCAGTGCGAACAGACCTTCCGCCAATCTGCCTGCGTCAACAGCCCCGGCACCTGCGGCAAGGATGAAGACATCCAGTCCCTGCAGGAGACCTTGCTCTATGGCCTCAAGGGCATGGCCGCCTACGCCCATCATGCGCGGCGCCTGGGTCAATCGGATGAGGCCGTGTCGGCCTTCATCGAGGAGGCCCTGTTCGCGACCATGACCAATGTGAACTTCGACCTCGACACCCTGCTCGGCTACTGCCTCAAGTGCGGGGAGGTGAACCTGCGCGTCATGCAGATGCTCGACCAGGGCCACCTAGACAACTTCGGCAAGGCCGCGCCGCACAAGGTGCGTGAGGGCACCGTCGCCGGGCCCGGCATCCTGATCACCGGGCACGACCTGATGGATCTGTGGCAGCTGCTGCAACAGGTCGAAGGTACCGAGGTCAAGGTCTACACCCACGGCGAGATGCTGCCGGCGCACATGTACGCGCGCTTCCAGCAGCACCCGAACCTGGCCGGACACTACGGCGGCGCCTGGCAGGAGCAGAAGAAGGAGTTCGCGGCCTTCCCGGGGCCGGTGGTGGGCACCACCAACTGCGTGCTGATCCCGCCGGACAGTTACAAGGGGCGCCTCTTCACCACCAATGCCGTTGCCGTGCCCGGCGGCACGCGGCTGAAATCCGGCGACTTCCGCCCGGTCATCGAGGCCGCGCTGGCCGGCGAACCCTGCGTCGACAACCTGGTCGGTGAGTCCACGGTGGGTTTTCACCGCACGGTGTTGCTGGATCAGGCGCCTGCCATCGTCGATGCCGTCAAGGCCGGCAAGATCAGCCGCTTCTTCGTCATCGGCGGCTGCGACGGCGCGGAGAAGGGCCGCAACTACTTCACCGACTATGCCCAGGCGGCGCCGGATGACTCCTTCATCCTGACCCTGGGCTGCGGTAAGTACCGCATCCGCGACCACGACTACGGCGAGCACCTGGGCCTGCCGCGGCTAATGGACATGGGCCAGTGCAACGATGCCTACGGCGCCATCGCCGTGGCCGTGGCCCTGGCTGAGGCCTTCGAATGCAGCGTCAATGACCTGCCGCTGACGCTCGTCATCAGCTGGTTCGAGCAAAAGGCCGTGGCGGTGCTGCTGACCCTGCTGCATCTGGGCGTCAAGGGCATCACCCTCGGCCCGAACCCGCCGGCGTTCGTCTCGCCGAACGTGTTCAAGATCCTGCAGGAGCGCTACGACCTCAAGCTGACCGGCAGCGACCCAGTCGCGGACCTGCGGGCCGCCGTTGCTGCCTGAGCCGCGACGACCCCGACCGGCACGGACGCCTTAGCGGCAGGCTCGGCCGTCATGCCGCGGAGCCACGGATTCCGCGCCGGCCCAGTTGGAGCGGCCGACCTGATTGCGCGATGATGTTCGGCATCGCAGCGGCCCGAGCGCGGAGGTGACCAATGGAAGCCCTGAAGCTGAAGACCCTGGACGATCTGCTGGCGTACCCGGAGGACGACGTGGAGCTGATCGGGGGCGAGATCGTGCGTCGGCCGATGACGCGCGCCTTGCATGCACAGGCGCAGAGTCAGGCAAGCCGGCACCTAGGCCCCTTCGTTGGCGGTGCAGATCCCGGTGGTTGGTGGATTCTGACCGAGATCAGCGTCGCCTACGAGCCGCACGAGTGTCCG
>CAZGCI010000206.1:0-2188 GCA_964524185.1 uncultured Thiohalocapsa sp. | reverse complement strand
CTGCTTGGGTGTCAGGGATACGTCGCGGCGCTGCTCGATGCGGTCCGGCAGCTGGTCGCGCACCAGGCTGCGGTCGCGGCGCAGCATCACGGGCGCGAGTCGCCGGCGCAGCTCCGACAGGTTGCGATAACCGAGCACCTTGCCGCGCTCGTCGGTGATGTGGAAGTCCACCAGATAGCGCCACAACGGCCCTAGCACCCGCGCGTCCACCACCTGCATCAGGCTGTAGAGGTCCTCCAGGCGGTTCTCCAGCGGTGTGCCGCTGAGCACGAAGGCGTAGCGCGATGGAATGCGTTTAATCGCGGCGGCAATCTTGGTGCGCCAGTTCTTGATGCGCTGCGCTTCATCCAGAATCAATAGATCCGGCGCCAGGGTCTCGTTGATGACGCTGAGGTCGCGCAGGACCAGTTCGTAGTTGATGACATAGAAGCCGTTGCCCTGGCGGTACTGGACGGCGCGCTCATCGGTGCGGCCCTGCACCAGATGCACCTCGGCGCTGGTGAAGCGCTCGATCTCGCGTGCCCATTGAAACTTGAGCGACGCCGGGCAGACGATCAGGACACGCCCGACGTTCTCGTTGCGATGCAGCCAATAGGCCGCGGCGATGGCCTGGAGTGTCTTGCCGAGCCCCATGTCGTCGGCCAGCAGCGCCCGGCCACGGCCGGCGAGGAAGGCGACGCCGTCCACCTGGTATGGATAGAGCCGGGCGCGAATCTCCGGCAGCCGGCCGCCACTGTCGCGGATGCGTTGGCCGATGTCGCGGGCGCGCAGCTCGCGGGCGGCGTCGTCGGCGATGCGGCGGGCAAAGCCCAAGGCGTCATCGCCGATCAGGAGCTCATCGCCGCCATGCTGCTCGGCGAAGGCGAAGAACTCGTCCGGCAGGCGGCCGCGGAAGGCGCCGTCGGCGTCGAACCATTGGCTGAGCACGGGGCCAAGGTGCGCAGGGATCTCGACCGAGCGATGCAGCCGGATACGCGGTGCGTCATCGCGTTGCCAGTCCAGGTAGACATAGGGCCGCGGCGCCGGCTGGGCGCGGATGGTTTTGTAGTCCTTGCGTTTGCCGATGCGGTGCAGCACCGCTTCGATGTGCTTACAGGTGCCGAGCTGGTTGGTGGCAAAGTCGGGACAGGTGCAGTGGTTGGCGCGCTCGGTCAGGGAGCGGATCTGCACCTGCCAGGCGGATTGCACCGGGCTCGCGCCGGTGCCGATGGAGCGCGCGCGCCAGGTGCCGAACCAGGGCTCCACGCCCTCCACCGCGTCGTCTGTGATCAGCGGCTCCACGCGGACCTCGGCGCGGCCGCGCTTGACCCGCTCTTCGATGGCGGCGAGGAGGGCATCGCCGAGTTTGGCGTCGGCGGGCTCGGCAGTGCCGAAGGCGAGCAACGCCGCGAGCGCGTGGACGCAGAGCCCGCGGTCGGCATCGAAGCCGCCGCAGTCGCAGGCGGACCAGAGGTTGCCGTCGGCATCAAAGCCCAGGCTGAGGGCCAGTTGTTCTTCGCTGTCCTCGTCCTCGACCTCCGCGTGCAGCTCGCCGTCAATGAATTGCACCTGCAACACGCGCTTGTCCTGGGCATGACGCCAGGCGCGGCGCAGCAGTGGCTCACCGGCCAGGCCGTGCAGCTCTTCGCTGTCGAACAGGAAGTCGGCCTCGGTGGCACCGGTGGTTACGGTCTGCGGCATTGGCTGCTCCGATGACGGGTCAAGCAATCAGTCTCTGGATCCTGGCGTGGTGCCACCCCGAACCATGAGTCGTCTGGCTCACGTTAATCCCAGCTCAGCGCCCCGCCGGTCTGATACTCGGTGACGCGGGTCTCGAAGAAGTTCTTTTCCTTCTTGAGGTCCAGCACCTCGCTCATCCACGGGAAGGGGTTACTGGCGCCCCGATATTGCTCCGGCAGGCCAATCTGGGCGCAGCGGCGGTTGGCGATGAACTGCAGGTATTCCTCGAACATGGGCGCGTTGAGTCCCAGCACGCCACGGGGCATGGTCTCTTGGGCGTACTGGGCCTCCAGCGCCACGGCCTCGCGGATCATGGTGACTAGCTCCTGCTTGAAGGCCTCGGTCCAGAGGTGCGGGTTCTCGATCTTGATCTGGTTGATGACGTCGATGCCGAAGTTCATGTGCATGGACTCATCGCGCAGGATGTACTGGAACTGCTCGGCGGTGCCGGTCATCTTGTTGCGCCGGC
>CAZGCI010000205.1:0-2197 GCA_964524185.1 uncultured Thiohalocapsa sp. | reverse complement strand
CTTATGCCAGAGAGAGCCACCCTTTTTCAATCCGCTGGTGAGATTTGCGGGCTAGTCGCTCGTCGGTCTGAGGCAGCGCCTCGCCTATGAGCATTTTTCGCCCCGCGCAACGCCGTCGGCGCAGGTGCGGCAACCGAACCGTCATCTCCGCGCAACGTGCCGGTGCTAGCATCGGCATCGCTGCGGTGTCACGCTCGGCGGGGTCGGCTCGGCTTCGGCATCGCCCCTCGACGAGCTGGGCCGCACGGTGACCGGAACACGTCGGTCCCGGCCGAGCTCCGCCGGAAACCCCACTGCCCTGACCCGAGACGGAGGTGATGCAACATGCACCGAGCAGACGCAGACGTCGACATCAAGGATTGGCTGGAGGCCGAGCTCGAGGACACGCTGGATGAGGACTATGAGCTCGAGCTCTCGGAGCCGGCCCTGTCCATGGAGCTGCGCCGGATCTATAAGCGCACGCGCCCGTCGGCCATCGACCGCAGGACCTATTTCCGTGCCCTGCTGACGCTGCAGGCGGAGCTGATTAAGCTGCAGGATTGGGTGGAGGCCACGGGCGAGAAGATCTTGGTGATCTTCGAGGGACGCGACTCCGCCGGCAAAGGCGGGGTGATCAAACGCATCACACAGCGACTCAACCCACGGGTGTGCCGGGTCGTTGCGCTGACCAAGCCCTCGGAGAAGGAACGTACCCAGTGGTACTTCCAGCGTTATGTGCCGCATCTGCCATCAGGGGGTGAGATCGTGCTCTTCGACCGCTCCTGGTACAACCGCGCAGGCGTGGAGCGGGTCATGGGCTTTGCGAATCCAACGCAGGTGGAGCAGTTCTTCCAAGACGTCCCGGAGTTCGAGCGCATGCTGGTGCGCTCCGGTATCCGACTCGTGAAGTATTGGTTCTCCATCACGGACGAAGAGCAGCAACTGCGCTTTTTGATGCGCATCCACGACCCACTGAAGCAGTGGAAGCTGAGCCCCATGGACCTGCAATCGCGGGTGCGTTGGGAGGACTACACCAAGGCCAAGGAGGACATCTTCGCGCGCACCAACATCTCGGAGGCGCCCTGGTACATCGTCGAGGGCAACGACAAGAAGCGCGCGCGCTTGAATTGCATCCACCATTTGCTGGAGCAGATGCCGTACACCGAAATCCCGCACGAGCCCATCAGCCTGCCGGATCGGGTGTTCAACCCAGACTACGACCGCGCGACCCTGCCCGAGGAACTGTACGTGCCGAGCCGTTACTGAGACGACACGCGAAAAGCGCGAAACTTCCGGAGATGCACGCGCGTCTGGGTGCCTTTCGCGCTTTTCGTCGTTTGTTTCCGTCTGCGGCCCTGTTCATGTTGTTTCTGAACGGTCACTTACCGTCGCCTCGACGCCGGCTCCGAGCATCAGCGGCCCGCCGCTGGCGTGACCGGGTTGGCGCCGCGGTCGCGGGTCGATGCAGCCGGGTGCACTGAAACCCGTTCCGTCACGCGGTCTTGGCATGCCGGAGCGCACATCGGGTGCGTGCTTGCTTACGTTAGACTTGACGCAATGCAGCACCGCCAGAGTCTCCTATGTCAGCCCCTACGCAGCTCAACAGCTACGCCGCCGATCCCATCACCACCTTGCACCACTCCGACACCGAGCCGGCCCTCGCCCGCGTCGGCGCAGATGACACCGCACCCAGCCCCACCCACCGCCTGCGCGAGATTCCGTACAACTACACCTCCTTCTCCGACCGGGAGATCGTCATCCGCTTCCTCGGGGAGCCCAACTGGCGCCTCATCGAGGCACTGCGCGGCTCCCGGCGCACCGGGCGCTCGGCGCGCATGCTGTTCGAGGTGCTCGGCGACATGTGGGTGGTGACCCGCAACCCTTACCTGCAAGACGACCTGCTGGAGGACCCGAAGCGCCGCGCCATGCTCATCGAGGCGCTGGAGCATCGGCTGGATCAGTTCGAGCAACGCCTGAACGACAACCAGCAGGCCGCCGACCTGCTGGCGGCGGCACGGGCGTCGGTGCAGGGCTTCGCGGCGCAGTTCGAGGAGGATCGGGCGCTGCGCCGGCGCATCCGCCAGCGCCTGGCCGGCATCACCCGCAGGGACAATATCAACTTCGGCGGCCTCGCCCGCGTGTCCCATGCCACCGACGCCACCGACTGGCGCGTGGAGATGCCCTTCGTCGTCATTACGCCGGACACCGAAGACGAGGT
>CAZGCI010000204.1:0-2219 GCA_964524185.1 uncultured Thiohalocapsa sp. | reverse complement strand
GCTCACGCAGGCGTTGCTCGGTGCGGGCGATGTGCGGGGCGAGCACGCGCTCGGCACTAACCTCGGGATGGTCGAACAGCCGATAGGCGGCGCGCGTGTGTGACCGGAATGCTAGTCGGCTAGCTGGTGCAAGTCCAGCCATGGCCCTTGGAAGAGGGGAACATGTAGGCGAAGGCAAGGGTGCCCGAGGAAACTTCCATGCGCACCTTAAGGAAGAGGAGTAACTGCGAGGAAGCTACCGGGCGGAAGCCAATGAGGGATCTGAAGGAAGCCGGAGTCCAAAATCGTCACCTAAGCGAAAGCGAACCTTCGTTTAGGCGGCCAGGGGTGGGCGAGGTGCCGTGGACCACCGAAGCCCGATGATCTTCCCGTAACCCCCTGGACGTAGAGAAGGTAGGTGGGCGATGACAGAGGCGACTAGCTTACCCGGTGAAAGGCCGCCGATCTTGGGTCGGTGTAACTACGACACCTTAAGCCCTAAGCGGCGCGGAGACGTGACACGTGATGGGACGGGGGCCTGCAGACGAAGCCGTAGTAATCGTAAAGCCCGGTGCCGATGAAGCTGCGGTGACGTAGCGGAGGGTAAAACATCGGGTCAGCGCCACGGATAGCGGAGGTGAAGGGCGGAACACGTAAGCGGTTTTGGAGAGCATGAGAGACCGTGCGGTCGAGATCAGCCCGCAGAGGAGCCGGTGTCGAGGCGAGACGTAGACATCGCCATGACGACGCCGGCGCAGATCGCCGAAGGCCGCGCGCAAAGAGAGTGCCATGTATCAACGCAACCTATGGACCGACGAGCGAAGACTCTTCGAGGAGCTATGTGCAGTCGAGCGGCTGCGCGGCGGTTTTCAGAGCGTGCGAAAGAACAAGGGAAGCCCCGGCGTGGACGGAGTGACCATTGCCGCATTCGAAGCACGCCTCGACGAAGAGCTAGCCCGCATCGCTCACCAGCCCGGCTAATCGATGGGGCCAGGGGGCCAAGCTGGACCGTTGCGGCTCTAATCTGCGTGCAACAGGGGCATCGGTGGCTGCGTAGGCGGCATCAGGTCGGCGCGGTAGCGCTCAGGACGACATGTTTCTGCGTTCTGGCGGGTGATTGGCAGCCGCAGGCCACAGCCGCCCGTGAGCACCGGGTCGCGGCACACAAAATTGAGGGGATGTTAGACGTCGCGGCGGCTCGCGAGCGTCGGCAGATGCTCAGCCCGGGCGCGCGTGCGCTGGTAGGGCGGCAAGGTTTCGCACCGCCTGCATAAAGATGTCCTGCGCTGGGAAGGCTTCGGAGAGCGCCACGACGACGCGGCGCACACTCACGCGCACCTGCGCGCCGACCTTCAGCAGACGGGTGCGGATGTTGCCAGGCGTGGCGCGCTCGAGTTCCGTGTGCTGCAGCCCCAACCGGCGCAGTGCGACGAGCAGGGTGTAGGCGACGGTGGAGAGGGTCAGCCGCAGCTGGTTGGCCCGCATCGTCTGCGTGCTGGTACGGTCGGCGAACAGCTCCAACTGCTGTTCCTTGATGCGGTTCTCCATGTCGCCGCGCGCGCAGTACAGGTCCTCATACAGCGTGCGGGCATCGGCCTCTTCAGCCCTCAGGGACGTGACGACGTAGCGTGGGTTGGCGCCCTTGGCGAGGTGCTCTGCCTTGACCACGACACGCCGCGCCCGGCTCCAGCTCTTGCGTGTGCGGTACTGGAACTCAGCGAATACTCGACTCGCCTCGCAAGTGCGCAGAAACACGTGCTGTGCTTCGATCCGCCAACGCAGGCTCAGCTCCTTGAGGCGATCGTTCTTGGCCAGGCCGAGGACGCAATCGACCCCCTCGGCCTCGCACCAGGCCATGATGTCTTCGCGGCAAAAGCCGCTGTCGCCACGGATGATGAGGCGCACCTGCGGCCACGCCGCGCGCAGTTGGGCGGCGATCAGCGAGAGTGCTTCGACACTGCCCGCGGCGGCGTCGATGTTGGACCGGCGTAGCCGCGCGCAGAGTACATGCTCGCCACTGGTGATGTAGAGCGGCAGGTAGCAGTAGTGGCCGTAATAGCCGTGGAAGAAGCGTCCTTCCTGGTGACCGTGCAGCGGGTCGTCGGTGGCGTCGAGGTCAAGCCAAAGCGTCTCGGGCGGCGTGTCGTGAGACTGGATGAAGTGCTCCACCAGCACCCGCTCCAGGCCCGCCTGGTCGGCGACGATCTTCTTGTAGCGCGCCTCGGTGTTGGCGTCCGCGG
>CAZGCI010000203.1:0-2261 GCA_964524185.1 uncultured Thiohalocapsa sp. | reverse complement strand
CACGGTCATGCGCCTGCTGATTGCTCTTTCGGGCTGACGCCGTAGCCCAGCGTGTCACAGAGGATGCGGCTGGCTCCCGCAACGCGGATGTGAAGTCGGGCGTCGTGGGGGAGAGCGTGACGGGCGAGGTTCTGGTCCCACGACCTTCGGCGGCGTTGACGATCGGCGTCATCGTTGGCGACGAGTGTGAGGTGAGGTCGTGGAGCGGGCTCCAGCTCGACGTGGACGTGCAGGCTGACGCGGTCGAAGAGGGCGCGGAAGGCCTGCCGGGCCCGCGCGGGCAGGAAGAGCGAGCTCTGCACAGCCCGTGGGCCGGGCGTCGCCGCGATCGGCTCGATGACCTGGCGCTTCGGGCGTCGTCGCAGCTGAGCCAGGCGGGCCCGCAACGCCTCGGCCACGGCTGTAGGGATCGACAGCTCGAGGTGCTTCGACGCGGCAGGCCGGTCGCTGTGAAGGCAGCCCGAGCGGGACCCGCAGTCCTCGCAACCTCCCGACGGACGCCGGAAGATCACGCTCGTGACCGAGGGGCTGCTCGGCGTGGGACGCACCGTGGTGAGGGTGAGCGGGCGGCCCTCGTCGCACACGAGGACGCCCCGGTCGTAGGACCAGCCGGGTCGCTTCGCGAGGAGCTTGTCCCAGTCGAGCGCGTCGAGCAGGGGGGCGAGGACGGGATCTCGTGGCCACCCTTCGGGCAGGATCGGTGCCTCGACGGGACGGCGGGGTCCGTGGAGGGGCGGCTCGTCCGGAGGCGGCTGCAGCTCGAAGCCGCGCACGACGCGCTCGTTCCACAGCGCCAGCGCAACCAACGTGGCCAGCTCCTGTCCCGGGAGGTGGTAGCTCAGGATGCGGTCCAGCCCGAGCTCGCGGTCCTCCTGAGCGAAGCGATTCTCGAGGGCGTTCCGGCCGTAGTAGGCCGCGATGGCCTCGTGTGCGGGCCAGCCATCGACCGGCAGGTCGACCGCGAAGAGCTCGACCTCATGACCGTCGAGGACACGGCCTCGCTTCGCTGCGCCGGTCTTCGGGAAGATGCAGGCCACAACGCGGACCTGGAGCGGCGCGTAGCGCGTGCCGTCGGGACGGCGGGTCTTCGCGCCCGCCTTCAGGGTGAGGAGCCCGACATCCGCGGCCGAGCGTTGCGGGCCGCACTGGCTGTCGGGCACGTGGGCCCACCGCGCCGCGCGGAGGGCTTCGAGGATCTGCGGATCCTGGAGGAGGTGGTTGCGGTTGAGTCGGGTGACGAAGGGCAGGCCGCGTTCGCGACAGGCAGCGAACCACGGGAGGTTGCCGTGTTCGCCGTCCATGCGCACGAGCGCGCGGGAGCAGGGATGGCCCAGGCGGTCACAGGTGGCGACGATGCTGTCGAGGCACGCAGCGAAGTCGAGGAGCGCGTCGCCGTTGCCAGGCGCGAGGTGGGCGTGCGTCCACACGGCCGCGCCGGCGTGCATCACAGTGGCGCGCCGGAGCACGATGTCCCCCCGCTTGCGGCCCTTGTAGCCAGGCGCCCCCAGGTCCTTCGACCGCCGGACCGGATCGGGCAGGTCGTCGGACTGCGGCAAAGCGCGATGGCGAAGCGCCGAGACCGTCGGGTCGACGTCGAACACATGCCAGCCCTCGCCGAGCGCGTCGTAGCTCTGCACGGCGGGGTGGCGAAGCACGGTGTCCACGTTGGCGACGGTGTGCAGCAGGGTGTCCGCGACGGGTCGCAGCAGGTCCACCTCCACCGCGTCCAGCGCGCGCGACACCGACGAGGGCGACATCAGCCGGTCCCGTCCCGCGACCGCGCCCAGCTGGGCCGCATGGTGCTGTGCGCATCGTTGCCAGAACCCCTTGAAGCCCGAGGATCGGTCGCTCGCGTAGTAGAGCCACAGGGCCACGAAGACGTCGAGCCCGCAGAAGCCACCCTGGCGACGGATGCGCAAACGCTCGCCGACGTTGTCGAGGACGCCGCGCTGCCGAAGACCGAGCAGCAAAGCCGCACCTTCGGCCATCGCATCAGGCAGCCGGGTCAAGTCTTCCGCGCCGTACGTGACGTCGATCGATCCACATGCCATGATCCTCATCCTCTGGGAGGCGGCCGCGGGTGGTCGACCGGCAAGAAGAGCGCCCGCGGCCGATACCTCCATCCCCAGGGTTCATCCCCGAGCGATCGGCTCCACTACCCGATCGTGCGACAAGGACAAGGCCCAAGACGCCCTACCTGTGGTGCTGGCCTCCGAAACGGACTCCGGTCCTGCGCTCTCATGGATCCGGAGCGAGTGGGG
>CAZGCI010000202.1:0-2265 GCA_964524185.1 uncultured Thiohalocapsa sp. | reverse complement strand
ATTTGCAAAATCATCAATATGAGGGCGTTGCCAAGTCGTTTTCCGCAGCCTGTTGGGGCCCGCGAATGAACAAATCGGTCGATCCTCGGGGTCGAGGCGCCCGCAGGGCAAGTCGGCTCTACTCAAGCGGTGCAGGGAGATCAAAAGCGGGGATGCCCCAAACAACATGATGCCGCCACGCGGGCGGCGTCGGAGGTCATCCCCATGAAGAAGCGTACATACAAAGCCAAGCCGTTCAACCGTGTCGATCTGGAGGCCCTTGGGCCGGAGGTGGACGAGCAGCGGATCACCGCTGGTGTCGACATTGCGAAGGAGAAGGTCTTCGTTGCGCTGCTCACCGAAGACAAGCGGAAGCTGGTGACGGTGACGTTCTCGCAGCCTGGGGACATTCACGCGTTCGTGGCGTGGCTGTCCGCCCTGCCGGCGAAACAGCTCGACATCGTTCTAGAGCCGACCGGCACCTACGGCGACGCCTTTCGTGAGCGCGCGGCTGCAGCTGGGCTCCAGACTTTTCAGGTGGGCACAAAGCGCGTCCACGATGCGGCAGAGGTGTTCGACGGCGTACCGAGCCTTCATGACGCTAAAGCCGCCGAGTTGATCGCTCTGCTGCATCTCGACGGCGCCAGCAAGCCCTGGAAGGCCCGTACAGAGGCTGAGCGCTCGATGTCGGCGGCCATCTCAACGATGGAGATGTACGACGACGCGTACCGGCGCAACGTCGGCCGGCTGGAGGCGCGGCTGGCGCGGTACTGGCCGGAGCTTGGCACCTACCTCGAGCTCGGCTCAGCCACGATGCTGAACCTGCTCGAAACCTACCGGGGCCCCGCGGCGGTGGCAGCCGACGCTGATGAGGCGCGCGAGATGCTCCGTCGGGTGGGACCGCTGTCGTCAACGAAGATCGAAGCGATCATCGAGTCGTCCGCGGCGACGGTCGGCGTCGAGATGGTCGATGAAGAGGGGGTTGCCCTCGCCGCGCTCGCCACCGAGGTCAACCGCCACCGCCGCGCCTTGCTGGCAGCGCAGCGCCACGTCGCGGAGCTCGGAAAGCGAAGCAAAGCGGTTCAACGCATCGCCCCGGTCATCGGCTGTGTGTCGGCAGCCGTGGTGGTCAGCCGCGCCGGTGATCTGTCGCGGTACGAAAGCGCAGCATCCTTGTTCAAGGCACTCGGGATGAACCTCAAGGTGCACTCGAGCGGTACGGCCAAGACGGGGCAGCTGCGGATCACCAAGCGGGGCCACGGCATTGTGCGGAAGTACCTGTTCCTGGCCGTGCTGCGAAAGCTGCGTAGCGACGAGGTGTTCCGTGCCTGGTACGCACGCAAAGTCGCACGCGATGGCGGCAAAGCAAAGCTGAAGGCGATCGTTGCGCTCATGCGCAAGCTGGTCGCAGGGCTGTGGCACATCTCGGTTCACGACGAGGAGTTCGACTCAGCAAAGCTGTTCGATGTCCGACGCCTCGACCTGGTTCTCGAAGACAACGACGCCAAGGAGGCCGCATGACCTGACACACCAGCTCCTGAGCTCCAAGGAGCCCGACGGGTGACCTCCGTTCGCGCCTATGGACCGACGTCAACGGCGAGTCCCAGAGCAAGTCATGAGGCACCCTGAGGGCGTCCGCCCGGCGCAAATGCCCGAGGTAGCCGATTCGGCCCCGCGTTCAGCGCGGAGGCCCTACGAAACAGGTTGGGCCAACCCGCACCGGCGTTCTCCGTGCTCCTCGCTCGTGGACACCCATCCCGCACAGATCCGTCCTCCTGCACGGTGGTCTTGGATTGGTGCGCCTAGAGCCCCTTAAATGGTGAGAAATCCGAGAAAAATCTTGTTCTTGACTTCGCTACAACAGGCGCGAACGAGCAGCGGAGTGAGCATCCTCGACGGATGTGACACGAGCAGCACAGTGAGCAACGCGGCCATGCGGGATGGATCGGGCGCGGGAACGATCGCGTTATTCTCTCGCGGGCCCCTAACAGGCTGCGGAAAAACGACTTGGCAACTCCCTCATGTTGATGATGGTTTTGGAAATGTCTCTGGCGCAGCCTGTTCCGGCGCGGTCGCAACCACCTGATGTCGTTGAGGCGACTCGGCCGCGCCTCCCCACCTTCCCGCTCCGCTCGGGGAGCAGTCTGCAGAAGGAACGCCCGTTCGGGCGTTCTTCCGCAGCCTGCTACGGCAAGCCTTGAAGGGAGCGCGAATCGCCGACAGCAGCTGCTCAGAACGACACGGGCCCCGCCGGAGCGGGACCCGCTGAACGTCAGCGATGGGCAG
>CAZGCI010000201.1:0-2295 GCA_964524185.1 uncultured Thiohalocapsa sp. | reverse complement strand
AAGCGCTGTAACCGACGGATTGTAATCGACTTAAGGCTTAAACTTGCGCCATTCGGGCCTGGCCCCTTTTACCCTCGTGGCTTACGAAACTGTCCGCCTACGTCGTCGCGAAAGTGGTAGAAACTTCCGCCATGCCCGGTTAACCTCCACATAACCAGTGTACGCAGGGCCAGTGCCATGAACATCACCCTATCGATCGACGAACAGACGCTATCCGCGGCACGCAAGGTCGCGGCTGCACGCGGCCAGAGCCTCAATCAACTGATTCGTGATGAGCTCTCGCGCCTGACGGGCGAGGAGCACCGCCGCGCGGATTGGCAGGAGCTCGAATCGCTGAGCGGGACGGGTCATTCCGGAGGTTGGCACTTCGACCGCGACGAGCTGCATGAAAGAACGTAGCTTTTTGGACACCAATGTTCTGGTCTACAGCGACGATGCGGATGCACCGGCCAAGCAGGCAACCAGCCTGTCACTGCTGCGCGCTGGATGGGAAACCGGAAATGGCGTGCTATCCACGCAGGTGCTGCAAGAGTACTTCGCGGCGGTCACCCGCAAGCTCGGCGTCGATGCAGTGATCGCGCGCCGCAAGGTCGAGCTGTTCGGCCGCTTGGAGATACTGAGCATCAGCCACGACGACGTCCTGCGTGCAATCGACCTCCATCGTTTGCACGGCTTTTCGATTTGGGATGCCTTGATCGTCACCATGGCGCTCAAGGCACAGTGCCGGATGCTGTACTCCGAAGACATGCAGGACGGGCGCGTCATCGACGGTCTACGGATTGCCAATCCGTTCAAGCCTGAAGACGGACGGAGCGCGTAGCCCGTAGGATGGGTAGAGCGAAGCGAAACCCATCCCACGGCGGCCGCGCCGCCGCCGGTCAATCGATGCTCATCACCAGCCGGTAATTGGCGATCTCGTCGCGGCGCGCGGCGCTGCGCATCAGATAGACGCGGACCTCGTAATCGCCGCTCGCCGGCAGGGTGCCCTCGAACTGGTTGCGAGCGCTGGAGCCGACGAACATCGCCTCGTTCTCCTTACCCATCGCGATGATGTTGAAGAAGTTGGCGCCGTTGTCGCTGGCCATGCTGACGTTCATGGACTGTCCCTGCCGGGCGCCGAGCACGTACTCGATGGTCATGTCGCCCTGGATGCTGCCCTCGACGGTGGCGCTGTTGGCGCCCTTAGCAAATGCACGCGCTCGGTATGGATGCCGGCCAGCGCGGTGGTGGAGACGAGCAGGGCGGCGAGCAGGGTGCGGATGATTGGGGTCGTGGTCATCTCGGTGGTTCTCCGTCGCAGCGTTTCATGTGCGGGCTGCCGCCGCCCTTGACGAAGGTCAGCTGCGGCTTGCCCTCGGCAACGAAGCCCACCCGCGTGTCGCCCGCGGTGTTGTAGGAGCACTGGACGTCCTCGCCGCGGGTTTCCAGCGCAATGGTGCTGTTGACGGCATAGGTGCCGTCGGCGCGCTTGCCTTCGTATTTCGCCTCCACGCCTGCATGAAAGGCCCGAAAGAAGACCTGCGCGCTGTATTTGCAATCCTCCAGTATGCACTCGGGCGATGCCGCCAAGGCGGCGTTGCCGGGCGCAATGCCGAGGACGAGTGCGAAAAGGATATGTGGCTTCATTAGCTGTGTCTCGATAAATGAGCGGGCGCCACCGCTGCCCAAGGGCACGGCGACGACACCAATGACCACCGGGGCTGGCCGCGCCGGAGAGCACCGGCTTTCCAGCCGGCTCGGCGTTGCGGAGGTTGGGATGGCGCCAGACCCCGCGCCATGACCCAAGCGGATTGATGGGCGTCGCCGCGCTCTACCCACAAGATCGCGCCGGCGAGGCCCGACCGCGGCCGCTGCTCGACCCCGACGCCGCATGACGACGCGCGCGATCGCCTTTGTACCGGACGCCTGGGATGCCTACCTGGGCTGGCAACAGCAGGACCCCAAGACCCTCAAACGCATCAATACCCTGATCATCGACGCCGCGGGCGAGCCATTCGCAGGGATCGGCAAGCCCGAGCCGCTGCGCGGAGGCCTGCCGGGTGATTGGTCGCGGCGCATCGACGAGACCCACCGCCTGGTCTATCGAGCGAGCGACACCGAGCTTGTTGTCATCGCCTATCGTTTCCATGACGACGGCTGAGCCAGCGAAAGGGGAAGGGGTCTCGACTAACGACCATGGCGCGGTGCCACCCCGGATGATGAGGCGTCTGTCTCATCCTAAGGTGTGGGATAGGGTGGGCTCCCAGGGCAATCGCATCAATCGACACGAATATTCGAAGAAGCTGAAGTTTTGGT
>CAZGCI010000200.1:0-2299 GCA_964524185.1 uncultured Thiohalocapsa sp. | reverse complement strand
GACCGTGCTCGCCGCCGTCGTGGGCGGATTTCTGATCGGCCTGCTCGCACCGCGCGTGGGGATCGCGGTGTTCCCGATCGGCAGCCTGTACATCGCATTCCTGTCGATGTGCCTGCTGCCGATCCTGATCACCGCCATCATCAATGGCATCGCCGGGCTGCTGCGCGACGTCAACACCCGGCCCATCTTCAAGAACATGGCCCTGCTCTACGCGGTCGGGTTGCTCATTCCCTGTGTCATCGGCATGGGTAGCGCGCTGCTGCTGCAGCCGGGCAGCAACCTCGGGTCGGGGGCGCAGGAGAGCATCGGCGCCCTGATCACCGCGGCGCCGCCGGAGGCCAAGGCCGATGGCGGCATTTTGGGCTTTCTGCTGCAGGTGGTCCCCACCAACGTCTTCGAGGCCCTGAGCAGCAACGACGTCATGGCCATCGTGTTTCTCAGTGTCAGCATCGGTCTCGCCATCGGCACCATCAACACGCGCGAGACCGATCAGGCCCTGGGCCTGGTGAAGGCGATCTACGACGTCTTCATGCAGCTCTATCGCTGGGGGATCATTATTCTGGCGCCGGGCCTGCTGCTGTTCATCGCCGGCGTCGTCGCGCAGATCGATGTCGAGACGCTGATTGCGCTGACCAAGTTCGTGGTCGATTTCTATATCGGCGGGGCGATTCTGATGCTCATCCTGGTGTTGCTGTTCTGGCGCGCCGTGCGTGGGCCGCTGTTGCCGACCCTGGCCAAGCTCAGCAACCCGAACATGCTCGCCTTCATGACCAACAACCCCATTGTCGCGCTGCCGGCAACGCTGGACATGTTGGAGGAGAACTACGGCGTCGACCGGCGCGTGCCGGACATGGTCATCCCCTTCGGCATCTTCGCCAACCAGCACGGGGCGGTGTTCCTGCTGTCGTTCCTGACCATGTATCTGGCGCAGATCTATGTCATCGACCTGGCCCTTCACGACTATGCCGTCATCGCCATCGGCTCGATCATCGCCGGGGCGACCGCGGTCGGCGGCGGGCCGGTGCTGATCCCGACCGTGGCGCCGATCCTCGGTGCCGTCGGCATCCCGACGTCTATGGCCCTGGTGGTGCTCTCCACCACCGACAACCTGATCGGCCCGGCGCGCACCGTCACCAGCCTGCAGGCCAATATCACCTTGACCGTCATGGCCGCCCGCCGTGGCAAGGAGAAGCCCGAGGCCGCGGCCGATCCGGCGCATGCCGAGGAGGACGCGGCATGAGCCGTCTACCGCGCATGCTTGCAGCGTTCGGCCTGCTCGGCCTAGCCGCCGCGCTGTCGGTGCAAGCCGCCGGCTCTGCGTCCGAGTCGACCGCCGACTCCGCCTTCCCCGACATCCAGCGCATCCTCGACGCCGGTGTCGTTCGGGTCGCCATCATGGCCGAAGACGCACCGCCCATGATCATGACCGCCAAGGACGGCGGCCCAGCCGGCGCCGAGGCCGATCTCGCCCGTGACCTGGCCGAGAGGCTCGGCGTCGAGGTCGAGTTCGTACGCAGCGCCGACACCTATGATGGCGTGGTTGACCAGATCGCCGCCAAGGAGGCCGATCTGGGTATCTCATTCCTTAGCAGCTCGGTGCTGCGCGCGTTGCGGGTCTATTTCTCCCGGCCTTACATCAACCAGAGCGGTCGGGTCTTCTACAACCGCACCGGCTTCGCCCAGCTAAAGCGCGACTACGAGATCGAGACGCTGCCGGATATCGTCGGCACCGCCGCGGTACAGACGGTGGAGTTCGGCGTGCTCGAAGGCAGCGTCTACCAAACGATGCTGGAACGAGACTTCCCCAAGGTCCGGATCAAGCCCTATTCGAACCTGGAGGAGCTGATGCAGGCGGTGCGCAATGGCGAGCTCTTCGCCGGCGTGCATGGCGGCCTGCAGCTCGCGTTCTACATGCGCCAGCACTCGTCCACCGCCATCCACGTCGCCATCGACCAGGAGGCGCGAAGCCCCAGCGACATCTGCATCGCGGTGCGCCCCGATGCGCCGAACCTGCTGCGCTGGGTCGACGTCTATCTGGCCACCAACGTCGGCTTGCGGGAGAGCGCGGATATCGTCGACCGTTACATCGAGCAGTCCCCGCCGGAAGAGCAAGACGGAAAGGCAGAAGAAGATTGAGAGCGCTCCCTATCGGTTGGCCTGACACCCCAGGGGGCCGTCGATGCCAGCGAGCGACGTGCTCGCACCATGCCGCTCACCGAGCCGCTTTGGCCCCCGGCGCGGCCTTAAGAATATGACAGGAGATACCGTGGTCCACACTCGCTCCAGACCCGCCCCGACA
>CAZGCI010000199.1:0-2300 GCA_964524185.1 uncultured Thiohalocapsa sp. | reverse complement strand
CGTTTCCGATCGCACCATGTCCGCAGCTGCGCGTTGATGTCGTCGAAGTCCGCGAAGGTGCGGCCCGGGTAGAAGTTGTTCTCGATGTAGTGGAAGGGCCGCTCCACCTTGCCCGATCGGTCGGCGTCCCCGACCACGTGGGCCACGAACGTGAAGCCGAACCGCTCGGCGAAGGCGCTCATCTCGGCCGCCATCACCGCGTTCGGCCCCGTCCCTGACGCCACGATCACGCTGCTGTTGTCGACGATGCAGCGCGAGGCCGCTCCCTCGAGGTACTGCAGGGCGTCGGTGAGGAACACGCGCGCCAGGAACCGGCTCCACCGCGGATAGATCTGCGCGAACTGCACGCGGCTGTAGCCGAGGATCAGGCTGGCGCACTCGACGCGGCGCGTCCTGCCGCCGATGTTGACCTGGTGGGGCGAGGTGTCGTGCTGCATCTCCACGCCGGGGGCGAAGTCGTAGGTGCCCGCGGCCTGCGGTGGCGCATGGCCGATGTGGTGCCGGCGGCAGAACCTCGTCAGGGTCGCGTAGCCGACCTCGATCCCCTGGGCGACGAGCTCCTCGTGAACCCGCACCAGGTTGCCGTTGCAGGTAGCGTGCAGCCCGCGCACCCGATCGAGGTGCGGAGCCAGCCGCGAGGAGCGGTCCAGAGGGGGCACCGCGGCCTCGCCGCTGCGCAGCACGCGCCGCACGGCGTTCCGCGAGACGCCCAGCGCCTTCGCGATCCGCTTCGAGCCGTGGCCAGCCCGATGCAGACGCAGGATCGCGGTCCGGGTCTCCAGGTCGAGCATGCTCAGACCTTGCTCATCAGCGCTCGCACGCCCTCGAAGGCCAGCCGGGCTTCGTCCCAACTTCGGGTGGCACGGGTGCGACCTTCGGGGTTCGCGCGCGCGAACACACCGTCGCGGAGCCGCCGTCGGACCTTGCGGCACAGGCCGCTGATCCCATCGAGTTCGTCGGCGAGCTTGTCGATGTCGTCGGGCTCGAGGGCGGGCTCGGTCAGCGCCTCCTCGACCTTCAGGAAGAGGTGGGGCTGGTCCGCAATCCGCTCTCGTCGGTCGTCGTCTGCAGTGCGCCAGGCGAGGTAGAGCCGCTCGAGCTGGCGGTCGGTGACCGCGATCGCACCGAGTCCCGCCACCAGTCGATCGGCGTGGTCGGCGTGGGCGCGCGCCCACGGAACGAGGAACTTCGTGGCGCCATGCGGTGGGAGGATGCCGGTTCGCACCGCATCCTGGGCTGCATTCGACAGCACCCCCACCAACGCCAGACGCTGGGAAACCCAACTCTTCGAGCGGCGCAGCCGCAGGGCGAGCTCCGTCTGCCGCAACCCATGAGTGTCGACCAGCTCCTGGAGCAACCAGGCGTCCTCGAGCACGCTCCGACGGGGGCTGGCACCCAACTGCCACGACAACAGCAGCGCCTCCACCGGAGACATCGACAACACCACCGCCTCGACCAGATCCCGACCCAGCGACCGCAACGCGTCGACCCGGCGGTAGCCATCGATCAGGACAAGCTGGTCGGAGCCCTCGTCCTCCACCACGAGGACCGCGCTGTGCTGGCCCTCACGGCCAAGCGACGTCGCCAGCCGGGCCTGTCGGTCGGGATCGACAACCCGCAGGCCGGCGTAGCGAAGCACCAGTTGGTGGAGCTCGAGCTGCATCGGATCTCCGCACCCCGTGAGCTTCAGTGAGGCGGCGGTCCTCGATCCGACTGCGTCTTGCGCGTCGTGGTGGGAACTTGGATCGGATCTGGAGGTTGCTCGGTGTCTCTCGACGGCACTGCGTCTTGCGCGCGTCCTTGGGAAAGTCGATCCAAGTGTCGGCGTTGCGCCTGCGCATTCGCGCGCACTGCGTCTTGCGCCCAGTTCACGAGAAGTCGGCTGGTCCCCTCTGTCACGACGCGGTGCGCGGGACCGATCACGCGTTCGAGCGCCGGCCAGTCGACCTCCTCGAGGGGGTCGTCGTACGGCGTGGCGACAGCGTCGCCCTCGACGACATCACCGAGCTTCTTGGCCACGCGACGCTTCTTGTCGTAGTCGGGGTTCCGAGCGCGCCACGCCTTGTCGGACCGCCGGTGGCGTTCGGCTTGGCAGGCCTCGTCGCTGCAGACCCGCTGCCGGTCACCCGCCCGCGGGTGTGGCTCGAACCACCGCCGGCAGATCCTGCACGGCCGCTTCCTCGGCGCCACGGCCACCTCCCACCGAGGGGTGGCCGGTCTGGGACAGCAGCGCCTACTCAGACGCCTGGGGGTCCCTTCTCGCGAGCACGATGGGGTTCATTCTCGTGAGCGTCGAAGCC
>CAZGCI010000198.1:0-2317 GCA_964524185.1 uncultured Thiohalocapsa sp. | reverse complement strand
CGATCGAGGCCGTAGAGATGCATCACCGCCGCATCGATCTCGGCCTGCAGCCACATCCGCCGCTCCGGGTTCCAGCGGAACGGCGAATGATCTCTTCCAAAATCGTCCGCGAGAGCCGACAGCTCGCCGTTAGTGTAGGACAACTCCAACGTTCGCTCAGCCAGCCAATCAACCGGCGGCAGGCCGAGCCACGGAACCTTTGCCTTTAGCTGCTCCAGTGAGAGAACCGCGATTTGCTCCATGACGAAGAACGTCATAGCGTTCGATTTTTGCCGGACACAGTAGTCAGCAACAAGGCTGCTCAACACGGCGGTCAACGCAGCCTGTTCGCGCGGCTCTCGGAGGGAGAGCAGAATAGGCGCTTTGTGGCCGGCGGCGGTGCGAGGAATAATGGTGCCCACTAGCGTTCGCTCTGAAGGACCAACATCTCGCCAGGAGAAAAACCATTCATCTTGGGCGTTATCACCCAGCGCTTGATCGGTCAGGCCCGCCTCGACCCAATAGCGGGGTTCGATGCGGTAGTCGGGGTCGTCGTGCCAGTCGTCGGGGACACGGGGCAGGACGCCCTTGTTGGCCTGCTTTTCCGTCTGGCCTTCGTAAGTGCCGTAGCGGTGGTCGAAGTGCCAGAACATCTTGCCTTCGTAGAGCGGATAGACTTCGCGCCCATCTTCCAGCGCGGCCAGCGCACCGTGCCGTTCGACGATCAACGGCGCGATATCCGCGTGATCGAGGAAGTGCTCCGACGCGCCCGACATGTGGAACAACGTCTTCATCGTGACCTGCCACGGGTTCTCCTCGCGGCCATCCGCGTGCTTGCGGACCAGCACCGGCGCCGCCTTGTGGATCGCGGCGGTGACCTCGGCGTCCTTGGCCCAGCGGAAGGCCGGCAGGTTCAGCGTGTTCGGGTTGATTGCCTCGATCTCGTCGATGGTGAGCGCGTAGCGCTTGGCGGGGTCCGAGATTTCGTCGGGCTGGCGGATGTGCGCCGTGAACCACGGCTGCTCGATCGGCCGCTCCACCCCTGTCAGCGTCAACAGGCCAAACTTAGTCTCGTTGTGCACGCTCTTGAAAATCTTGTCCTCGTTCTCGAAGCCGAAGAACGAGGCGAGGGTCTTCGTGCTCAAAAGGTGCCGCAGAAACTCCCGATAGGTGAAACCTGTTACGAGCCCATTCGGAAGAATCATGCCGGCTCGACCTCTGGGATGCATCGACTTCCGGAA
Organism: uncultured Thiohalocapsa sp.; assembly: GCA_964524185.1. Lineage (GTDB taxonomy): Bacteria > Pseudomonadota > Gammaproteobacteria > Chromatiales > Chromatiaceae > Thiohalocapsa. Next base: position 1,097 of record CAZGCI010000198.1, on the reverse strand, counting down.
ATGGTCAGCAAATACGGCGTATGTATTCACATCACCGACGCCGCCATAAGGATAGCGTCCTGACAGCCGGAGATAGGCGCTTTCACACGCGGCACGGCGTAGCGCCGCACCCCAGGCCTCCGCAAGGATGGGATTGGTCTCCTCCAGCGCCGCAATCAACTTCTTGCGTGCTGCCGCATTTTTGGCGTTGGCGATCTCCGGCGCCGTCGAGGCGAAGAATTCTTCTTCCTGGAGCTTCACGCGCTCCCACGGCGGGTTCCCGATCACCACGTCGAAGCCGCCCCGCGTCATGATGTCGGGAAACTCGACCGGCCAGTGGAAGAAGTTATGCGCCTGCGCGCAGCGATCGGCCTCGGCGATCAGCGGGACGTAGATCGTGATGCCGCGCAGATACTCCCAGACCTGCCCGCTGGTCGGGACCAGTTCGCGGCCGCGCAGCGGGATCTCGGCCTTGGGCGCGAACCAAGCCGCCGTCCAGAGATCGCAAGCGTTACGGAGCGTCCAGGCTTCGCTGCCCTCGGCGATCAGGCTTTCGAAGGCGCGCCGCTTGGCCTCGATGTCGGCAAGGCTGTCCTCGCGGCCGGTGTGGAGTCGCGCGAAGCCTTTGGCGATGCTGGCCTGCTCGCCGCTAAGGTCGAAGCCGGTCTCGGCCTTCTCGCGCTCTTTGATCTCCTTCTTGTTCTTCGCGCGGTAGTACGCGGCGGCGTCCTTGGTGTCGCCCGGCTGTGGCTTGAAGGCGTCGTCGGGGATGCCCTCGCGCAGGACGTTGAGGTCGAACACGCCGATCAGGCTGTCGCCGCAGCGGATGTGGCTGTCGAGGAAGGTGAGCGGCTTGCCCGGCTCCAGCGCCTCGATCCAGAGCGCGACCTTGCAGAGATCGACGGCCATCGGGTTGCGGTCGACGCCGTAGATGCAATGCGCGACGACCTCGCGCAGCGCGTGCTGGAACTCCTCCTGCGACGGGGCTCCGGGGCTGCGTGCGCGCACGATGCGTGTGGCGGCGCGGCGGGCCGCGCCGAGCAGGAAGTGCCCGGAGCCGCAGGCGGGGTCGATGACCGAGAGCTTCAGGATTTCGGCGGCGGGATCGTCCGGATTGC
>CAZGCI010000197.1:0-2354 GCA_964524185.1 uncultured Thiohalocapsa sp. | reverse complement strand
CCGCTCCCGATTGTCGGAGTAGCTAACCCCAACGCGTTAAAGATACAAGGGTGTGTGCGCGGAGCGTGCGCACCGACGGCCCTGCGGGGGGCGGCGGGAACGGTGCGCAACCTGGCGGTCGCGCACCCTACGGCGGCCGGCAGTGCCCGCTCAAGTGCAGCCGTCGCTGCAGTCGCTCATCCAGCTTCCAGGTTGCCCCGCCTGTCTGAGAACCTACACTCTTCGGCGCCTGCGCTGCCTACCAGGCGCGCCTCACCGGGACGCGTCGATCGCGTGTCGGCGTCGGGTGGAATCTCGCTAAACTAGTGCAGCGGACGCGCGTCCCGATGCGTCCCGCCCAAGACAACGACCCACCCGGCGCCGGCCGGGCCAACCCGCACCGCAGCGCAAACGGCCGGGAGCAGTACCACAACACCATGCCCAAGACGTCCAAACGGCTCCAGCTGCACGGCTTCAACAATCTCACGAAGTCGCTCAGCTTCAACATCTACGATATCTGCTACACGGACTCCGACGAGCAGCGTGCGGCCTACATTGCCTACATCGACGAGGCCTACAACGCCGAGCGCCTGACGGGCATCCTCACCGACGTCGCCAACATCATCGGCGCCAACATCCTGAACATTGCCCGCGAGGACTATGAGCCCCAGGGCGCCTCGGTGACCATGCTCATCGCCGAGGAGCACGTCGCCGAGCAGACCGTCACCAACTCGGCGACGCCGGGGCCGCTACCGGACGCCGTGGTGGCCCACCTCGACAAGAGCCACATCACCGTACACACCTACCCCGAAAGCCATCCGCACAACGGCATCAGCACCTTCCGGGCGGACATCGACGTGTCCACCTGCGGGCTCATCTCCCCGCTGAAGGCCTTGAACTACCTCATCCACGCGCTGGAGTCGGACATCGTCATCATGGACTACCGGGTGCGTGGCTTCACCCGCGACGTGCGCGGGCGCAAGCACTTCATCGACCACAACATCAGCTCCATCCAGAACTACCTGTCGGCAGACACCAAAAACCGCTACCAGATGATGGACGTGAACGTGTACCAGGAGAACCTGTTCCATACCAAGATGGTCGTGAGCCGCTTCAAACTCGACGACTACCTCTTCTGCATCGACGCCGCCGACCTGTCCGAAAAAGAGTACCGGCGCATCCAGCGCCTAGTGCGCCGGGAAATGATGGAAATCTTCTACGGTCGAAACCTCAATCGCGACATCGAAGGGTGGTCGGAGGCCAGGGATTAGGGAGGGGACGCCCCAGACCGGCTAGCGGCCGTGCCTTCCATCAAGCACGGGTCCCTCACTGGCCAGGGCCCAGGGCCAAGGGCCTAAGGGCCTAAGGGCCAGACTCCCGCATCGCCGACGGCGACTCCTCCTCGGCCCTCGGCCCTGACCTCCGACGACCCTGCATCGGCTTGGCACTTTGCGCATCCGCAAGCACGTCGCAGCCGACAGTGCGCCAGCCCTCGGTTTCTCAAACCCAATACGCCCCCCGCGTCATCACGGTCGAGACGGCTTTCATGGCGAGCCTGATGGGGGTCGGGAGCTCGGCGCCGCCGGCGGCGTGGGCGACGTCGGCGTGGTGGATCTCGTCTGCCTTCATCTGCTCTAGGATGGCGCGGGTGCGCTGATCGTCGCTGGGCACCTGGGTCAGGTGGTCCTCCAGGTGGTCCTCCACCTGGCGCTCGGTCTCCACCACAAAGCCGAGGCTCCACCTGTCGCCGGCAAGGCCGGCGAGGGCGCCCATGGCGAAGGAGCCGGCATACCACAGCGGATTCAGCAGGCTCTTGCGGGCACCGAGCTCGTCCAGGCGCTGCTCGCACCAGGCCAAGTGATCGTTCTCCTCGAGGGCCGATCGCTCCAAGCTCTCGCGCACCTCCGCCAGGCGGGCGGTGAGTGCCTGGCCCTGGTACAGGCCCTGGGCGCAGACCTCGCCGGTATGGTTCACCCGCATCAGCCCGCCCACATGGCGACGTTCGTCCTCGCCCAAGTCCACCTCATCATAGGGCTCGGCCGGGTTGGGGCGCTCCGTGACACGGGGTCGACCCACAACGGTCCGAAGGGCCTGGTCAAACCCCATGAGCGCCTGGTCAATGGGGGAATAGTCTCTGTTCATCATGGCGGCGGCCTCTGGAAAGCACTGATTGCGACGGCTGGAAATTGCTGGTGGCGACGGAGAAGGGCAAGGGCTGGGCTCTTTAGCAACGATTCAACAACAAGCGGTCCACCTACTCGTCACTACGAAACACGCGAAAAGCGCGAAACTTTCGGAGATGCACGCGAGATTCGGGTGCCTTTCGCGTATTTCGCGCTTTTCGTAGTTTGTTTCCGTCTGCGGCCATGTTCATG
>CAZGCI010000196.1:0-2414 GCA_964524185.1 uncultured Thiohalocapsa sp. | reverse complement strand
GGGTGACGCTGCTCCCAGGCGAGGCGCACGGCATGGCCGATGACGACGTCCAGATAGAGGGTGTCGTCGATGCGCAGCGCGGGATTCCTGCCCATCACGATCATCAAGACGTCCAACGCCTCTTTATAGAGTTGCAGGCTGTCCGGTGCGGGGGTCTTGTTGAGGATGTGGGTGACGCGCTCTTTGAAGAGCTTCTCGCCGCGCGTCATGTCGGCGCACAGGGCGTGATCCAGCCGCAGCTTCGGGTTCCATTGGTCGCCGATGACCAGGCCGCGGCTCTGGTTGACGATGTCCCAGACCCCTTCGAAAAAGCCATCGCTGAAGCGCGCAAGGTTGCCTTGGGCGGTGCGCCATTCGTGCCAATCTGCGGCGCCGGCGAGGTCCGGGTCCATGCCGGTGTCGAAGTTCACGCGGACCATGCCGCTGGAATCCGACGACACCTGCAGGAGTTCGCGTTGCTGGAGGGAGTCCGTCGCGTCCTGGTAGTGCTCCAGCACGTCCCGAACCCCCTTGGCGAACCGGTGCGGCGGTAGGTCCAGCAGTTCATCCAGGGCATCGTTGATGGACAAGCGGGCCTGGGGTCGCTGCCGCACCGCGATCAATTGCAACAGCCGGCCGGTGCGGATCAGCGTTACGTTGCTGAACAGCTCCGGGTGCGAGCGCACCAGTAGGCCGAGGTTGAGGATCAGCTCCTGGGTCAGGATCTGGGCGCGGCGGTCATCGGGGTTGAACTGGCGGATGGCCTGCAACAGCTCGGCAGCGCCCATCGGGCGGCGAAAGGTCGAGTGACGGCTGTAGGAGCGCGACACACTGAGCGCGATCTGGTGGATGACGATCTCGGTGGCGGCACCTTCAAGGTTCATGTCGTGCTTGCCCAGCACGGCGGCGCTGAGCCGGATCAGGCGCCAGCGTCTGGCCTCGCAGGCCCGCATATAGACTTCTTCGAGCAAGTCGTGGATGCGCGCCGGCTGGTCCGCCGCGGCCTTGAGCCCGGTATCGAAGTCGAGGTCGTGGCGGGCCGACAGCAGACACAGGATGTCGAACTGGGCGTGCAGGTCCGTCCGCAGGCCCAGCAGCCGCATCAGCGCTTGGTCGTCCAAGGCGTCGATGGGGTCCGATGGATGCGCCATGGCATCGCCGTCGGTCTGATCCGAGCCGCTCGGGAGCAGCCCGTAGCAGGGGCGGTCGTCCTGCCACCCCGCGTCCGCCGGGAATCGGTAGCCATGCAGGATGTCGATGCGCTCGCGTCCAGCCGTGGGCAGAAACTCCGCAACGCGGCCGAGCTGCACCGGCGTACCGCCGAATTGCCCGTCTCGGCAGGCGTTCATGAAGTCGAGTAACGCGATGTGACCGTCGCCCGTCAGCATGCGCTCGTTCACCACCAGGACGACCAAGGGGCTGCCGGGCTGGTGCCACTGCTTGCTCACATAGGTCAATGCCATTTTCAGCCGCTCGACCAGCATGGCGTTGTCCAGCGCCAGGTAGAAGTCGTGGCGATTCATGAACTGCGGCTGGAACAGCATCTGCCGCCCTTCCATGGTGTAGACGGTGCTGGTCGCCAGGCCGCGCAGGTGACGCAGGGGCCGGCCGCTGAGGCCGAGGCGCGGGTTGCGGCCGAGTTGGCAGTAGGCCTCGGCCAGGGCGGCGGCTTCGTAGATCTCGACCGGACAGACCTCGTTGCGGGTCTCCGCCTGGATGCCCTGGTCGTCCAGTTGGCGCTTGACGCCGGGCGACTCGGCGAGCAAAGCAAACTGCACCCGCCGCCCGCGACGCTCGCCGACGTGCAGGCGGCGGCCGAGCGGGTCGATGTCGGCGATATCGAGCAAGCCATCCTGGAGCAACGCGCCCAGGATGTAGAGACTCTGCGCCCAGACCAGAGGCACGTTCTCGTTGGGCTCGCGCGTTTGGCTCTTAGGGGACTGGCGTTCGGCCTCGATCCGGTCCGCGGGCACCCGATAGAGCTCCGGCAGGAGCAGGTCGCCGTCGCGCTCCACCAACAGGCCTTCCAGCTTGTCGCGATACGCCCTGGCCTGTGTCGCATCGCCACGGAACAGGTGGTGGAGCAGCAAGTAGGTGAAGAACAGCGGCCATTCGCATTCGATGTGCTCGAACTGCAACAGCTCCGCGGGCTCGTAGTGCAGCCGCTCCGGGTCCTCGATGGCCGTCTGGTGCCCGTCGCGCAGAAACCGCTTACAGCCGTAGCGGCCTTCCAGCTTGCCGATGACTTGGTCGACGGTTGCGTCGACCAGCGTCGTATCTTCCACCGCAAAGGCCGGAAAACCGACGACGCTGAGCGTCGCCGCGTCGACCTCCTTCGACAGGGACTCGCTCGGCAGGCTGGATTCCAGCGTGATGCGGGCGCGCGCCACATCGTCGGGCACCACATGCACCACGGACGCCTGGCCGCCGCCCTG
>CAZGCI010000195.1:0-2433 GCA_964524185.1 uncultured Thiohalocapsa sp. | reverse complement strand
CGGCTTCGATCACCTCCGCCACTCGGCGGTAGGCATCGGATAACCCTTAACAACAACGGACCACTGCCCGATCCCCACCGATGGCCGCTGCAAATCAGTCAGCGGACGCGGGTAGAGGGAACCACTCTCGCATCACTGGACGACAACCCCGTCCGGACACCATCGCTCCGCAGCCTCGAACAGCGCCTCGCAATTGGTCTCAACGCCATCGCGCAGCGGCTCTGGATACCCCATCAGCGTGTGCACCCAGCGACTGCGCTCGTCTCGAAGCTCGTCCTCGGTCGGCGCCCGGTCGTAAAGCTCATTGAACGCTTCAGTGGCCACATGCCGGGCGAACTACTGGCGATGACGCCAGGAGAGCCCCAGCAAGGCGCGGTCTGCCTCCGCGGCGCTGCGCGCCTCGTACCCTCCGTCGTAGACGCGGATGGTCTCGGGATACTCGGCACCACGGATGAGCGCGACGGCGGCGCAGGACATGGGCACGGCGAAGCGTGCTGTTGACCCGAGGTTGTCGCCAGCCTGCGCGACCGACGACGTCAGCAGCAGTCCCGGTAGCCAAGGGCTCAGGGCAAGGGCGAGGCACAGCGGGGGTTTGGGGGACAGAGGCGTACTCTCATGGACCCTCCGTGGCTCAGCAAGCGACTCTGCGTCGCGAGCATGCCAAGCCATCGCGAGCCCAAGACGCATGGCAGCACTACCCCTCCTCCCTCAGCCGTCTTCGTCGATCACCAGACTGCTCGGGTAGTGGTCGCTGAAACCGGCCAGGTTCGCATCATCGCCACGCCCGATTACGAGCTCGCGCAGCTCGCGACGGCCAGTTTCCGATGTCGGCTGGTTTTCGCAGCCGGCCCCGACTGCCCCAACAAGCCTCGAGGCGAAGTCGACAATCTCGTCACTGCCGGCTTCATCGTATCCGAGGCTGGAGCGACGATGCCGACGCGAGTGCCTCTGACGTGGCAAACACCGCTAAGGACACGATGATCCCGGTGAAGATAACACCGACCAGCCCCAACAGAACCGCCATCAGCCGGGTCAGCGGACGCTGCGGCGTCATGTCGCCGTAGCCGATCGTGATCGCCGTGATGAACGCCATGTAAACCGCCTCACCCCACGGTCTCCGTTCGACCCTGTGGAACAGCCAGGCGCCCGCCAGGATCAGCAGCAGCAGGAATAGGAGAATCGGCGAGATGTAGGCAAAGCCTTGCCAGAAGTGCTGCAGGAAGCTCAGTGCGACTTCCATGGTTCCCTCCGACATCCTTCCATCACGCGGCGCTGCGTGCTCGGTCCTCCGGCGTGGCGGCTCAGGCAGCCATACCAAAGACCGACGCGGGCGCCCCCACCAGGTCCGCCCCGATGCTTCGCCGGTGTGCTCCGCAATGTCACTCTTGAACGACCTCTCGATGCATCAAATTGTGCCGCTGCCCACACTCGGCGCTTGACACCGGCCTGGGACTCTGTTCCACGGGAGCGTCGATCATTACCCGATTGGAAACCGTAGCACACTGAAATTCCGCAGAAAACGGGATTGGCCAAAAATCGGTCAATCCCAAAAACCCCTCACAACCCCTTGAGCAGCCGCAACGGCCCAAAACGCATCCACAGGGTTATCCACAGGTCATGTGGATGCCTCGAATTTCACGCTTAATTGTAATACATTGCGCTGGCCCCAGCAGAGTGGGCCTGAAGAGCTGCCCGTAACCGCCTGAATGACGCGGTGCAGCAACCTCGCCTGCGAAAGCGCATGCGCGGTTGGCTCGACGCGGCCCTGGACCGCTTGCGACCCGACTAGCGGCATGACCGCTGGACAGCCATTGCTCCGGCAATCACCGCAGCACAAACAAGGCACGGCGTCGGTGCAGTCCCCGCGCACAACTCAATTGTCCGCCCGTTGGGGCTCGGCCGGTGCTATTGTCAGGATTTGACGTACACCGCGCAGCGGAGTTCTGGAAGGGGCTGACTCATTGGGTCACCCGACCAGCATCAAAGGTCTCGCTCAGGGTTTCGAATCGCGCATTTGCGCCGTATCGATTCCGGCCTCACGCCCAGCACCCGTCGAGTGGATCAGGATTGGCGCGGGCTCGTTCACTAACGCCCTTGGAAGCGCTCCTTTTTGACATCAATTCGTCATAAGATGTAGCGTTGCGCCGCGTCACTAGCCGGTGATGTGCAGGCATTGCCGCCGGCGCTGGAATGCCTTCGCTGCGATCCCCATCAAAGCGTAAGCCCGCAGTTCATGAACCTTTGCCGGCCAGTGACAACAACCGCGGAAATAGCACGACGCTGCACTGGTCGGGCGCGTGAACGCATAGCGCACCACGTGTTTGCAGTGGAGCGAGCGACCAGCAATAGAACTGTTGTATGTCAAACGCGCGGAGACTGTGCTAGCCCGCATCGCTCACCAGGCCGGCGCAGCGGCAGGCAAAGCGGCGGGGG
>CAZGCI010000194.1:0-2457 GCA_964524185.1 uncultured Thiohalocapsa sp. | reverse complement strand
GCCCCACCGACTCGCAGGCCGCCGTCAGCTCAGCCCAAGCGGCCCGGCGCGGGTCATCCGCCGGCAGCAGGAGTTCCTTGCGGTGCAGGACGGGCGGGTTCAACGAGTTGGCATAGGTGCGATGGCTGACCGTGCCGGCACCCAGGTCCACCCGCCAGCTCTGCGCGAGCGCCGGAAAGGGCTCCTCGACGAAGCCCGGATAATGCAGCAACGCCAGCTCCGCCCCGTCCGCGTCGACCCGCACCAGGTTGAAGTGCTCGCCGCGGCGAAGGTTGGCGAGGCGCTCGGCTGCGTTGAGCTGTGCCGCGAGGCGCTCGGCGTGTTCCGCAGGTACACTGACCTCACCCGCTGCCGCGCTGCCTTGGCCCAACGCGGACACGTGCAGGTAGATGCGTCCCGCGACCACCTTGACCTGCGGCGGGCCAACGCCGGGTGGAGGCGAAAGGCGGGCATGGTGTGGGCTGATAGACATGAGTCACGATCAGAACTTCAAGAACCTCGTGCTGGACTATCCGCGTGCGGCGGTCGCCTTCTTCGCGCCGGCCGAGGCGGGTTCGCTGGATGCCGATGTTCGCATTACGCCGGTGCGCGAGGAGCAACTCAAGGAACGCCTCGGCGAGCGCTTCCGCGAGTTGGACATTCCACTCCTACTCGAATGGCCCGATGGACGCCGGGCGTCGCTCGTGCTCGTCATCGAGCAGGAAACGGCCGGGCGGAAGTTTTCCGTGCTGCGGCTTGCCCATTACTGCCTCGACATCGCGGACCTGCTCGACACCCGCCGTGTCGTACCCGTGGTTATCTTCCTGCGCGACCCGCCGCGAGACGACCATCTCACACTGTCCGGCGACGACGCCGTCTACCTGGACTTCCACTACATCAGCGCCGAGTTGGCGCGCATGCCGTACCAGCAGCACCGCGACAGCGACAACATCGTCGCTCGCGTCAACCTCCCGAACATGGCCCACGCCGACAGCGAGCGCGTACAGGTCTTCGCGGACGCGATCCGCGGCCTTTTCACGCTGGAGCAAGACCCGGACAAGCGGCTCAAGTACGCCGATTTTATCGATTACTATGCGATGCTCGACGACGCGGAGCGGCAACGCTACGCGGCCGAGCACCCCACCGAGGCAAGCGAGATGAAGACGATCTTTCAGCAAGCACGCGAAGAGGGCATTCAACAAGGCGTTCAGCAGGGGGTTCAGCAGGGCCTTCAGCAGGGAGAAGCCCGCGCCCTGGTGCGGTTCCTGGAGCGCCGCTTCGGCACGCTGCCGAAGCACATCCGCCAGCGCATCGACACCGCGGACGAAGACACGTTGGACCGCTGGGTTGACCAGGCGGCGACGGCCGAGCGGGTCGAAGACGCCTTGCACTGAATGTAGTCGAACAGGCTGTGGGCGCCATCCAAGAGCCCGTTGCGGGCCAGGCTTTGGATCGGTGTCGAGAAGCCGTAGCGGCTCAGCGCCGTGCGATGCCGCGCCGCCGACCAGCCGTCTGGGCCAGCCGACGCCGCGTCCTCGGGGTCGGCCTCGGTATCGGTGCCCTCCTCGTTGCCGACGGGCACCAGCGCATGGTCCACCAGCCGATAACCGCGCTCGCGCACCAGATGCGCCCACTGGCGCCTGTCGCCGATGCGCTGCGGATCATCGAACAAGCCCACCGACTCGCAGGCCGCCGTCAGCTCGGCCCAAGCGGCGCGGCGCGGGTCATCCGCCGCCAGCAGCAGCTCCTTCCAGCAAGGCACCAGAGGCGGAATAGTCACTCTATTCCATGGAGTTGTAACGCCGCTGGGCGCCTCGCGAGGCGTGCACTGGCGGCCGTAGCGCCGTTCACCCTGAGGGTGCTTCCCGATTTGCTGCAGCCCTTTAACCTGCTCTTTCTAGGGTTAACCCGGCGCTCCCCACTCGCGGCCCGAGCGCCGGTCGCCCGTGGCTTGGGGTCGAGAAGCCCGGCGCCCGCATGGCCCATGTCGAGGAGCTGGCCGAGACCGACATCCGCGAGTTGATTCTGACCATACCGTTCAAGAAGTTCGCGCAGCTGGGGTACCTGTCCTATGATCGGGATGCATCGCGGCTGCGGTTTGCGCCGATGCTCTGGCCAATCCGCAGACGATCCGCTTCGACGATGCCTGCCGCATCGCCAAGGCCCTCGGCTTCATCCACGAAGCCGGTCGCGGATCACATCGGGTCTTCAAGCGGCCAGGGGAGATTGTTCAGCTCAACTTTCAAGATCGAAACGGCTTCATCCCACCCTACCAAGGCCGCCAGCTTGTCCAAATGATCCTGCGCTACAGGTCGAGCCCATGACACATTACTTAGTCGAAATATTTTGGAGCGACGAGGACGAAGGCTACATCGCCACCGTCCCCGACCTCCCCGGATGCAGCGCTTGGGGCCAAACCCGCGAAGATGCCGCAAAAGAGATCGAGGATGCCCAATCTGCCTGGATCGAAGCCTGCCA
>CAZGCI010000193.1:0-2538 GCA_964524185.1 uncultured Thiohalocapsa sp. | reverse complement strand
GCGAGCGACAGACCTATCAGGATCAGTCCGGTCGCTTGTGGGACGTGCTGTTCATGGCTGCCTACGCTGCACGGGCCAATGCCACTGCGGGTTCCGAGTTCCTGTTCGAGCTCTACCGCGTGCCGCGGGACGGCCGCGCCACCGAATCCGAGCTCACCAAGCTGAAGCTGGTGGTGGGCCCGGGTGACGACGGCGAGCCGGTAATGACCATCCTGCTGCCGAACGAGGACTGATCACGCCGGCAGCCGCCGGCATCTTCTCCCTGGCCACTTGGGTAAAAGTGGCACCTTACCCTCTTGGGTGGGGTGGCCTCGCGCGGCGCCAAAACCCGGCTGGAGAGGTCCGTAAACTGGTGCTATTATCGGTCCTGTAGACAGGACCTGAGGATCCCGGTATGAGCACCAAGTTCTCCGAGGACGTGATTCCGCTGACCGACCTGAAGGTCAACCCCGGCCGCGTCGTCAAACATGCGACAGACGCGCACCGACCTGTGCTGCTCACCAGCCGCGGACGCGGCGTGGCCGTCGTGCAGTCAGTGAACGACTACGAGGCGGCCGAGGAGGAGCGGGCATTCATGCGGGCGGTCGTTACCGGTCTTGCCGACCTCGAGGCAGGCCGAGATCTGTCGCTCGCAGAGGCCAAGGCTCGGCTCGGTCTGAAGTAGCCGCATGGCCAAGGTCGCCATCCGGTTCGCCGAATCCGCACTGGCCGATCTGGAATCGATACGGGATTGGTACGCCGAACAGGACGTACCTGAGGTGGGCGAGCGCTTGATCGGCGAAATCGTCGCGAGCATCGAGGCACTCGCCGACCATCCGGACATGGGGCGTATCGTACCCGAGTTCGACCAGCCCTTTCTGCGCGAGCTGATCCGGCCACCGTTTCGCGTCGTCTATCGGCGTGACCCGAAGCACGTGCGTGTCGTGCGGGTCTGGCGCAGCGAGCGCCTGCTCGACGTGCCGGACGAAGACGCGCCCTGACGTACCGACTCCGCCGATTATTACACTGTAATAATCGCTCGCCGCTCGAAGCCGCACCTCACTCCCGAATCAGCTGTCCACAGAGTCCACAGGCCCTGCCCGCCACGGCAAAGCGAGCTATCGAACTCGCGTCGCCAAGGGCGGGACCGCGCCGTGCGCGGTGCCTGTGGACCCCTGTGGGCAGGTGAAACCGCCCCGCAGGCCCGCAGAAACGTCTTGATGCAGCCCCTGTGACAGGCGAACGCCTGGCGCCGGGGCTGCGACGCCGCGACGCCGCCCGTGTCACTAGCGAGCGCAGCGGGGTAGTGACGCGGGCGGCGCTGCCGTAATCGGCGCGGTGCTGGAGCCGATTTTCGTGATGACGCGCGAATGACGCGTTCCTAAACTGCCGCCCACGACCGATTCATCCGTGGCCACTGCGGCTCAGTGGCAGAGGGTCGTCCACCCTCGACGTCTCGTCGAATCGGACAAGCGCGCCAAGGACCGGATCCAGCGCGCCGACCGAGAGGTTGCCGGTCCATCGTCCAGATCATCGACCGCAAGGTCGATTCAGCGGACGGGCTTCCGCCCGTCGTTTCACATCCACTCGCACCAACCGCCAGCACGGCGTCAGCGAGTGCTTCTTCGACTCAGCGAAGCCCTATTCGCCCAACTCAACGGAGGTAATGCCTATCGGCCCATCCATTTCTTCAACCCAAGCACATCGAAAAGGAGGTGATGCGTATTCGAAGCTCGGCCCGCAACGGGCCCGTTGGTTCGCACCGGACCGATCCCCTACAGGGGAGAACCGGTGTTGCCTGCAACCAGGCATCTTCAGGTTGAACGGGAGTGGTGTCCCGTGACCCGTGCCGGATTCCGGACCTGGTCGGCTACGGCCTGCCGGATGGTCAGAAACACTTACCAGAGCATCGTGACACCGTGAGAGACCTGAACTACCAACTCAAACAGCTCTGTCGCCATAACCGCGACGGTGGTTATGCGACCCAGCGCAACCGGGAGCGCCTGCTTTCGTTGATCGCAGACCAGCTCCATGCGCTGGGCTTCCGGGGCATGGGCGCACAGTCGCTGAAGCCGAAGCATGTGGAAGCGCTGGTGAACCGATGGCAGGCAGAGTCGCTCTCCGTCGGCACCATCAAAAACCGGATGACGGTGTTGCGCTGGTGGGCGCAGAAGGTGAACCGACAGAACGTCATCGCTCGGCAGAACGACCATTACGGGATCCCCGAGCGGGTGTTCGTCAGCACAGACTCGAAGGCGCGCCAGGTCGACGTCGCGGCGCTCGAGCGTATCAAGGACGACCACGTCCGGATGAGTCTCGAGCTGCAGCAGGCCTTCGGGCTCCGGCCTGAGGAGGCCATCAAGTTCCAGCCGAGCTACGCCGACCAGGTCGATCACCTGGTGTTGAAGGACAGCTGGACCAAGGGCGGTAAGGCACGCGAGATCCCCGTTCGCACCGCAGCGCAGCGGGCGGTTCTGGATCGCGCTCATCGACTTGCGGGTCGCGGTTCGCTGATCCCGGCCGAGCGCAACTACCGACAGCAGCTGCGTGTGTACGAGC
>CAZGCI010000192.1:0-2621 GCA_964524185.1 uncultured Thiohalocapsa sp. | reverse complement strand
AGGAGCCGCAAAATGCGGCCGCGACCATCCATTCGCTGTTTGTTGGCAAAAGCCTGGAGCGCGTTGGCGACCATGCCGCCAATATTGCCGAGGAAGTGCGCTTCGTGCTGCGGGGTCGGCAGCCGGCTCAGGATCACGCGTAAGCCGAAGCCGATAGGGGGTGCGGGTCCTCCTCAGTCCGCGAGGGCGTCCAGGTGCACGATTGGTTTATCGGCCGAGCGCCAGCGTTCGATGCCGCCGGCCAGGTACCAGACGTTGTCGTAGCCGAGCAGGCGCAGCGCCATGACCACTTGGGTGCTGCGCAGCATGGTCTGGCAATAGAGCAGAGCGGGCTGGCTGCGGTCTTCCCCGAGGGCATCCAGCAACGGCCCAAGGTCCGTGTATGGCAGATGCTTAGCGCTCGGCAGCATCTCGCCGGTCCCGAGCTCGTCCTTGCTGCGTACATCGAAGACCAAAAAGAACTCGTCGCTGGGGTCATCCGGCAGTACCTCGGGCTGGAGTAGAAAATTCTCGATGGGCGCTGCTGCGAGGTAGTCCCGAAGGGCTTGCTGAGCGTCTTCCTCGGCGCCGGCCTTTGTGTCGATGCTTGCGCATGCCGCGAGTATCGGCGCAACGATGAGCAGGGACTGGAGAGGCGATTGTCGTTTCGTCGGCATGGTGGGGGCTTTGTCCAGGGTGACGCTGGGGTCGGGTTGGAGCCGACAATGATCGAACTTGGATTCTCGGGCAAGCGGGGCACCAGGGGGATCGACGCGGCCTGGCTGCCTGCGACACGACCTCTCGGTTAGGCGATTGCCGAAGTCCGTTTGATCGGAAACCGCCTCAGCCACCCGTGCTTGACATGAAGCGGACAATCTTTTCCGGCCGATCTTTGAACTCGTGGCGCTCAGGCTTGAGCGCGATCGCTCGGCGCAGGTGCTCACACAAGCCATCGTCGCTGATGCCGCTGCGCAGTAATGGGCGCAACGGGTAGCTGTTTTCCTGCCCAAGGCAGAGATAGAGCGTTCCGTCCACGGTAACGCGCACACGATTACAGGACTCGCAAAAGTGCTGCGAGATGGGCGTGATGAATCCGATCCGCGTGTCGCTCGCGCCGAGCCGATAATAGCGCGCGGGGCCGCCGCCGGGCAGGACGTCGGGGATCAGCTCATAGGCGCGCGACAGCCGCCGTTTGATGACCTGAAGGTCGATGTAGTGGTCCTGCGCCGTGCGGCCGGTACGGCCCATCGGCATGGTCTCGATCAGCCTTAGCGTGAACCCGCGCTCGGCGCAATAGGCCAGAATGGCCGGTATCTCGTCGTCGTTGACGCCGCGCATCACCACGCAATTGATGCGGATCGGCGCAAAGCCGGCCGTGCGGGCCGCCTCGATACCCGCCAGCACCCGCGCGAGTTTGCCGCCGGTGATCTGTTCGAAGACGGTGGGGCGCAAACTGTCCAAGCTGACATTGAGGCGGCGCACGCCGGCCTGGAACAGGGGCGTTGCCAGTCTTTCCATCCGCGTGCAATTGCTTGAGATGGACAGGTCGTTTAGGCTGGGCAGCCCAGCGAGCCGCTGTGCCAGCAGCGGGAGGTCGCGCCGCACCAGCGGCTCGCCGCCGGTGAGCCGCACGTGGCGCACGCCGAGTCTGGTGAAGGCCCGGGTGATGCGCGTCAGCTCCTCAAAGTCGAGCCAGTCGCGGGGCTCTTCGAAGCCCTTAAAGCCCTTCGGCAGACAGTAGCCGCAGCGCAGATCGCAGCGATCCGTGACCGAAAGGCGCAAATAGCTGATCCGCCGACCGAAGGGGTCAGTGAGACCGTCGGCGATCTGCTCGGCGGGAGCTCCGGTGGACTGATCCTGTGACTGCATAGCGTTGAAGTGGCTAATATCGCGTAACCTTGAGTGCTGCTTAAAACTCCCCCTTAGCGGCCCCTGCCAGCATCTTGTCTAGGGCATCGCGGACCCTGATCGCCCCTTCCTTGACCTTGGGCGGCAGCGGTTTGCCGCCGTGAATGAACATGTCCAGATTCATCATGTGCAGCGATAACCGGCCATCGTCGTCCTCGACCACCGAAATGCGGCAGGGCATGAAGGCGGAGTAGGCGCTGTTATGGGCGATCATGTCGGCACCGATCATCGCGTCGCAGAACGAATAGAAGGCGACGAACCGATAGGGCTCGCCTGTGACCGCCTCCACCTGTTTGTAGAAGGGGGACTCGCCGACGAAGAGCATTTGATGCTGCACCGCCAGGCTCTTCAAGGAGTCCACAACATCCTCAGGCGTGAGGCCTTCGTCGACTTGCACGCTTTTGACGACGCTGACGCCGGGATCGAGCGTTTCGGCGTAGGTGGCGCCGATCCCGCTGAATACGTCCATGGCGCCGGGGTCCAACTGTGAGGTGAATGCGTTGACGCGAAAGGCGCCATAGCCGACGAGCAGCAGCGCGAGCGCGCCGATGATTGCGAGAAGGTTGCGGACTATGCTCATAACTTCAGTCCCTAACCCATCATGTCGGCGATGAGGTTATCGAACCAGCTATACGCGTAGGTGACCTCGCGGCTCAGGTCGCGCGGTGCTGCATCCATGGGCGTCACGCCGCCGGCCCCCTCGATGCCGACAATCATGTTGTTGTTGACATCGA
>CAZGCI010000191.1:0-2624 GCA_964524185.1 uncultured Thiohalocapsa sp. | reverse complement strand
GCTGCTCGGCGGCGTTTCTGTTCGTCGTCATGCAGGGCGTCTGGGCGCGCCACCTTTGAGATTAGGTGCGTCATGATCATCGGTCCGACGCAGCGCCGCTTCAGCAGCAGATCGGCCTCACCGCAAGCACGATCATCGTCGGCCAGACGCCGCTGATCCCTGCTGCCGAAAAACGATGCAATGAAGAGCTACGCCGGCTGGAACGCCAGAGGCCTTGTTTCTGAATGATTCGATGTCGCCGCAAGGCGGAGCGAATCCATGTGCTAGTGACCGTGAATCATAGAGGAGAACGTCATGACTGCAATCGATGCGGAAGCCAATAATGCCACTGAAGCCAATAATGCCACTGAAGCCAATAATGCCAAAGTCGACCCCATATTCGGCAATCTTGAAAAGAACTGGGGATGGCTGTTGGCTTTCGGAATCTTCTCGATCCTGCTCGGCGGGATTGGCCTCTATATGACCTTCGGGTTGACACTTGCGACCGTTGCGTTCTTTGGCGCCCTGATCCTGGCCGCAGGCCTGCTGCAACTGGTGCAAGCCTTTGGTTGCAAGGGCTGGAAGGGCATTCTGGCGCATGTCCTGATCGCCCTACTTTATGTCGCAGCGGGGATATTGATCCTGATCGATCCCGTGCTCGCCTCGAGCCTACTGACCCTGGTCTTGGCGGCTATCCTCATCGTCGTGGGCGTGGCCCGGATCATGATGGGCTTTCAGCTCCGAGGAGCCGCAGCGGGTTGGTACTGGGCGGTGCTTTCCGGGCTGGTGTCGATTCTGCTCGGCGGGATGATCATCGCCCAATGGCCGGCGTCCGGCTTCTGGGTCATCGGCCTGTTCGTGGCCATCGAGCTGATCTTCAACGGCTGGTCGTATCTCTTTCTGGCCCTGGATGCGCACAGGTCCGGCAAGGTCCGGGCCGAACCTGCCTAGTTTACATGGCGCGTTGCCACCCCGGACAATGCGACCTATGTTTCACCGTTAGGCGAGAGTCTAAAGGAGACCCAAATGACTGACATCGAAAACGTCGAGATGGCACGCTACCACCGCGAGATCGTGGAGGACCTTCGGCATATGCTCAAAAAGTATACCCGCATTATGGAGTGGGACGTGCCGGACGCGGTGGACGAGGGCGAAACCCGTCGGCTGATACTGCAATCTCTGCGCGACGCCCTCGCCGAGGTTGACGCGGAGGGCTAGCAGCGGGGCATTGCCGGAGGCAAGGCTCGATAGTGCCATTCATCGGGGATAGGGGCGGGCTTGCCATCCTGAAAAGATGCACTCGCATACCGAGACCTTGTGCTCCGGCGTCGCTCATGGACAAGCGCATAGGCGCTTGTTTGGGTGTACCTGATGGATGACATCAAGCTGGCAACCTATGCGATGGCCGACCACAAGGCCGTGTGGCAGGCAAAGCACCGGGGTAGGATTACTCAACCGCTCGGGACAGGGGATACCGCTGTCGCCGGCGCCCAAGCCGCAGCGTCGTGAGGCTGGTCAGGCGCGCCTTGATCATCAAGCCGTTACGCCTGAGCTAGCAGAACGCGTAGTCAGGCCCTGAGGTAACCCCGAAACCCTGGATGGCGGGCCGGCTGGAAAGCCGGCGGTCCCAGTCGCCGCCATGGCATTGGCTCCGCGATCAAGCAATCAACGCACTGTTCTGCATGGCCTTAATGTGGGGAAACCTCAGAGTCAGCCCATTCTGGCCTGACTACGCCGTCGGCGCGAGCGACTCGCCGGAACGACGATCAAGGCCGTCAGGCGCGCTGGCGCTCGCGATCTTCAGACCATCGCAGGGATGCGGACAGGCGCTTCAGCCCAGCAGATCTCGTTCACCTTCACCGCTCTGACGCGAGGTCGATGAGTTGTCCATCACCCTGATCGTCTTTCTGGTGTTCTACCTCGGCATGATTCTGGGCGGATTGCCTGGGCTGAAGATGGACCGCGCCCCGGTCGCGCGGTGGTCCTGCTCGCCTTCGGTGGGTTGGATCAGGCGGCCGCCATGGCCAGCATCGACTTCGGCACCCTGGGTATGCTGTTCGGGCTGATGCTCTTCGTCGATGCGCCGGCTGCAAAGGGCCTTGAGATTTCGTTTTAGAGCTTCGCAAAGGTCGGCCTGTCCGTCTCCGCTGTAGCCTTAGCGAAGCGCCTCGCTGCCGGTGCCGCCGGTGATCTTGCGCCACTTCACGCAGCCACGGAAGTCACCTTCGCTGCCATCGGTATGTAGGACGATGTCCGGGCACTTCAGCACCAGAAGCAACAGCTCTTTGTGCACGTGCAGGGTGCGCGCGCAGGGTGCGCGTGTAGCGGCTTGAGCCTGGGGTTGAGTGTGGCAAAGGTGAGTCCGGTTCTGTTGCAGCATCGGTCATTCCCGTTACCCTCGCTGGTCACGAGGTCGTCACGATGATCCGCTACGCTTCGCGGCGCGTATCTCACGAGTGATCGAGGTAAGCCGATGAGCACTGCAGCCGCAAATCCCGCAGCAGCGGGTGATTCGCGCCACCGAAGCGTCCAAAGCTACATCGACGAGACACCGTCCTGGCCTGACGGCACCAGCACACCGGGCGTACCGATGACCCGGATGCAATGGCGCATCTGGATCCTGGCCTCCGCGGGCAAGTTCTTCG
>CAZGCI010000190.1:0-2627 GCA_964524185.1 uncultured Thiohalocapsa sp. | reverse complement strand
GGTCGGCGTGTTGGACGAAGCGGCCGCACATAGCCGGAGGATAGTGGGGACCCGGGCCCATGTCCAAGACGAGTCACGGGCCCCTTGCTCGGCGTACGCAACCGCGTCGACGCGGTGCGGGGGCCGCCGCCGGGCGACCCAACGCGGCGCCCGCCGACGGCGGCGACCACGGCGATGAGCGGGCCCCGTAGACTGGGACCCGCCGTGCCGCGTCAGCCACGCTCCATCAACACCCGCAGGTCTAGCACGGCGGCGCCGGCGCGCGAGAGGTAGGACGCCAGCACCAGCGAGTGGTTGGCAAGCACGCCGAAGCCGTGGCCGTTGAGCACCATCGGCGACCACTTGAACACGGTGGCGTATTCGAGGTCGCGAATGATCTGCTGCATGGAGACCTCGGCGTTCTTGGAACGGAGCACCGGCTCGAAGTCGATGGCGATGGCCTTCATCATGTGCAGAAGGGCCCACGCGTAGCCGCGGGCCTCGAAGAAGACGTCGTCGATCTCGTGCCATGCCGTCCGTACTGGACCCTGCCGAGGCGGTGCGTCCGGCGCTTCCTCCTGGCCTTCCTGATTGGACGACTCGGCTCGCATGGCCCCCAACGCCGCCATCAGCTCCTCGTCACCAACGCTTGCGGACAACCGTTGGCCGTAACTCCCGAGGCGCTTTTCAACCACTTGCAGGTGGGCGCGGAGGTTGTCGGCGCGGGCGTAGAAGCGCGCCTCCGATCGGCCTTCTTGCAGCGCTTTCAGATAGCTCTCCAGCGACTCGATGCCTTTGCTGTAGGCGTCTTCGGCGGAGGGCAGCATCCAGGCCTGCGCGTCGACGTTGAATTGTGCGTCTGCCCGGCGGAGGTCGTCGTTCTCGATGGACTGGGTCTGGGAGCGGCTGAACTCGTTGCGCAGCGAGCGCACCGTATCGCGCAGCTCCAACAGCGCCCCGTACTCCCAGTTGGGCATGTTGTCCATGAGGACGCCGGGGGGGAGGACGTCGTTGTGCAGGTAGCCGCCGGGCTTGTGCAGCAAGGTTTCCCCCACCGTGATGACGGCGGACACGGTGGCGGCACCCGCTTGCGGGCGGGCATCCTCGCCGATGCGCGCCTGCATTTCTTTCTGGACGCTGAACTTTGGCGGTTGCAAGGACCACCAGACGCCAAGTCCAACCACTGCGATGAGGACGCCGACGATGGCGAGCACGACCCAGCGGAGTACACCACCAGCCTTGGAGCCCCCGTCTTTTGCGCGCGCGGCGCCCCTGTCGGCACCCGTCTCGGCGCTGCGCGGTGCGCCGGACGATGGAGCCGAGGACGTCGCGTCGGTCTCCGCGGTCTCCTCAGGGTGCAGGATGCGATCGGCATCGCTCAGGTTGCCATTGGACATATGTGATACCTCTTGGTCTGCCTCGAGCTTTATGATCCGAAAATGGGTGTGGGAACGCCAGGGCGAGCCAAGTCACGCGGCCTAGACCCCTGCCGGCGCCCTGGGGCGTGGCGTCGCGTGAGCCGAGGCGGGACTCGCCCTGCCCGCAAGCTTGCCACGCAGCCTGATTGGTGTCGCCATTTCCGTAGAGAAATTAGGCTTGACCCTTCGCAATGCGTGCGCGTGCCCTGACCGAGGGTGCAAGCCTACCCCATAGGCCCTGCTTCAGCACGGGTTTGGTGTCGCACGCACGCCCGCGTTGGTCCTTAAGGCCTAGGGTTCTAGTGCGGCAATACCTCAGACCGACGAGCGACGAGGGCGCCTGCACGCCAGCGGGTCGTCCACCGGCCAGGGCCGAGGGCGAAGGGCCGAGGGCCGAGGGCCGAGGCGCGGACGCATAGTCCTGGCATCGGCCATTGCGCCTCGGCCCTCGGCCCTTCCCCCTACCGGCGCCTGGCACATAGGGCAAGGTGGAAAACTGGACGCAGCCGCAAACATCTGGCGCGGTCAAGCAATCTAGCCCCTAGCCCCTGGTTCCTGCCTCCTATGCTCTGCCCAGGGGCAGAGCTGACCCAGCCTGCGGCTGTGGTATTTGCACCCATCGCTCGATGCGACTATGGTGCGGCGCGCACGTCCGTGGGGTGCGGCAGGCGCCCATGCACTGACCACGCCGCACGACGAACCATTCAACGGGCGCCGACCTTGGCCGACGCAAGACACCCCTACCCCGCTCATCGCGCTTTCGCTTCGCCCCAGCGGCAGGTGCGGCTGGGGCCAGGTCTGAGGCTGGAGCCCGGGCTGGGCGCGCCATGATCTCGCCGACGCTGCTGCTGCTGTTCGACACGCTGCTTGTGGTGACCTTGCTGGCGCTGGCCTTCGCCGCGCTGCTGAGCCCGGAGCCACGTCGCGCTGTGGTGCTGTTCATCGTCTTCGGCGTCTGGCTGTCGCTTGTCTGGGCTAGGCTCAACGCGCTGGACGTGGCGCTGGCACAGGCCGTTATCGGCGCCGGGCTCGGCGGTGCGTTCCTGCTGGCGGCTGCCCGGCGCCTGGCCAACGCACCCGCCAGCAGCAACGCGAGCAGCCCCGCCAGCCCCCCCGCCAGCCCAAAGGCCCGGCGTGACGGCGGAGGCGATGAGCGATGACGCCAGTGGCGGCCAACCCGCGGGCCGAGGAGCGCCGGGCGGGCGGCTGCGTGCTTCGCTGCACCCACGG
>CAZGCI010000189.1:0-2688 GCA_964524185.1 uncultured Thiohalocapsa sp. | reverse complement strand
GGAAGCTATCCTCGCACAGCCGATGAGCTTTGTCTTGCAAGCCGCTGATCTCTCGCCGCGACAACGTCCTGGCCGATCTGGCGGGGGGGCTAAACGGTTACCAAGGCCAAGATTGGCTTTTGCATTACGGAGGAATTGCTGGATCTTCTTCAAGACATACACCCAACCGGGAGCGACCTTGAAGTGATGTGTTTTCTAGGAGTATGCTGCAACCTTCCGTAATGATTCGATAAAATGATCTTGTGGCAAAGGTAGTCAGCGTCTCTGGGAAAGTACTGACGATGTCGGTGACGGTGCGCTTGGAAGGCACGCTGCTGGAGATGGAGGAGGCGATCCGAGAGGCCACCAACGAAGTCGGGTGCTGTGCCACCGAGGAGGCGCTCAAGCGCTTCGACACCGACGGCAGCCCGATTCGGGTCGGGCCGGTGAAGCTGACCGCGCGTGGGCGCGACCCCAAGGCGTACCAGACACCCTACGGCGCGGTCGAGGTCGAGCGCTACGTGTACCAGACCTCGCGCGGCGGGCGCATCCATTGTCCGCTCGAGGAACGCGCGCGCATCATCCGTGGTGCGACGCCGATGTTCGCCCGTCAGCTCAGCCACAAGTAC
The DNA here is from genome assembly GCA_964524185.1 of uncultured Thiohalocapsa sp. Lineage (GTDB taxonomy): Bacteria > Pseudomonadota > Gammaproteobacteria > Chromatiales > Chromatiaceae > Thiohalocapsa. The sequence continues at coordinate 2,080 of CAZGCI010000189.1, read as the reverse complement.
GCGCAGCTCAACGTGCGCGCCGTGCAACGGGACCTGGAGGAGAACCATGGCCGCAAGGTGGCCGTCTCCTACATTCAGAACGTGGCCGAGTGGGTCGGCACCATCGCCGAGGCCAAAGAGGAGGACTGGGAGTACGAACTGCCGGCGCTGACCGAGGGCATCGCCACCGTCGCCGTCAGCCTCGACGGCGCCATGATCCCGATGGCCGACAGCGAGGGCTATCGCGAGGCGATGGCCGGCACGCTGTCGTTCTACGACCATGCGGGCGAGCGCCGGCACACCGTCTATCTGGGCGCCGCGCCCGAGTACGGCAAACAGACGTTCATCGAACGCCTGGCGCGCGAAATCGACCGCGCCAAGCAGCATTACCCCGAGGCCTGCTACCTCGGCATCGCCGACGGCGCTGCGAGCAATTGGGCCTTCCTCGATCAACATACCGACCGCCAGCTCGTCGATTTCTTCCACGCCACCGAGTACGTCGGCAAGCTCGCGCAAGCGCACTGGCCGAAACGCGGCAGCGAGCACCAGCGTGCCGCCTGGCAACACGAGCAGTGCCGTCGACTCAAACACGAGCGCAGCGTGATCGACGAGCTCATCGCGGATGCGGCAACGCTCTCGCGCCGCGCCTCGCTGTCGCAGGCCATGCGCGATGAGGCCCACAGCGCCTGGACCTACTTCAACAACCATCGCCATCAGATGGACTACCCGGGCTTCCTCGCCGAGGGCTTACCCATTGGCTCGGGCGTCACCGAGGCCGCCTGCAAAACCTTGGTCGAGCAGCGCCTGTGCGCCTCCGGGATGCGCTGGAAGGACAAGGGTGCCAAGATCGTGCTCAGCCTGCGCGCACTGACCCACACCGTTGGGCGCTGGGCTCAGTTCTGGCAGAAGATCGACCAGTTCGGCGCTGCGTGCGCCTGCTGAGGCACATCATGGGAAGGTCGCACCCTGTCCCAGCACGGCGATGAACCAGTCGTTGGGGTATGCCGTGGTTACCGCACGGGTGTTGGACAAGGCCCAGCGACCGCGGTGGGAGTACACCGCCGCTGCCGCCTGACGACGTGGCACGCCAGGCTTGGTCAGTTTTCGATAGAGATTGCGCTGGTTCTTTTGCTGATCGACCAAGCGGGAGCGCAGTAGTCGCCGAATGTGGGCTTCGATCTTGCGCAGTTGGGCCGGGTAGTTGGTCAGGGCGAAGTAGCTCGCCCAGCCGACGTACCAGCCGTTGATCCGCTCGATGCTGTCTTCCAGCCTCAGGTGAGTGCCGCGCGGTGTCAGCTCCTTGACATTGTCCATCGCCCGTTGAAGGGCTTTGTGGGCGATCGCGATCGTCTCGCCCACGATGGTGAAGCCGGGGAATTTCAGCCGATCGGATCGGGCGACCTGGCTCTTCTCGCGGTTGACCACCAGTTTGAGTCTCGTCTCGATGTATCCGCTGATGCTTGCCATTACCCGCTCGGCCGCTTCCGGCGTCCTCACGAAGATGTTGCAGTCATCGGCGAACCGGCAAAAAGCAAGGCCGCGTCGCTCCAGCTCCCGGTCCAGCTCGTCGAGGACGATATTGCTGAGTAGGGGGCTCTACGGGCTGCCCTGCACGGTCCCTTCCGTGGTCGGGCGCATCAGGCCATGGGCGAGAACGCCGCTACGCAGGGTCATCCCGATCAGGCGCAAGACGCGCTTGTCCGCAACGTGCTCCCCGACGCGGGCGATCAGGCGGTCGTGGTGGATTCGGTCGAAGAACTGCGCCAAATCCAGATCCACAACGTAGGGCTTGCCGCCGGCCACGATCTCGCGTGCCGCTTCCACCGCTTGGCGTTGGTTCCGCCCGGGGCGGAAGCCGTAGCTGTGGGCGGAAAACGTCGGCTCGAAGATCGGCTCCAACAGGTGCTTGAGGGTCGCTTGCACGACCCGGTCGCGCACCGTTGGCACCCCGAGATTGCGGGTGCCGCGCCCACCGGGTTTGGGGATTTCCACCCGCCGCACCGGTGAGGGTTTGTAGGTCCAGCTTTCCAGCTCCGCTTTCAGCCGGCCTAGCCCGGAAATCTCACCAAGGGATTGAAGGAGGGCGGCGCTCTCTGGCATA
>CAZGCI010000188.1:0-2739 GCA_964524185.1 uncultured Thiohalocapsa sp. | reverse complement strand
GGTTGTTGATGTTGACCTCGATGAGGTCGGTCATGCGGTTCTTCGGCGCGAACTCTTCCAGGTACAGGGCTGCGCCCACCGCGATCGGGAAGGAAAACAGCAGCGTTAGCAGCAAGGTGTAGAAGGACCCCATCACGGCGCCGGCGATGCCCGCCAACTCCGGCTCGCGGGAGGTCCCGTTGGTGAAGAACGGAAAATTGAAGCGCTTGCTGATTAGACCCTCATGCTGCAATTTCAGCACCCACGCGATCTGCTGATCGCTCAGCCTACGCGCACTTTGGGGTAAGGTCAGCTCGATGGTCTGCCAGGTGCCCGGCTCGGCGGCCGCCGCCGAGTTCGTCGGAACCAGGACCTCGCCGCGTGCGCTGTCCGCCTCCAGTGCCACCAGCTTGATGAGGCCATCATGGATGCGCAGCAGGAAGCTCGGTGCTTGGTCGCTCAGTATCAGCTCATCGCTGCCGGTGGCCTCATCGCGTAGGGCCGCAATCTTGGCCTTGAGTCGGTCGATGTCGCGCTCATTGCGAGCAACCTCACGCTCAGCCTCGCCCGCCTGGTCGGCCGGCAGCCCGCCCTGCTCGAGCGCTGCGACCAGATCGTCGCGTGCGCGTTCCAGACGCGTCTGCTGACGCGCCAAGCTTTCCGCGCTGGCGAGCAGCCGCCGTTGGGCCTGCTCGAGCAGTGGCAGCAGCCCGTCATCTGAAACCTTAACGACCACCGTCTTGCCGATGTCTCCTGGATCGCCGTCGAGGGTTGCAACACCCGCGCCATCCGCGCGCAAGATTGGGGTTGAGCGTCCCTTCATGAACATGTCGACGTCGTCGTCGGCAAGTAGAGGGACGGCTCGCTCCGTGCCAATCACCGTCGCGTCTTGCCCTACCAGGCGCCTCAGCTGCAGCGGTGCTCCCGGGCTCAAGAGCGCATCCAGATCGCGGCGTTGGGCGCGCCCAGTCACGGTCGGGAACTCAGCACGCAAGGCGTCGCGCGCGAGCTTCGAGAAATTGACCGAGCGGAGCCGATCTGCGATCTCGGTCTCATCCGAGACACCATCGCGTAGCGTCCCACTGGGGTCGATGACCTGGGCATCGAAGTTCACCGGCAGCTCGATGTAGGACTGGAGAAAGGCGGTATAGCCCTGGCTGACGATGCTCACAAACAGGATCGCCACAAAGCTCAGCCCAAGCACCACGGCACTGGCGCCAAGGAGCCGGAACCAGCGCTCGGCAGCATAGCGGCGCTTGAGGCTGGCCTCGACGATCTCTCTTGGACTGCGGGCGGAGCCGCTGGCAGTCGTTGAATTAGTCATACTGTTCACGGTACTTGCGCACGATATGCAGCGCGATGACATTGAGGATCAGGGTCACGACGAAGAGCGTAAGCCCGAGCGCAAAGGCGGCCAAGGTCTTCGGGCTGTCGAACTCTTGGTCGCCGGTCAGCAGGGTCACGATCTGCACCGTCACGGTGGTAACGCTCTGAAACGGGTTCGCGGTCAGGTTCGCGGCCAAGCCGGCTGCCATGACCACAATCATGGTCTCGCCGATGGCACGCGAGACCGCCAGCAGCACACCGCCGACGATGCCAGGCAGTGCGGCCGGGAAGATCACCCGGCGGATGGTCTCGGATTGGGTCGCGCCGAGTGCATAAGAGCCATCACGCAGCGACTGCGGCACCGCGTTGATGACGTCCTCAGAAAGCGAGGATACGAAGGGAATGATCATGATGCCCATCACCAGGCCGGCGGCCAGCGCGCTCTCGGAGGCGATATCCAGTCCGACCCGCTCACCGAGGTCGCGCATGACGGGCGCCACCGTCAGCGCAGCGAAGAAGCCGTAGACCACGGTCGGAATGCCGGCCAGGATCTCGAGCACCGGCTTGGCCCAGGCACGTACCGTGCGCGGCGCATACTCGGCCAGATAGACCGCCGAGAGCAGCCCAACGGGCACCGCCAGCAACATGGCGATAAAGGAGATCAGCAAGGTGCCGGTGAACAGCGGGATGGCACCAAAGGCGCCCGAGGCGCCCACCTGCTCGGCACGCAGCGCGATCTGCGGGCTCCACTTGGTGCCGAAGAAAAACTCGGTCCAGGGCACCTTTTGAAAGAAACGGATTGACTCGAATAGCACCGAGAGGACGATGCCGAGCGTGGTCAGAATCGCGATCGATGAGAACAGGATCAGCACGATCATGGCGATCGACTCGACCCGATTGCGAGCACGGAAGCTCGGACGGGTGCGCTGCCAGGCCCAAGCCATTCCGGCCAGGATGAGGGCCCCGGTCAAGGACCAGAGGGCCGTGTTGGCGATACCCTGCAGCCGCTGATACTGCGTTGCGGCCGCTTGCACCTCCGGGCTCGGTTCGCGCCCCATGAGATTGCCGGTGGCCAGGTTGCGGATATCACTGACCAGCAAGCTGAGCTGACCTTTCGAAAGCCCCTCAGTCGCCTCGGCGGGCAGTTCCGCCAGCGTGAGCGCAGTCAGGATCTGCTCATGCAGACCCACCCAGAACAGCAGCAACAAGAGGGAGGGCAGCCCGACCCAGATGGCGGCGTAATAGCCGTAGTAGGCCGGTAAAGAATGCAGACGATTGATCTGAGCGACACCGCCAACCACACTGATCGCCCGCTTGAGGCCCAGGTAATAGGCCACCGCCATGGCTAGCAGCACAATAGGCAACAATAGCGAGGGGCTCATGGCGACACCAAACACGCTTTAAGCGCGAAACGACACTAACGTAAGACGCCAG
>CAZGCI010000187.1:0-2796 GCA_964524185.1 uncultured Thiohalocapsa sp. | reverse complement strand
GTCTTCGAAGCCAACGACCAGACCCCGCGACGCCAGCTCGTTGAGGTGACGAGCGAAGATGTCCGCGACGCGGCGGCGACGTTCGTCAGGGGCAAGCTCTCGGTGCGGGGTGTGGCGCATGGCGGCTCCGGGTTGATCCACAACCGGGTAGAGCCGACCGAACGCTGCGCCGGGACGAGAAGGTGGCATCCGAGCAGATCTCGCCGCGGGACCACGCCTCGACGCCGCGGGGACACGCCAGAGGCGGGAACCCGGAAACCGAGCCAGGACAAGGGGTTGCGCCGGAATCGGGCGGCCGCGGCGGTTGGGTTCACGCGGCAATGGCGACCCAATTCATGAGTCCGAATGAGGACTTACGGCCGATTTCCCTCCGGGGGAACACCAAAATTTCTATATCTATACATGAGAGAGGCATCCCGATGAGCGGCTCGAGAAAAACGCGCTCACATGTCCAGCCCTCCGTGAGAAAGGCGTTCCCCCGGGCCCGAGCGCCATCAAGTGTCCGTATCCGCTGGGTTTTTAGCCTATGCGATCGCGTAAACCCAGGCGTTCCCCGACGTCTCGGGTGAACGCACCGAGAGGATCCCCGCGTGGTTCTTGGGGTTCAGTGGGAGTCTGCGCAGATGTTCACCCGAACGCTTGACCGGGTATCGTGGATCGGTGTAGCTCTTGGGCATGTGACGAGGACCCGGATGAGCGAGCAGCTGACCGACAAACAAGAGGCCGTCTTGGCCGTCATCGAGCGCCACTGGCGGGCCCACGGGGTGTCTCCGTCGGTCGCCGAGATCGCCGAGCGGCTCGGCCTGCGGAAGTCGACGACCCACGAGCACCTGATGGCGATCAAGCGCAAGGGCGCGCTGGTCCACGTCGAGGGGCAGAGCCGCTCGTGGCGGCCCACGTCGGTCGTCTCGGGCGAGGCGGAGCGGAGGATCCCCATCGTGGGTCAGGTCGCCGCCGGGGCCCCGCTGCTCGCCCAGGAGAACATCGACGGGTGGCTCACCGTCTCAGGCGTGCGCGAGGGGCAGACCGTCTTCGCGCTCCACGTCCGCGGCGACTCCATGACGGGCGCCGGGATCCTCGACGGCGACCTCGTCATCGTTCGCCAGCAGCCCGTCGCCGAAGATGGCGACATCGTCCTCGCGCTGATCGATGAGCAAGACGCGACGATCAAGCGCCTCCGTCGCCACGGCGACCGCGTCACTCTGCAGCCGGAGAACCCGGCCCATGAGCCTCTCACGCTGCCCGCAGATCGCGTGCAGCTGCAGGGCAAGGTGATCGGCCTCCGTCGCGACTACTCGTGACGGGGGCGTCATGGCTGCGAAGCTTCCGACCATCAAGAGCCTCGTGCGCCTTTCGCTGCTCGAGCGCGTGTCGCCCGAGCTGCTGGTGCGCTTCCTGCGACCCTTCGAGGACTACCTGACCGCGCGGCAGGTAACCCTCGACGGGGTCAAGCACGACCACGCCTGGGTGGGCGCGCTGCACGAGGTGCTGATCACCGTCGACCCGGAGATGCCGGGCGACCTGCAGCAGGCGCTGCTCGACGTCGCCGACCTAGCCAGCGACCAGGGCCACGAACTCGCGCTCGAGCTCGCCGGGGAGCGCCAGATGACGCTCTTCGCGCCGGGCAGCGAGATGAGCGCCGAGGACCTCGCGTTCAAGCTCTACCTCGAGCACAGCGATCTCTTCGCGGCCTCGCACGCCCGCGTGAAGTCGCAGGAGGCGCGGCGCTTCGTCGACTTCTTCCCCCGCGACCACCAGCCGCTCGAGAACTACGGCAGCGAGTCCCGCCGGGTGCTGGTCGTGAGCCAGCTGCGCCGCTGGTTCGCCAAGCGCAACCGCAGCGAGTACGTCGACCTGCGCATCTCGGAGACGGACGCCGAGGTCACCTTCCTGATCATCCACGGCCGCACGCCGCGGAACATGTCGGTGATCACCTCGGCGTTCAGCCGCGACCGCCTCTCGTTCGTGCCCGACAAGCAGGACACGGTCGTGTTCGAGAAGGCCACCGGGCGCCTGTCCATCAACGCCCAGTACCCGGCCGAGAACGACTTCTACCGGCAGGTGCTCGGCAAGGTGTTCTTCGGCAAGGACGATCACTTCGAGCCCCACGCCGTGCTCAGCTGCGACGTGCTCCTCGACGACGCCGAGGAGGCGCTCTCGGTGGACGGCGTCGCCGACCTCGACACGGTGGCGCTCCGCGAGATCGCGCTCGAGGCGTGCGACCACCCCTACGACCTGCTGGTGTGGAAGGCGAACGACCTCAAGCCCGTGCTGCCGAAGGATCTGCCCGATCTGCTGCGGCGCGCCCGCACCGTCCGCTACGCCAAGCTGGCGCTGTACTTCACCGGGAAGAAGCGACCGAAGATCGTCTCGATCAACCCGCCCAACAAGCTCTCCTACGACCGCCGCACCGGCGACGACGTGGTGCGGGAGTTCCTCTTCGCCCGCGGGTTCCTGCGCCACCCCGACCGCACCGTGAGCTACCAGCGGGCGCTGGTGTGAGGGCGCCGATGGATCGCTTCCTCCACGCGCTCCAAGGCGGCCAGCTGCCCGCCGGCATCCGATCGGTGCTCGACCTTCGCTTCGGCGAGGGGACGGTGACCGGCCTCATCGGCGCCAGCCTCCTGACCCGCGGCGCGCCGGCGACCCGCTACCCTTGCCCCCGCGGTGGCTCGAGCTGCCCGCGAGAGATCGTCGAGAACCCGGGCGACGACGCGTTCCCCTTCGTCGCGATCCCACCGGGCGCCGAGGTGTGCTGCCCCTCGGTGCGGCTGACCGCGGAGGAACTGGTCACCT
>CAZGCI010000186.1:0-2814 GCA_964524185.1 uncultured Thiohalocapsa sp. | reverse complement strand
GCCTTGCCATTCTCAAAGCGGAGCAGGTCGTAGAAGGCGTTGGTGGTTCCGTTCCATTGCCCCTCGCTGACCACGAGTACGAAGTCACCCTCGCCCAGCACCTTGTGAATCTTGGTGTACTTGAACATGTTGTTCTGCGAGACGAGGTGCTCTACTGCCTCGACCAGGCCGGCCAGCCCATCCTTGATGTGCGGGTTGTGCTGGTGGTAGCGCTCCGAGCTGATGTAGTCGGGCATCTTGCTGGGGTTCTTCCCCATCAGGAGGTCCTCCACCATCGCCTTCGCGAGCGCCTTATTGGCCTCGGTCTTGTCGAGATCCGTCGCCTTGACGGGCCCGTCCGTCTGGGTCCTGCCGCTCGCGGTCTGTTCGACCAGCGGGGTCAAGGCATCCCAGTGCTCGGCCACCTTGCCGTCCTCATCGACGCGGATGATGTCGAAGGCCACCATCTCGTCTGCGCCGAAGGGCTTCGCGTTCCTCCAGATGTTGTGCATGAAGACGTAGTTGCCGTCCTGGAACATCCGGACGTTCTCGGCCGTGGTCCCGTGCTGCTGCAGCACGGGCAGCATGCCAATGAACGGCTCCAGCCCTGTCGGGATATGCGGGTTGTGCTGGATGTAGTCGGCGTTGGCCAACTTGCGCATGGTCGCGGGATCGTTGCTCATCACCGCGCCGAGGAATGATCCAACGGTTTCCTTCGTGCTCATCGTCGTGCTCATCGTTGTGCTCATCGTTGTGCTCCTTTTGGCTTGCGGCGCCGGAGTAGTTGCCACCGCTTGTACCAGGTGGTACGAAACATATAGCTGCCCTTACGGGGCTGGTCAACATAAAAATACCGACTGGTACGTAAATGTCGAATCCCCCCAAGAAGCGAGGACGCGGAAGGCCCCAGACCCTGGACCGGGAGCGGACCGTCGAGCTAGCGATGTCGAGCTACTGGTGCGATGGAGTCCGCAACGTCTCGATGAACGAGATCTGTCGCCGCGCCGACGTGTCGAAGCCAAGCGTGTATCGGGAGTTCGGCAGCGAAGACGGGTTGATGGAGGCGGCGGTCGAGCACTACCGCGCGACCGTGATCGGCCCCCTCATCGAGTTGCTCCGGTCAGATCGACCCTTCCCTGAGGTGCTCCAGCATCTGTTGCGCTTCATGACCGAGCCCGACGGCAGGCCGGCCGGCTGCCTGCTCGCAGAGTTCCGCTCCGCGCCGGGGCGACTTGGTCCCGTGACCGCCGCCAGCGTCGACGCAGTCACGGACGAACTGCGCGATGCGTACGAGCAGTGGTTTCGCCAGGCGCAAGCGCGCGACGAGGTGGACCCGGCGATCTCGCCCGACCTTGCGACCCACTTCATTGACACCCAGTTCACCACTGTCCTGTTGCAGATGGCCCTGGGCGCCGAGCCTGGGCTCGTTCGCGCACAGGCCGAGCTGGCGTTCACAGCGTTGACTGGAGCCGCGAGACGCTGAGGGTGTCGGTCGTGCAGAAGGCGCGCCCGCGCCGTGGGCGTCAGCACGCGTCGAGCGCCTGTCCCAGCCCACCTGACGCCCGGCTCTACTCCTGTGGGGCAAGCCCCCGTGACGAGAGCCGTGCGGTCTGCCCGCGCGGAGCCACAGGAGCCGAGCGCGCATGGCCGACCGGGTCGATTTCTACTTCAGACAGCGGGTAACCGAGGCCGAGCTGGATCTCGCGTGCGAGCTGCTCGAGCAGGCCGATCGGGACCTGGCCGCTGACATCGGGATCTACGGCATCGTCACGGGGGCGGTCCCGACCCAGCACAGCCCCGTCCCGGACCTGACGGTCGACCTCACCTCGCCGACGCGAGCCTACGACCGCCTCGGGCAGCGCATCTTCATCGGCACCGACCAGACCGTCGACTGCTCGGTGGACCTGGTCGGCATCCCGACCGCCGTCGCCACGCCGGGCAACGAGCGCTGGCTGGCGCTCTTCCTGCGCTTCGAGTATAATCCCCATAAGAGCCCTGTTGAGGTAGCTCTGCCGCCCTGAGCCTCCTCTCAAACCTCCCCGATCGGCCGCTTCGGCAGCCGGCTGGCCTCACGCCGCGGCCCTGTTGCGGCGTTCTGTCCTCTCCTCGGCACTCGCCGGGCCAGATTCCCGAGCCCGGAACGTAACCGACCCTGCCGCATGCAGCAAGGTCCCTGTTCGCTCTCGATGTCCGTCCGTGGTCAGCCGAAGAGGCCAGGCGGCCCCCGTGCGGGCGGCCGACGCTCCTGCGCCTCGCGCTCCTCGAGGTGGTTGAGAATCCTGGTGATCACGCCGGGATCCTCGATCGCCGCGATGATCTTCACGGGCCCACCGCAGGCCTCGCAGGTCTCGATGTCGATGTTGAAGACCCGTCGGAGGCGTTGGGCCCAAGTCATGGAGCGGCGTGGGCGCGCGGGCTGGTCGTCAGCGTTCGGTAGTGGGTTCGGGCGCCCGCCCTTGCCGCGGCGCGCGGGGGTGATCAACCCCCGCAGCGAGCTCGACGGTGCGAAGACGCCATGGTAGCGCGTCAGATTGACGCGCGGGCGTGGCACCAGGGCTGCGAGCCTGGCCATGAAATCCATCGGCTCCAGAATGACGTGCGTCGTGCCGTTGCGGTATGGCGTCTTGAGCTTGTAGCGAATGTTTCCGTCCGGCGCGAGCGAGAGGCGCTTGTCGGCCACGGGCGGTCGTGTCATGGAGCGGCACAGGCGCTCGAGCTTGTCCCGCTCCCAGGCCTCGGCGGCCACGCCGGCGTGGAGCGAGAAGCCATTCGCTTTGGCCACGTAGGGCGGCTCGTCGTCAGGGCGCTCGGGAAGCGGCGGGAGCGTCTGCAAGG
>CAZGCI010000185.1:0-2819 GCA_964524185.1 uncultured Thiohalocapsa sp. | reverse complement strand
CCGGGGCCTTCATCATGGCCGAGATCACCGGCATCCCGTACACGGACATCGCGGTGGCAGCCATCATCCCGGCGATCCTCTACTTCGCCGCCGTCTACTTCATGGTGGACTTCGAGGCCGGGCAGCTCGGCATGCGCGGCATGCGTGACGACGAGTTGCCGTCGCTGCAGCGCATGCTGCGCCAGGCCTACCTGTTCATTCCGATCATCATCCTCATCTCGGCGCTGTTCATGGGCTACTCGGTGATCCGCGCCGGCACCCTCGCCATCGCGTCCTCAGTGGTGGTGAGCTGGGTGTCGGCCAACCGCATGGGCCCACGGTTGATCGGACGGGCCTTCCGGCTGGGCGGCGAGATGTCGATCCAGATCATTGCGGTCTGCGCCGCGGCGGGCATTATCGTTGGCGTGATCTCGCTGACCGGTGTCGGCGGGCGCTTCTCCTCGCTGCTGCTTGACCTGGCGGGCGTCAGCCAGCTGCTGGCACTGTTCTTTGCGATGTGCATCTCCATCCTGCTCGGCATGGGCATGCCGACCACGGCGGCCTACGCGGTGGCAGCATCGGTGGTGGCACCGGGCCTGGTGCGGCTCGACATCGGCATCGCGCCGCTGGTGGCGCACTTCTTCGTGTTCTACTTCGCCGTGGTCTCGGCGATCACGCCACCGGTGGCGCTCGCCTCGTATGCGGCCGCGGGCATATCCGGCGCCAATCCGATGGAGACCTCCGTAGCCTCGTTCCGCATCGGCATCGCCGCTTTCGTGGTGCCGTTCATGTTCTTCTACTCAAGCGCGCTGCTGATGGACGCCCCCTGGCTGCGGGTTACACAGGCCGGGGGCACCGCGATCGTCGGGATCTACCTGCTCGCCGCCGCAGTGCAGGGGTGGTTCTTCTCCAAGAATGCGCGCTGGTTCACACGGCTGGTGCTGCTCGGCGCGGCCCTGGCGATGATCAAGGGCGGTATTGCCACCGACGTTCTCGGCGTTGCCCTGGCGGTCGCGGCGTTCCTGCTGCAGCGCTTCCTGCCGGGAGCGCCGCGGCCGGTACTGGCACCATAGGGCTGCCCTATGGGCCCTTGCGGACACGGCCCGCAACCCCGGTCGACAAGCTGCCGTTCAAGGCGACGACCGCCTCCGAGGGGAACATCATTGCGCCGCAGATAATGGCGGCCATGAGCGCCGCGACATTGCGCACGCCGCAATGTCCGGCGCAGCGCCGGACGCCATCGGCCCCATCAGCGCATAGTAAGGCGGCTGCGGTGGACCCTTAGCCAACCTCCGCCTGCACTACGCTGGTGGATAGCAGTCGAACATGCGGTTGGCGGACGAATTTCAGTGGAGGGTTATCGCCATGGTTCCAGTGCCGAAAATACTGCTCGTACCGGTCGACGGGTCCAAGGGGGCTCTGGGCGCGGCGGAGCTTGCGGGTCAGCTCGCCGAGAACCTGCGTGCACCGGTGCGGCTGCTGTTCGTGTTTCCCGAGAGTCCGATGGATATCTTCGGCCAGCCGGTGGAGGCGGCTCCTCCGGAGGAGATGCAGTACTTTTCGCCGGAGCGATTTGCCGAGTTGCGGGATCGGAGCGCGCAAAAGGCGTTCAAGCATGCCCGCGAGGCGCTTGGCTCGCTGGAGGTGGAGCTCCAGGAGAAGGTCCTCTCCGGTGAGCCGGCAACTGCCATTCTCGAGCACGCGAAGGGCGAGACGGCGCCAATCATCGTCATGGGGCGGCGCGGGCATAGCGGCTTTCGGGAACTGTTGGTCGGCAGCGTCAGCCAGCGGGTCTTGCACCATGCCACATGCCCAGTGATGGTGGTGCGTTAGCGGCCACCGCCGGATCCAAAAGATACAAGCGCTGGGGCGTACGGGCAGGAGGAAAGCGCAGGGCAACTGGAAGGCGCAGCTCACGCTTCCCGCGGCCGTCCCTGAACCGGGCACCCGCTTCACGATCCATATCATACAGATAGGTGGCAATCGTCCACTCTCACGGCCTGCGCCTGGTGCTGGCGGATTGAGTCGAAGGCGTCTATGGTGCCGCCATGTCCGAACCCAGCGATCACAGCCTGCCGCGGCGCTCCAAAGCACGGCGCGACAACCTGATGAGGCTGCTCGACCGGATCGACGAGGAGACCGGCGCCGAGCAGCTCTCGGTGCACGACCTGCTTGAGCTTCTCGGGCCGCGCGCCTTCACGCCGATGCTGCTGGTGCCCTGCCTCGCGTTGATCTCGCCGATCTCGACCATTCCGGGGGTGCCGAGCTTCCTGTCGCTCCTGGTCGGGCTGGTGGCGGTGCAGATGCTGTTCGGGCACACGCGCATCTGGCTGCCGCGCTTTCTGCTCACCCACTCCCTCGACGCCGCACGCCTGTCACGCGTGATCGCCTTTCTGCGCCGCCCCGTCGCGGTCGTGGACCCGTGGATTACCGAACGGCTCACCTGGGTCGCGGACAAGCCGGCCAACCTGCCCGCGCTGATGATTTTCTGCGTGGTCTCCTTCTTCATGCCGTTGATCGAACTGGTGCCGTTCCTGACCTCGATGCTCGCCTCGGCGATGGCAGTTTTCGCCGTCGGGCTTTTCGCTCGCGACGGCGTACTCATGATGGTGGGCTATGCGTTAGTGGCGGCCGGGGCCGCGCTTGTCGCCCAGGCGCTTGTCGCATTGGGCTGAGCCGCAACCACTCTTGCAGAAGCCTGACTGAACCGAACCGGGGCCGGTCATGAGCGAATCCCTCCATCACCGCTTCGTCGCCGCGGCCTGGGCGGTGCATCCGAACCTGGGCGAAGCCGTGTCCGCCGCCGGCCCGCTGGCACCCCTTCCCTCCTCTAAGAGGAG
>CAZGCI010000184.1:0-2834 GCA_964524185.1 uncultured Thiohalocapsa sp. | reverse complement strand
TCAGGCATTGCTATGCTTCGACCGCTTGCAGTCGCAGCTCGGCGCCGATCATCCATTGACGGACGAGCCGGCCAAGAGGAAGAACGACCGTAGCGCTGTTGAGAACGCCGAAGCTTTGGGCCTCATCACGCAGGCTAATGCCCAACGGCGATCCGCCAGCCCATTCGGCAAACGCCTGGCCGGCCGTGTTGGGGTTGTAGAGCAGAGCCTTGCCGTCGAATGCACGCCAGTCGGGCTTGCGGTTGGTAAAATAATGGTCGGCGATCTTGCTTGCCTTCGCAGGCCCGATGATCGGTGCCAACTCGGCAATCACACCCATGCGAAGAACTTGGACGCCCGTGTAGTAGAGGCGCCCGCGCTTCACATAACCATCAGTCGGAATTAGGCCCTTGAGGCGCCATTGAGTCGTATCGGCCTGCGACGCGTTGACCGTTTCGCAAACAACCGACCCTGGATATCGGTGCGCGTCGAGATAGGCGTCGAAGGTCGCGATAAGGTCTTCGTGTTCCATGAGAGTGCACCCCAAAAAGCTTCGCCCAAAACCTTTAGACACCGAATGGGCGCCGCGCGTCAATAGGCTTGGAAGGAACAAACCCGGAACAAAACCGAAAGGCTCTTGACGCTCAGGCGTTTATGGGGGTATAACTTCAATACTCCTTTTGCGTGGATGTAAATTATGGGTCGGTCTCCAATCGAGGCCGGCCCATTTTTCTTAGTAAATACTGCCGCTCTTCCTGCGTACTTGAATACGCGATGCCGTCCGCAAGAGCGACGGGCCGTCCAGCCCTAACCACTCGCCCAGCCCGGCTATGAGTTGCCAGTCGTCGTCGTTCTCGGCTTCCATGATGGCTCGCCGCAGCACGAAGCCCCACAGCTCGACGCACTTCTCGTCTGACATCCGCGCTGCGTAGTAGGCTCGCTCCCGATCCGTGACTGGCGAGCTTCGATCTTCTGGCAGGATAGCTAGGTCTTCAGCGCGCCCGTCGTAGAACAGCGGGTCCGGGTCGCGGGTTCGAATACCGGCCATTTACTCTGACCAGTTAACGAGCTTCAGAGCCTCCGCCGGGTCGATCCCTTCGGCCTTGGCGAGGGCCAACCCCTGCACCAGGCCAGAGAACGCCCGCGCACGGCCACCGGCGTCGAACGCTTGGAGGGGCCGCATAGCGTCGATTTCCACCGGACTGCCGAGCTTCGCCGTGGCCTCTTCCGCCATCAGCGCCGCCATCGGCTGCAAGGTCCATTGCGCCAGGTGCCGCTGGCCTTCGCGGATGAGCGGACCAGTCGTCGCCGGGCTCAGCATGGCAGGCAGAACGCCGAACACGTTGGCGATGCCATCGCGCGCGGCGTTAAGTGCTTGAAGCGGCAAGGCTTTTTCTAGATCGGGCGTCAGATCGTTGGGCCGCCAGTCGCTCGCCGGAGCCGGGCCACCGCTAGCTGAGACGTTCACGCTCTCTCGAAGCACCACCCGGCCACGGTTGCCGCGAAAGCCGCGTGCCAACTGCTCCATGTCGACGTCAGGGGCTTCGGGGAATGGGACGATCTGGGAGCCAAGGGGTGCAGTTTCGTAGACCTCTGCGAGCGCAGTCTCGACCGCGTGCAGCAAGCCGGCTGACAGTTGCGACCGCTTCAGTGGAGCCTGCCCTGCCCACGGGGCCACAAGGTCGGAGCCGATCCGAAAATGCAGCACCTCAGCCGCAAGCACCGTCATCGTCCGGCCGCCGCCGACCTCGGGAACGGTCAGCCGATAGGCGCTCGGCTCGCCGTCGCGCGTCCGCAAGTCCCAGTCTATGGCCGGAACAAGCCGCGTGTCGCCGATCAGGAACAAGGCCTCGCCACGGAACGCCAAGGAGCGCGCTGCGAGTGCCAGGGAACGCCTGTCGAGCGCCGTGGTCCCCTGAACGTCGGCGATGGCTAGGCCGCCTTCCCACAAGCTCGCACAAGCCTGCACAGCGCCCGTAAGCTCGGCGAGCCCACGCCTGCCGCTGACGTAGGATTCACGGGCAGCCATGACCTCGGCGGTGAACCCGGAGCCGGCCGCACGGGTCTCAGGCTTGCGTCGAAGCCAGGCGAACAGCCCCATCACCGTGCCCTCCGATACGGCCGCAAGAGGTCCGACGCGCCACTAAGATGCAAAGCACGTGCCGCCCATGCCGAGGGCCGGGTGAAGCTCTCCTGCAGGTCGCCGCCGATGTTGGCCGAATAGGAACTCGCGCCCGGCGCATCCTGCATCGCGTTGAAGCGCACCCCGATCTCTGCCGAATACTCGGCGAGCCTGCGATAGGCCTCCATCACTGGCGCGGGGACATCGCCGCCGCCGACCGTGGCCTCGATCTTGAAGTGACCGAACGGCAGCTCGTACCCCAGCGGGCCAGCGGGCAGGGTACAGGCCTGCCACGCATCGCCGTCCCAATCGTAGGCGTCCGTCACCGTGGCGGGCATCAGCGGCGGCGACCACGAGCCCGGTCCCGACACGATCCACTCGACGTCGCGCTCGGCGAACCGGTAGGCGATCCAGCTCTCCAGTCGTAACCAGATTACCGCCGGCTCGATTGCCGCTGCCCCTGTGGATAAGTCTGCCGGTGGCGACGGCCAAGCGGCGGGAACCAGCTCGCTCTGGCGCAGCGTCGTGGCCATCATCGCCACCTCCCCATCGTCCGAGCCATCCCAGCCGCGTCTCGGTCCGACTTCAGGAAAGCGCGGGCTTCCTCGACCGTGGCCTCCTCAAAGGCTGGCCGCGTCACGGCACTAATCTCGAACAGCACCGCCGCGCGGATGAGGCGTATCAAGGCGTTACCCTCGGCAGGGTCCTCCTCGATAACCTCCTCGGCATCGGG
>CAZGCI010000183.1:0-2886 GCA_964524185.1 uncultured Thiohalocapsa sp. | reverse complement strand
GGCGGTGGCTCAGCCGGCGAGCCCCCTAGCTGAGGAGTAGCGCTAATCACCAAATTCCACGTGAGCAAGTAGCTCATCCCGGCGGCAGCAGCGATTGCAATATGCAGGGCGTCTTCTTCGCTGCCCGCAGGTACGGCACCGCGTTCAAGCAAGCGCTTCGCTAGCGCCTTGGCGCCGTCGGAGATTTCAAGTGCCGGAATATCATGCGCAATTTCGAGGCGTTTGGCAGCGGCGGCAGGATCTCCCTTGGAAATCTCTTCTTCGACGAGCGCCGACACATAAAGATCAAAGCGACTGCGTCTGTGATCCCACCAATCAGCTGTGACCGCCTGTCGGGCTGCCACAATAAGATCGCGGCTGGGTCGCGACGCAAGGTAACTGATCACCGAGGATTCAATGTAGACCGTCGCGCGCATCACGGTTCTGCTGGGTTGCGTGGGCAGCTAACGTTAACCGCAGCCCGCGCCAAACTGCGGCCTGAGCGATAGCGAACGCGGCAGTTTGGCGTCGGGCTGGTGGGCTCGTTAGGCGACGTCTTGCAATTGATTGACAAGGTCCCGGCCCGCTGTGGGCGGCGGGAGTTCTTTGCCGTCTTCTCTATAAAGTTGTACGACCTCCTCCACAATCTCGCAGAGTTCTTTGAAGACCGACACCTCGTCGTCTCCGTGGCAGCCGCCAGACATCAAGCCAGGACAACTGCCCACGTAACATTGGTCTTCCTCCGACCATTCGACAAACTTGGCGTAGCGGTCACTGTCTTTCATTTTTGGACTCTTTGATTGCGCGCACGACGGCACGAACAATGTACTGCTTGGCGTCGTCGCCGGGCTTGCCAGGAACTGTAACGGGTTTCAGGACATTGGGATGAACAAAATTGCGATGACTGCCCTTCCCTCCGCGATCCGCGAAGCCCGCCTTTTCGAGCTGCCTGATCAGTTCTCTTACCTTGGGCGGCATTCGCTGAACCTGCTTCTTGCGTTTGGCGCCCAACGTACAAGCATGTTAACCGGCGCGCGCCACACGCGGAGCTGGCCTCGTGCGCCGAGCGTGCCGGGCGCGCGTCGGTTAACTGTCGGTGGACTGACCGAGGCCGGAGTCTGGCGCCGGCGTGTGCCCCGTGGTGCGTTGCTCAATGGAGGGGATTGTAGTGCGGGCGGGGGTGTGAACCAAGGCGTGGACAACCAGAGGTTGGCGCCGGCGGGAGGCAGGGTCGCGGGTTTTGGGGTCCGCTGCGGGTGTCATGGGCGGTTGGTGTGGGCCGCCAGGACCGCTCGTGTGCGGTTGTTCGGGCATCTCGGCGAGCGCGGGCGCCGAGCCGCGCGCGCACGTCGGCGCGGCCCGTTGCATCGAGCTGGCACTGTCAATTGGACGTTCAGTCGTGCACATCAGGCTCCGTCGAGCCGGACCGGGCCGCGCACGGCCGGGCGTGGCGGCACTGGGGAGACGGCGCGCAGGCGCCCCCGCTCGCAGCGCGGACAAGGCAAGGTGACGGGTGTCGCCGCTGCCGTCGTTGGCGCTGCGCGCTGGCGGGGCGGCCAGCGCGATGCGGATCTGCGCCAGGCAACGACGGCGGCAGCGGTTGGCGAGGAAGCCGAAATGCCGGATGCGCATGAACCCGATTATGCGCTGCAGTGCATAAGAGGCTTGCGCCGGGCGCGCAACTTCGGCTTCCTGCATCCCAACCGCAAGCGCTCGGTTGCGCTGTTGCACTACTTGGTAGGAATGCTCGCCAAGCGCCCGTCGAGCGATGAGAAGCCGCGTGCGCAACTGCCTTGCCGATGCTGCGGTGCGCCGATGCGCCGATGCGCATCGTACGAACCCGCATGCCCCCGCGAGCGCAATCGGGCGGATCGCCGCAGCGGCTCGCCGCAGCCGAGGCGCCGGTAATGTAGCCACCCCCGAGCATCCGGTGGTTGTCAAGGTAGTTGTCGCTTCAACCCATTCGCTCAGTTTTTATTCGATCGTGGCGCCGACGCTCCTCCAAGGGTTGCGCGATCCTGGAGGCGTGGGTATCGGAGCGGGCTGCGGATCGGTCGGCCGCTCGCTTCGCACTCCGCCCAGTCTCCCTGCGCCGCCTGCCGGGTCAAGGTCGTTCGTCCTCGCTGCGCTGCGGGCGCTCCACCTTGACCCGCCAGGCGGCTGCGGGCGCCTGGCTGCGTGCGAAGCGACCGACCGACCGAGGATGGCCACCAAGCCGAGGGCTGTGCTGGGACAGCACCGGGGTGGCAAGAGGGTGCTCGCTCCCTCCCTCCCAAGGATGGCGTGGGGGCACGCTGTGCTGTTGCGCCCGGCTTCATGCCGCCCGCGCCAAGGCTGGGGTCGGCGCGCCGGCCGGGTTGAGCGTGACCGCCCCGGGTGGGGTCCAGTCCCGGGTGGCGCCGCTCCAGCGCTCGGGATGCGCGGCCTTGGCCTGGGCGTAGACGGCTCGGCGCTGCGCCAGGATGGCCGTGTCGGCGCCGCTATGGCGCTGCTCGGGGGTCACGAAGCGCAGGGCACTGTGGCGATGCTCGGTGTTGTACCAGCGCACGAAGTCCAGGACCCAAGTGCGCGCTGCGGCAAGGTCGGCGAAACCCTTGGCCGGATAGGCCGGGCGGTACTTCAGGGTGCGGAACAGTGTCTCGGCGTAGGCGTTGTCGTTGCTCACGCGCGGGCGGCTGTGCGAGGGGGTGATGCCCAAGTGATCGAGCGTGGCCATCAGCGTGCTGCCCTTGAGCGGGCTGCCGTTGTCGGCGTGCAGCACCAGGGGATGATCGATGCAGCCTTCGGCAAGCACGGCGCGCCGGATCACGGCGCTGGCGTGGTCGCTGTTCTCCTGCGCCTGCACGTCCCAACCGACGATCTTGCGGCTGTAGAGGTCGAGGATCAGGTAGAGGTAGAAGAACTGCC
>CAZGCI010000182.1:0-2925 GCA_964524185.1 uncultured Thiohalocapsa sp. | reverse complement strand
CGACGCACCGCCGCCCTCATCCCATCCCGCCGGGCCATCGCGGCCTGGCCCAGCAGAGGAATCACTCATGAACCTGAAGGACAAGATCTGCATCATCACCGGCGGCGCCAGCGGCATCGGCCTGGAGATCGCCCATGCCTTCGCCGGGGCCGATGGCAAGGTCGTGATCGCCGACATCGACATCGACGCAGCCCGGGCAGCCGCCGCAAAGGTGGGCGACGGGCATATGGGCGTCGAGATGAATGTGACAGACGAGGCCGCAGTGCAGCGCGGCGTGGACCAGGTGATCGAGGCGTATGGCCGGGTCGATGTGCTGGTCTCGAATGCCGGCATCCAGATGGTCAAGCGCGTCGAGGAGTTCAGCTATGACGAATGGCGCAAGGTGGTGTCGATCAACCTCGACGGCGCTTTCCTGACCTCGAAGGCGGTGCTGCCGCATATGTATGAACAGGGATCGGGCACCCTTCTCTACATGGGGTCTGTCCACTCCCAGGAGGCCTCGGCGCTCAAGGCGCCCTATGTCTCTGCCAAGCACGCACTCATGGGGCTTGCTCGGACCATCGCCAAGGAGGGCGGCGAGAAGGGCGTGCGCACGAATGTCATCTGCCCGGGCTTCGTCAAGACGCCGCTGGTGGAGAAGCAGATCCCCGAGCAGGCCAGGGATCTGGGCATCTCCGAAGAGGAGGTCGTCAACCGGGTCATGCTCGGCGAGACGGTGGACAAGCAATTCACCACCGTCGAGGACGTAGCGCAGACCGCCCTGTTCCTCGCCAGTTTTCCCAGCAACGCGCTGACCGGCCAGAGCATCGTCGTCAGCCACGGCTGGCGGATGGACTGATGCCCATGCGCAAAGTCGATGGGGCGGGCAGCGCAGGCATGGGCGCGCATCCTGCGGTGCACGCGCACGCGGACGGCATGGTGCTGATCGAGCACTGAACCGACCTGCCGCAGGCGGTGGCGGTGTTCGGCGTGGGGGTGATCGTTCTGGCCATGCCCTCGCACCCTCCGCTGACCGAAACGGGACTGCGCACCGCCCTGCGCGATCTTGACGCCAAACCCGATCTTAGCCGCAAATCGCCACCGCGCTGCATCGATTGCGGCGCCGGCGCCTGACATGCGAAAACCCCGGAAAGCAGACCCATGAACAAAGACGAAATCCTCTCAATTGCCGGCATGCCGCCGGGCAACCCGAGTTATCCGCACGGTCCCTACCGGTTCATCAACCGGCAGTATTTCAACATCGTCTACGAGAGCGACCCGGACGCGATCCGCGCCATGGTGCCGGAGCCGCTGGAGCCCGACGGGTCCGGCACGGTGGTCTATGAATGGATCGACATGCCCGACAGTTCGGGGTTCGGGGCCTATCAGGAATCCGGCATCGTCATTCCCTGCCTGCTCGACGGCAAGCCTGTGAACTACACCGCGATGATGTTTCTCGACATCGAGCCGCCAATCACGGCAGGACGCGAAATCTGGGGGTTTCCCAAGCGCTGGGGGCAGCCGGATCTGCAGGTCGAAAAGGACACGCTGACCGGCACGCTGGCCTATGCCGGGCAGCGCGTCGCCATGGGCACCATGGTCTACAAGCATGAAACCATGTGCCACGACCCCGCCGACTGTGCGGCGAAACTCGCCAAGACCGCCGTCAACCTCAAGCTCATTCCCTGCGTGACCGGCAAACCCCGTGTCGCCGAACTGGTCGCATTCGCGATGACCGACATCACCGTCAAAGGGTTCTGGCGCGGTCGCGCCCGCCTGCATCTGGTGGCGCATGTGAACGCGCCGGTCGCCGACCTGCCGGTGCGCCGGGTCGTCGAAGGCCAGCACATCATCGCCGACATGTCGCTGCCCTACGGCCGCATCGTGCATGACTACCTCGCCTGATGCGGCGGGCCAGACCACAAACATTTTGCCAAGGACTGATTCGATGACGACCAAGCCCAAACCCGTCAACCTCGCCCTGCAAGGCGGCGGCGCGCATGGCGCGTTCACCTGGGGGGTGCTGGACCGCATTCTCGAAGATGGCCGACTCTCCATCGCCGGGGTTTCCGGCACTTCGGCGGGGGCAATGAACGCCGTGGCACTGGCCGACGGCTATACCCGCGCCGGCCCGGAAGGGGCGCGCACCGCCCTCGATCAATTCTGGAGCTGCATGAACGAGGCAGCGAAGAACAGCCCGCTGCGCCGCACGCCCTTTGACGTGCTGACCGGGCACTGGGGGATGGAGCACAACCCGGTCTATCACGCGATGGATGCGTTGACCCGGCTGGCCTCGCCCTATCAGCTCAACCCGATGAACATCAATCCGCTGCGCGATCTCGTCGAGGCCAGCATCGATTTCGGGATGGTGCGCAACTGCACCGCCTTCAAACTGTTCATATCGGCCACCAATGTGGAAACCGGCAAGGTCAAGGTGTTTCCGCGCGAGGAACTGACAGCGGACATGGTGATGGCCTCCGCCTGCCTGCCGCATCTCTACCAGGCGGTCGAGATCGACGGCGTGCCCTATTGGGACGGCGGCTACATGGGCAATCCGGCGCTCTTTCCATTCCACGGCCAGACCGGCACCGACGATATCGTGGTGATCCAGATCAACCCGATCGAACGCAAGGGCGCGCCAACCACGCCGCAGGAGATCCAGAACCGGCTGAACGAGATCAGCTTCAACAGCAGTCTGCTGAAGGAATTGCGCGCGATCGACTTCGTCGACCGACTGATCGGCGAGGGCAAGCTCTCGCGCGGCGACTACCGGCAGGTGCGGGTGCATATCATCGAGAACCAGGCGGAGTTGAAGCCACTCGGCGCGTCGTCCAAGATGAACACGGAATGGGCGTTCCTGACCAAACTGCGAGAGCTCGGTCGCGAGACCGCCACGCGCTGGCTCGACGAGACGGTCCCCTCCATCGGCGAGCGCGGCACCGTCGA
>CAZGCI010000181.1:0-2956 GCA_964524185.1 uncultured Thiohalocapsa sp. | reverse complement strand
TCGACGATGAGCAGATTGCGCCCGTCCTCGCGCTCGATGCGGTAGTTGACCCGCTCGAAATCGCCGCGGCCGTACAGGCGATTTAGGTCGCTTTCCAGCTGGGAACGGTCCAGCGCCTTGCCCTGATGTTGTGCCACGACCGGTTCGAAGAGCGTCGGGCTGACCCGCTCCAGACCCAAGACGCGCACCTCGTCGATGTACTCGACGGGATCGCGGCCGCGCTCGATGGCGGCGCGCCAGGCGGCGTACTCGTCCTCGCTGACCCCCAGCTGGGCGAGCTGGTCCGCGACCCGACGCGCCGCCTCGACGCCGGTTGCGATGGCCTCCGGCCCGCGCTGGAAGTCCGCGGGGGTGATGTCGCCGAGCTGCGGCGTGACCAGGATGTCATGCCGGGGATCGACCTCGGTGAGCGACTGTGCCTCGTTCTGGGCGAACACGAAATTGATCATCTGCCCGAAGCTGCCGAGCACCGTACTCAGTTGCTCGCGGGTCGGCGGATTGGAGTCCAGCTTGACCACGATGAGTCGGTCCACGCCCATGGCGCGGGCGATGTCGACGGGGAGATTACGTACGATGCCGCCGTCGACATAGATCCGGTCCTCGGTCTCCAGCGGTGCGAAGACGCCCGGCACGGCCATGCTCGCGCGCATGGCCAGCGGCAGCGGTCCCTCCTCGAACACGACCATCTCGCCGGTCTCGAGGTCCGTGGCGACGGCCCGAAACGGGATGGGCAACTGATCGAAGCGCTCGATGCCTTCTGCCCCGCTGGTCAGGTCACTCAAGTACAGCAAAACCTCCTGGCCTGAGATGGCACCCTTGGGTAGGCGGAACTTCCCATCGCGCCGGCCGATCGCGAAACCGAAGGTCGGGCGCAGGCTCTGCTCCTTGCGGCGCATGGGCCACTCGGCCCGCGGCGGGTCGTCGTCGAAGAGTTGGTTCCAGTCGACCGCCGTGACCGCCTCCTCCATCTCGGCGGCGCTAAGGCCGGACGCGTAGCCCCCGCCCACCAAGGCACCCATACTGGTTCCGGCGATGGCGTCGATCGGGATACGCAGGTCCTCCAGGACCTTGAGCACGCCGATGTGGGCCGAACCCTTGGCGCCCCCGCCCGCCAGCACCAGGCCGATCCGGGGGCGTGCGGCCGCATCTGCGACCATCGTGAAAGAAGCCAGCAGGCAGAGTGTTGCAAAGGCGAATCGCATGAATTTTGATCCGGACATGGCGCCTAATGATCGTCGGCCCGAACTCGGTTGTACCAGGCTATTCAGGTACTCGCGCGGAGGCACGAATGGGAGAAAAAGCGAGCGGGGAGATGCAAAAGGGCGTGATTAAAGAACGGAAAACCCGCGCAAAGATGCACAGCCGCACAAGGGAACACGCGCATGGGTCAAGTTAGGGCACTTTGAACAATTCAAGGTACCCATGCGGGGCCCGGATTCCCCGCTATTTCAGTGGTCTAAAAGACTGAACGTCCCCGGCAATCGCCTAAGGCGATTGCCGGCAACTTCCATACCAGATGACGCCGAAGGCGGGCGTTAAGACAAGTCAGATGGTATGAACGTTGACAGAAATCGCCTAAGACAAAGCGCCGCACTCAGTTGACGGTCACCTCGCTGGTGACGAGCCGCCGGTATTTCACTACGACGCCGTCCCCGACGTTGACCTCATCAAGCCTGCCGGGCTCCTGCACCGGGAAGACTTGGGTGCTGTCGGCGCCTTGGGCGTTCACCGTGCCGGCCGCTGTGTCGACGCCGACGATCTTGCCATAGAGGGTCAAATCCTCGGTGATACTGCCGGCCGGCTTGTCACCCGGGAGGGCCTGTATGTCGATGTCCCCAACGGCACCCACGGCGCCGGCATCGCGACCGGACTGGAGCTCGATGAGCACGGCGGTGGTTTCCGTGATGGTCACCCTGTCGCCGATCTTGATCTCGTCGAGACGCTGCACTTCCGCCGGCACATGCAGCACCTCATAGGTCCCGGCGTTGGTTTTGAGGGTCATCAGGCGGGTGTCGGTGTTCACGACCATCACCTCGCCCTCGAGGCTGGTCTCGGTGACCTCGCCCCTGACAGGTTGGGTTTGGAGGTCGACCTCGGCATGTACGGGGCCCGTGAATAGTGCGCCGATTGCGGCGATGAGCAGATACTTGTGGGGCATAGCGTGTTTCCTTTTGGGTTGGTTGTGTGGCTCAGGTACTCGGCGTGACCGATTTGCGAAGACGACCGAGCATCCTGCGCCATTCGGTCTATTTGTTTCCGGCAATCGCCTGATGCTTCGACGCCGGCCGCCATCGGAGCGCGTGTCAATAAGCGTGCCAGCCGAACAAGGCCGAGGCACCCCTGCATCGCGATCAAAATCAGAGACTTGCCGATGTCTCTGGCCCGAGCTGCTGCGTCTTGGACCATCGCGCCCGGCATGTTGTGGTTTCTACGCGTCCGCAGGGCGTTTCTGTGCCTCGTTGGGCGGTTGCTGCAGGCCCGCCGCGAGCGCGGCTCCGCTGGAGGCCCAGCTGGGCGGCGTCAGCCCGGTTTGCGTGGTCCACGAGGCTATTGCTCGTTCTCGAGTGCCTTGCCGGTGATCTGGCTGTAGAGGTGCATGACCCGGGCCACGAGCCCCTGATATTCCGGATGCCGATCGACGATAGGCCGCGCGAGCTGCGCGTCCTCCGTCACCTGGCGCAAGAAACCGAGCTCCTCGTCGGCCAGGGTCTCGCCGCTGTCGACTTTGTGCTTCAGTGCCAAGAGCCGCGGCAGCCGCTGCTCGTTGAGTCGCTCGAGCAGGGCTTGGATGGTGCCTTCATCGTTCGGTGCGTCTTTCACGGGTTGTCCTGGTGGGTGGCTTGTGGCGATTGCCGGAACGTCAGATGGTTGAGACCTTGACCGACATCGCCTAATGTCCGCGGTGATTAGCGCCATCGCTCAGCCAGCGATCGGGACGGCCTGGCGCGGCCACTTT
>CAZGCI010000180.1:0-3280 GCA_964524185.1 uncultured Thiohalocapsa sp. | reverse complement strand
GAGGACAACTTCCTCACGCTGCTGCCCACCGAGGACCGCGAAGCGTTGCGCGACGAGTGGACGCGGGGCATCGGCCAGGTCGCCCTGGCGGCGGTGCCCTTCGCGACCGAGGACCAGCCGACGCGGGTCGAGATCAGCGCCGACGACCCGCTGATGGACCTGATCGAACAACTGGAGGGCCGCCTTGGCCCCAGGATTAGCGGCCTGCCGGACCGGCTCAATCCACAGCGCAAGCCGAAGCTCGAGCGCGATGCGCCCATGCGCGACTTCGAGGACTGGGAGCGGGCGATCTCGACGCTGACCGCGGTCGAGGGTCTGTCGTTCGTGCCACAGTTGCCGAGCGTGATCCTGCTGCGGCTCAATCACGGCACTGAGCACCGCGTCTATTCACTGGTCGCCAACCGTGTCTACAAGTCGCAGTACACGCTGGTGTTCCAGAACGGCCAGGCGATGCCGGAGAAGGACAGCATGAGCGTCTACCCCACGCTGGTGAACGGCTTCCCGAACCTGTTCATCGATCTCGACCTGAAGGATGCGCCGGCCTTCCTCGTCGACCTGAAGGCGGTCGAGAGCCAAGCCGATTGGACCGCCTTCCAGGCGCGCTCCGGCATCCTGCGCAACAGCGAGGCGTTCTGGCCCTTCTACGACTGGATCAACGCCTGGAACTTTGCCGAGCGCAGGGCCCTTGCCGGCTGGCTCGATCTGACCTACTACGACGCGCCCGAGATCTGAGGTGCGGCTGGGCGATCGCGATCGCGATCGCATTGCGGGCGCTCGGGGCCTCAGCCGCATCAGGTCCGTGCGCGGCGGCCGCCCGCCCTCTTGAGCACAGCGCCTTATGAAACAGCCCACTTCTCTTGCAACGACCGCGGTGGTGCCGTCGGTCTTCATCCTGGCATTCATGGCGTCGCTCGGGCCCTTTGGCGATACCGAGTACACACCCTCGCTGCCGGCCATTGCGCATGGGCTCGGCATCAGCTACGGCCAGGCGCAGCTGAGCATGACCGTCTATCTGGCCGGATTCGCGTTCAGTCAGATCTTCTGGGGGCCGCTCTCGGATCGCTTCGGTCGGCGGCCGATGATCCTGATCGCGATCACGACCTTCCTTGGCGGGTCGTTGATCTGTGCCTTCAGCACCGATCTGACCATGCTGCTGCTGGGCCGATTGGTCCAATCGCTGGGCGCCAGCGCCGGCGGCACGATCTCGAACGCGGCGGTGCGCGATAGCTTCCCGGAGGAGCAGCGAACCCGCGTCTTCCTGCAGGTCAACACCATCTTTGCGCTGGCGCCCGGGGTGGGCCCGATCGCCGGCAGCCTGATCGACCACTACTTTGGCTGGCAGTACAACTTCTATCTGCTGGCAGTGCTCGCGATCCTGCTGCTCGCCGCCTTGTTTCTAGGGTTTCCGGAGACCAATCGCCGCCTGAATCCCGATGCGGCGAAACCGCGGGTGTTCATCAAGACCTATCTGTCGCTGCTCGGCAAGCCGGTCTATCTGTACTACGTGCTGATGCTCGGGCTCGGCTTCGGGCTCACCTACGCGTCGCTGGTGGAGGCGCCGCATCTAGTGGTGACCGAGCTCGGCTATCCGTCGAAGATGTTCGTGGTGGTCGCCTTCTGCATCGTCGCCGCCTTCATCATCGGCGCCTCGCTCGCCACGGTCCTCAGCCGCTATCTGAGCGATCCGGCGCTGATCCTGACCGGGCTGGCGATCATGCTGGCCGGCTCGCTCGCGATCGGCGTCTTCGATGAAGTCCACCGCGTCAGCCTCACCACCATGCTCGGCTCGATCTCGGTCATCTATGTCGGTATCGCCTTCGTGGTGCCGGTTGCGACCGCCCGCGCGGTGGCGCCCTTCGAGACCATCGTCGGCGCGGCCTCGTCGCTGATGGGCGGGCTGAGCATGGGGCTAGCGTCGCTGGCAACCCTGTTCGTCGCGGTGCTGCCCGGCAACTCCACCGAGGTCATGTTCATCGCCTTCAGCTCGATCAGCGCGCTCGGGCTGCTGGTGACCCTGGTCGTCTTCATCTTCTGGCGAAACGCGCTCTAGACCTGGGCGCTGGCGCCATGGACACCACGGATCGCCGCATCCAGACCATCAGCCTGGTGGTGTTGACCGTCATCGTCTGTGGTCTGGTCCTGCACCTGCTGAAGATCGTCTTCCTGCCATTCCTGCTTGCGGTCTTCGTCTCGCTTGGACTGTCAGCGCTGGTGTCGTTCCAGATCCGCCACCTGCGGTTGCCCATCAGCGCCGCGGTACTGAGCACCCTGCTGTTGACCCTGGTGCTGTTCTGGCTGGTTGGGCTGTTGGTGGTCACCTCTGTCGAGCAGATGATCAGCTCGGCCTCGGTCTACGAGACCCAGCTCAACCGTATGGTGCACGCGGGCTTTCGGTTCTTGCGGGTGGAGCATATCGGCCTCGATGCCAGCGTCTTGAGCAAGCCCATGCAGCAGCTGCCGATCCAGAGCCTGATCGAGAACCTGGGCGAGAATCTGCTAGGCGCCGCCTCGACGACGACCATGGTCTTTCTCTATGTGATCTATCTGCTCTTCCTGCTGCCGAGGCAGCAGGAAGAGCCCGCGCTCTGGCGCGAGATCACCACGCGCGTGCGCGGTTATCTATTGGCGAAGACGGCCACCTCGGCGGCGCTGGGCCTCTTGGTCTGGCTGACGCTGGCGCTCTGTGGGGTCCAGTTCGCGCTGCTGTTCGGCCTGCTCGCGTTCCTGTTCAACTTCGTGCCCATGGCTGGGCCCGTGGTCGCCTCGCTGGTGCCCTGGCCGATCATCCTGCTCTCACCGGATCTCGGGTTGGTCGCGATGCTGGTCGCACTGTTCACCCCAGGCAGCCTGTTTTTTGTGATCGGCAACTTTGTCGAGCCCAAGGTGCTCGGGCGCTCGGTACAGCTGCAACCGCTGGCCGTGCTCTTGGCCTTGATCTTTTGGGGCGTGCTTTGGGGGCCGCTGGGTGTCTTGTTGGCGACACCGATCACCAGCATCCTCGCGCTGCTCGCCTCCTACTCTCCGCTCACCCGGCCGATCGCGCGCCTAGTCGCGGATCGGCCCTCGCCGGGGTCATCGAGCGCGACGGCCTGAGGCCCGGTGAGGCGCCTGGGAGGCCATCCAGCTCTGAGCACGCTGTGCCGCACGATGATCGTTCAGCAGGCTTGATCATCAGGCTGCTGCGGGCAAGGTCAGCGCAGCATCGGTACGCGCACCTGCGCACCTGCGCACCTGCGCAACAATGACGGCGAAGGTCTCCGATGTCAGCTCAGCCGCAGGC
>CAZGCI010000179.1:0-3333 GCA_964524185.1 uncultured Thiohalocapsa sp. | reverse complement strand
TCAGCGCCCAGGTCGAGAGCGCCCGCCCCTACCTCGACCGCCACTGGGGAAAGGCTATGATCGCGTTGAGCTTCTCGCTCAGCGGACTGATCGTGCTGCTGTTGAGCTGGTTGCGCCACCGCCGACGGATAGGAAATCCAAGCCACCATGAACGTCCAGGCTAGCCCGAGGCGGGACGGCAGCGCGCGCGAGATGTGCGGTCAACACGCACCGGTCGATCGCGAGCACGCCGCAGCGGGTCGTGAACCCGCCCGAGGATGAACCGCGATCTGCGCCTCGACGGCAGAGCTGGGCGGAAACCACGTGGCCATCATTGGCTCCCGTCCGGCAGCAGCCTTACCGTCGTCCGCTCTCCATGAGGGACCGGGGGAGCGTCTTTTGGCACCCTTGCCTTCGCCGACGTATTTCCCGCTCGCCGGGCCATGGATGGATTTGCAGCAGCCGGCCGACTAGAATGGCTGCTACACGGGTAGATCAATCGCGAAAGGTCAAGGCTTTACCGTGAGCCATACGGCTCATGATCCGGGTAGGTACCGCGCCATGAACGTTAGGAGGTCGACATGACTGGCTTTACAGCGCTCACTGCTCCCTCGCCGATCGCTCGGCTCGCTTCTGTCGACGCGCCCTGGAGCGGCGCGGCATTGCGCGATCTCGATGGCGTCATCACCCTGTACGCCGAGCTTCGGGTGACGCCGCCACAGCACGACGCATTCCTCGCCGCCGTTGAGGCGCTGGCCGAGCGGCTGCGCTCGGCCAACGGGTTTATTCACCTGGCGCTCAAGCAGATGAGCGGCGACTCGACGATGGTGAAGAACTATCCCGAGGCCTACAAGGGTGTCTTGGCAACGGCCTATCTCGATGCGGTAGCCGCGGGCACGCTGCCCTACTTCTATAGCCTTTTCGTGCGCTTTGAGAGCGCCGACAGCGCCGCCGCTGCCAGTTTGGAGGACGACTTCGCCGACCAAATCGCGCCATTGCTCCATGCCGCACCTGATCCGCAATCGCCGACGCTGGCCGCCTATCGAGGCGTGTTTCAAACCGTCGTGGCCGGTGATCGCGAGGGGATCTACCAGTCAGCCGACGCCATCGCCGCCTTTTTACGCCGGCCTGTCGACCTGCCGTCACGTGAGACGGTCACGGTCGAGAATCATGTAATGATGTTCGATGCCGACCACGCGGCAGTTGAGCCCAAGGCGGCCGCGCTGTTGGACGTGGCGCAAAACACCTTTCAGCCACAGGACGACCCCGAGGGTGTCGGTCGGCCAGGGGCAAAGGATAATCGCGATTACCATCGGGCGCTGTCCACCGAGATCCTGCGCAACGCGCATCCGGACGGTACCTTGCGGGCCTACCTGCTGCATGGCGTCTGGGAATCGGTTTGGGATCATGAGAACTCGCACCTCGATCCGCGCTTCTTGCACGCTTTGGGTGCGGTCGGTGCCGAGGTCGTCGTTGGCCCCGCAGAACCCTTTTACTTGACGCGGATGCTGGTGTTGGCGAATCACTCATAGACGCGAGGAAATCCAAGCCACGCTGAGCGTCCGGTGTGAAGGTCACCATGTCCGGGCATGGCGCCAGCGGGTTGCGTCGCTGGTGGTCGTCACCGCCCGGCAAAGGGCCAGACTCGCACGCCTGAGTGTGTCCTGACGTGCGCTGGATGTCATCCGACGGCTCGTCGGTGCACGACGCCCGCCCGCCGCGTCGTCTGCCGCATCTGCCTGGCTTAGAATGCGGGGCCGAATGCGTTTCCCGCAGGAGATCGAAGCTGATGGTGCTTTCTCGGGGTCCCCGCCTTGCGGGCCTCATGCTCGCCTCGCTGCTGATGGTGCTCGTGAGCGCGTCCATCGCCGACACCCCGTCCGCCGAGACACCTCGGGCGCCCGAAGACTTGGCCGCGGTGGTGCCGGACTATGTCGACGCGGTCGCCCCCATTCTCACAAGCCGTTGCATCGCCTGCCATGGCTGCCTGGGCTCGCCCTGCAACGTCAAGCTCGATTCGTTCCGCGGGCTGCAGCGCGGAGGCTTCGGTCTCAACGCCTACTCGAACCATATCGGACCCTACCCGCGCACCGACATGGACGCTGCCGACTCACTGCAGGCCTGGCGAGAGAAAGGGTTCTACCCGATCGTCGTCGACCAGGGCTCGGCCGCCGAGAATCTCGACCAATCCCTGCTCTATCTGATGGTCGACGCCGGGATGCGCCACAATCGCCTGGGCTTCGCGCGCGATGCGCTCGATGGCCTGCGCCCGGATCGGTTCAGTGCAAGCTGCCCACCCACCGCCGCCGCACTTGAGGCGGAGCTGGAAAAGCACCCGGCCATCGGTATGCCGTTTGGTCTGCCGGCACTGACGAAGCCGCAGTTCAGCACCCTGAAACGCTGGGTGGCGGGCGGTGCTCCGGGGCCGAGTCAGCCACAGCGGCAGGCCGCGGAGAAGATCGCTAATCCGACGGCAGTGGCGCGCTGGGAGACCTTTCTCAATCGGGATGATCCGCGTGCCCGGCTGGTCAGCCGCTACCTCTTCGAGCACAGCTTTTTGGCCACGATCGTGCTCGCAGAGAGCAGCGGCGATCAGTTCCGGCTCGTGCGCTCGACGACGCCGCCGGGTCGGGCGGTCGCGGTCATCGGCACCGGTCTGCCCTACGATGACCCTTACAGCTACGCCGGTGTCGAGCGCTTCTGGTATCGGCTCGAGAAGCGCACCGCGCCGCCGGTGCAGAAGAATCACTTCCTCTGGAACCTGGCGCTCAAGGACATCGATCACCTCAGCAAGCTCTTCGCGCTCGACACCGGCCAGGGCTGGGGCACGGGTGAGGCCCTGAGCCCGGGCTGGGGCAGTGACAATGCGCTCGAGGTCTTCGCCGCGATCCCGGCCGAGTCCCGCTCACGCTTCATGCTCGAGAACGCGGAGATGATCGTCGGTGGCATCACCTATGGTCCGGTCTGCAATGGCCAGACCGCGACCTATGCGGTGAAGGATCAGTTCTGGGTCTTCTTCCTCGACCCGGCGCATGATCCCTCGGTACAGGAGCCGATGCTCGGGCTCGGGAGTTGGGAGCCCTTGATGGATCGCACGGCGTTCGGCAACGCGGTCTACCTGAAGGCCTTCGCGGCGACCAAACAGAAGCTGTTCCCGCAAGGTTGGTCGCTGGATGCGGTCTGGGATGGCGATGGCAACAATCGCAATGCCTGGCTCACGGTGCTGCGCCATGAGACCAATGTCTCCGTGGTCAAGGGTGCTCAGGGTGGCGTGCCGCGCTCGCTTTGGCTGATCAACTTCGCTGGCTTCGAGCGCATGTACTACGACACCGTGGCCGGCTTTGCCTACTGGGA
>CAZGCI010000178.1:0-3368 GCA_964524185.1 uncultured Thiohalocapsa sp. | reverse complement strand
CGCTCTACCCCGGTGAAGGGCCGACACCGCCGGAGCAGCAGGCCGCCAATGCGGCCTACGCAGGTCATCGGAAAAAGGCCAACACGGTCGAGAAGTGCACCTTCTGCTGGCACAAGCTGGAGAAGGCCGTGGCCGCGGATGAGGTGCATCTGGTCGGCAAGGTGCCCGAATACACCCCGAGCTGCGATCTGGTCTGCCCGGTTGGCGCCCGCGTCTTCGGCGACATCGAAGACCCCACCAGTGCGCCGGCGCAGTGGGTGGCCTCGCGCCATGCAACACAGTTGAAGAAGGAGTTTGCCACCCGACCACAGGTCTATTACGTGCTCACCGGGGGGGACTATTGATGAGCCCGCGCTGTACCGCCAAAGTCACGCTAACACTGCTGCTCGCTGGGTTGATCGGCGGCCCAGCGCTCGCGGCCGATGATCCGCGGCTATCGCAGATCAACGACTATCCAGGTATGACCGAACATTCGCGGATGATCAGCGAAGGCGAGCTGCAGATCACCGCACCGCCGAATATGCATCACGAGAAGGGGCGCTTTCACATCATCCATGTCGATGAGTTCGACATGGAATGCACCAGCTGTCACGTCGAAG
The DNA here is from genome assembly GCA_964524185.1 of uncultured Thiohalocapsa sp. Classification (GTDB taxonomy): domain Bacteria; phylum Pseudomonadota; class Gammaproteobacteria; order Chromatiales; family Chromatiaceae; genus Thiohalocapsa. The sequence goes on along the minus strand of CAZGCI010000178.1, from coordinate 2,769 downwards.
AGGGTTTCGCACCGGACTATCAGCTGGTGGTTCGAGAACAAGCGCTTGCGAAGGCCGCTGGCATTGGCAAAGGCGATCAGGCCGATGTCATCGATCGCACCGTCTGCCTCGGTTGCCACAAGGCCGGTGCCATCGCCTCGCGCTGGTATGGCACGGTCGGCCGATGACCATGCAAAGCATGCAGGCCGCCGCTCATGTCCGTAGCCAAACCTGGTGGCTGCTGGCGCGGATCATCGCGGAGCGGCCGCAGCCTGCGTTCATTGCAGCCCTAAGGGCGCGCTTCGGCGCGCCGAATCGAAACGCGCATGAGGATGCGTCAACCCCCGCACGGCAGTTCGCGGCTGCGCTATACGACCCTGAGTCGCATCTCGCCGAGCGACTGTGCATCGAGCACACACGGCTGTTTCGCGCCATCCAAAAGCACTACGGGCCGCCTCCACCGTATGAATCGCTGTATCGCGGCGCCGAGCTGATGGGGCCGCCGGCACTCGCAGTGCGCGCTGCCTATGCGAAGGCTGGCCTGAGCGGGGTGGTACCTGCGGATGGCCTGCCCGATGGCCTAGATACGGAGCTGAAATTTCTCGCACTGCTCGCGTTCAACGAGGGCGAGGCCTGGGCCGTCGGTGCGAGTCAGCAGGCGATTGGGCATATCGAGCGGCAGCGGGCATTCCTGGATACGCATCTCCTGTGCTGGCTTCCGGCTTATGCCCAGCGCATTGAATCGGAGGCACGCGAGCCCTTTTACAGCGCAGCCTTGGCGATGATGCACGACTATGCAAAGCAGGCGCGTGCCGAGCTCGACGACCTGACGGCCGAGCTTCAAGCCGCCTGAGCGCTCACGGCAACACCCGGCGGCCAGCGACGCTAACCGAGGTCGACCCGGAGACGGGACCTAACATCTATGCCCACTGCAACCACAGCGTTATCAGGGTCGTTATCCAGCGGACCGGCCACCCTGAGCGTGTCGTATCGCTCGCGAGGCGCCTTGCTGCTGTGTGGCGACGGGGTCTCGGTGAGCGCGGCACTGCCCCTGCTGCCGCCATCACTCAAGGTGCTCGCGCTCGCTAACGATGCGGCGATCCCGGACTCGACAGCACGCGGTCTGCACCCGCGCGCGCAGGTCTTCCCGGGCACCGTCCTGCAACTACAGGGGCACCTCGGGCGCTTCCGCGCCAGCGTCGCCGGACCTGACGGGCTGGTCGATCTCGCGCCACTATGCCCCAACGCGGATGGCCTCTTTGACCTGGTGCTGGATCTCTACGCCGAGCCGATCGTCGACCTCGAAGTACCGCCGCTCGGCTACGCCACAACCCGCGGGCGTGCAGCGCCGCTCGCAGAGACCATCACTGCGTTGAGTACCCTACTCGGCACAGTCAACAAGCCGCGTTATTTCAGCTTCGAGCAAGCGCTGTGCGCCTTTGACCGTCAGGGGGTTCGCGGCTGTCGGCGCTGCCTCGACCACTGCCCGGCCGATGCCATCCAGATTGACGAAGGCGCCGCGGCGATCAAGGTCGACCCCTACCGCTGCCAGGGTTGCGGCAGCTGCATGACCGGCTGTCCGACCGGGGCACTGCGCTACGCCCGGCCGCGCCCGCTGACTCTACTCAGGGAGATTGCCGGTCGGCTCGCACTGACGCCGACGGCGGCACAGTACGAGCAGCCAGCGGCTGGCAGCGCCGAGGTCAACCGGGCCCCCGCTGGCCGACCAGGGAGCCGATCCCTACTCATGCATGCGCAAGAGGACGAGCCTGCGGGGCTGCCGCCGGCGGTGATTGCATTGCCAGTCCCTTCGCTGGGTGCGGTCGGTGCCGAGGTGTGGCTCGGGGCGCTCGCGCTGGGCGCGGCACGGGTCGTTATCGTCGCTGGCGGGTTTCTGCCCGCGACCACGCGTCGGGTCCTCGCTGAAGAGGTCGCCAACACGCGTCAGCAATTGGCGGCCATCGGCGAGGCCCCGGAGCGCCTGCGGCTGGTCGAGGCCATCGACGACGTCGATTGGGGCACCGCCAGCGGTCGATCACCCGCGTTAGCGCTCAATGTACTCGAAACAGCTCGCGCCAAGCGCGCACAGGTCAACGCGGCGTTGCGGCATCTCGCGCAGTATGCGCCGGCCAAACGATCGCTGATCGAGGCGCCGGCGGCCGCCTTCGGCACATTGCGCGTCGACACGAAGCGTTGCACCACTTGCATGGCCTGCGCTGGCTTATGCCCCACCGGCGCGCTGCGTCGCCGCGATGGCGCACTCGGCTACCTGCAGGCCGACTGCGTGCAGTGCGGTATTTGCGCGCGCGCCTGTCCGGAGCTGGCCATCGAGACGGTCGCCTGCATCGACGGCCATACCGAGGGCTCGCAGACCGAACAGGTCTTGAAGGCCGCCGAGGAGCGTTTCTGCTGCGTCGAATGTGGCACGCCCTTTGCCCCCCGCAGCCTTGTGGAACAAGGCATTGCCCGCGTTGCGCACCACCCGATGTTTCAAGGCGAAGGCCGCCGTCTGCTCGAGCTCTGCCCAAGCTGCCGACAACGCGCCAGTGCGGGTGTGCTCGAGCTGCGCTGAATGTTCCTCACTGTCATGGCGCCGCGGCCACCCCGAGAGATGAAACGCGTCTTTCACGTTAACGCGAGCACCTTTTCAGCTGCATCCACGAAGGAGACCATCGATGACCACATCGAGAAAGACGATCAATCCCGCAATCCCACGCCTTGCCGCCACGGCGCTGCTCTGCTTGGGTCTCACGCAACTGCCCGCGCCTGTAAGCGCCGCGGATTTGGGCA
>CAZGCI010000177.1:0-3463 GCA_964524185.1 uncultured Thiohalocapsa sp. | reverse complement strand
CGCTTCGGTGGAACTGCGGGAACTCGGATCGTGATGCGAAGGGAGCCTGCCAAGTGAAGAAAAGCGAGGCACTGAGTACCGATGCACGGTCCGAGGACGGACCGGCCCGTACGAGCGTTGAGGCGCCTGTAATGGGTGCGGAGCAAAGGGGCCGGGTTGTTCCAGTCGCGTCCTTAGTCAACTCTTTCGGGAGGATGAACTGCTGATGGCGACGAAACCGTTTGAGATTCCCAAGCGCCTGGTGTGGGAGGCATATCGGCGCGTGAAGTCCAACCAAGGAGCGGCGGGGATCGACGCGGTCTCGATCGACGCCTTCGACGCAGATCGAAACCGCAATCTCTACCGGATCTGGAACCGGCTCTCGTCGGGGAGCTACTTCCCGCCGGCGGTGAAAGCCGTGCCGATTCCGAAGAAGTCCGGCGGCACGCGGATGCTGGGTGTACCCACCGTGGGCGATCGCATCGCCCAGACGGCGGTCATCCTGGTCCTGGAGCCCTCGCTAGAGCCGGCGTTTCACGCCGACGCCTAAGGCTACCGGCCGGGCAAATCCGCCCATGATGCAATTGCCATCACCCGCCAGCGCTGCTGGCAGCGCGACTGGGTACTGGAGTACGACAGCCGCGGGCTGTTCGACAACATCGATCATCACCTGCTGCTGAAAGCACTGCGTCATCATTGCGACGAGCGCTGGGTGCTGCTCCATGTGGAGCGCTGGCTAACGGCCCCGATGCAGGGGCAGGACGGGCAAGCGAGCCCGCGCACGGTGGGCACGCCGCAAGGCGGTCCGCTGTCGCCGATCCTCGCCAACCTGTTTCTGCACTACGCCCTGGATCACTGGTTGGCCAAGACCCACCCGGGCGTTCCGTTTTGTCGCTACGCCGATGACGGTGTGCCACGAAGGCACACGCCGGGACGAAAGTCCCGCGTGCAGCCATGCTGCACATGTGATGAGGGCAGGCCCCTCGAAGCCGCCGTACAGGCGGAGGCTTCAAACCACCCACTGCTGCTGCGTTTAAGAGACGCGGTGGTGAGCGAGTTGGGAAAAGGCCGGGCGCGACCTGGTCAGGTACGGATCGTGGAGTCGAACGCAAGTGAACCGCTGATGAAGTGTCGAAAGCGTAGGGACGACGTCAAAACCGAGGGGGAGTCGTTATCTCGGGAAGAGTCTGGGAGGCACCTGTCTACTGCCCAGGCGGCGTCCGGCATAGAGGCGGCGAGAACACGATTCAGGCGCATGTGTGGAACGTGGGAACCTGTCACTGCGATGTTAAGGGAGCCAGGCAAGGGGAAGCCCCCCAAGTCTGTGAGTACCGAAGCGCAGTACAGGGGCGGAGCAACCCGTAGTAGTGAGGAAGGCTCTGTAATGGGGCTGGAGCGAAGGGGTTGCCCTATCTCGCCTCGACTCGGTTGGCAACCGGTGACGGGAGGACCGACATGAGCGAGGCAAAGCCGTTTCCCATCACCAAACGTCAGGTGTGGGAAGCCTACAAGCGTGTGAAAGCGAACCACGGAGGGGCGGGCGTCGATGGGCAGAGTCTAGCCGAGTTTGCCGAGGATCTGGAAAACAACCTCTACAAGCTCTGGAACCGGCTTGCCTCCGGGAGTTACATGCCCCCGGCGGTCAAGCGCGTGGAGATTCCAAAAGCAGGCGGTGTGCGCCCGCTTGGCATTCCCACCGTCGCTGATCGCATCGCCCAAAGCGTACTCAAGCAAGCCCTGGAGCCGGAACTCGAAGGACACTTCCATCCCGACTCCTATGGCTATCGGCCCGGCAAGAGCGCTCATCAGGCCATCGCAGCGGCCCGCCAGCGCTGCTGGCGCAATGACTGGGTGGTCGACCTCGACATCAAAGGGTTCTTCGACGCGATCGATCATGACCTGCTGATGCGCGCAGTGCGCCACCACACCTCGGAGGCGTGGGTGCTGCTCTACACTGAGCGGTGGTTAAAGGCACCGGTGCAACTACCGGACGGGACCTTGCAGGAGCGACACCGCGGCACGCCGCAAGGTGGAGTCGCCTCGCCACTGTTGGCGAATCTCTTCCTGCATTACGCCTTTGATGCCTGGATGCAACGCCACTACCCGCACATTCCCTTCGAGCGTTACGCGGATGATGGGCTGTGCCGCTGTCGGAGCCTGGACGAGGCCGAAGACCTCAAGGCGGCGCTGCAACGGCGCTTTGCTGAATGCCAGCTGGAGCTCCACCCGGAGAAGACCAAGATCGTCTACTGCAAAGATGACGATCGCCGTGGCGAGTACCCCCAAACAGCCTTCGACTTCCTCGGGTATACCTTTCGCCCGCGACGCTCGAAGAACCGCTGGGGCAAGTACTTCGTCAACTTCAGCCCGGCGATCAGCAACGGTGCCGCCAAGGCGATTCGCCGCGAGATCCGACGCTGGAAGCTGCCACTGCGCAGCGACAAGGACCTTGAGGACCTGGCACGGATGTTCCGCGCGAGGATTCAGGGTTGGATCAACTACTACGGTGCCTTCTACAAGTCGGCCCTGTACCCGATCCTGCAGCACCTCGATCGTAAACTCGCCCTCTGGGCGACACGCAAGTTCAAGCGTCTGCGCCGTCACCGACGGCGGGCTGGGCACTGGTTGCGCCGACTAGCGCACCGCCAACCCAGTCTGTTTCCGCACTGGCGCTTGATCCACAGGGTGGCTGGATAGGAAGAGCCGGATGAGCGGAGACGTTCACGTCCGGTTCCGTGAGCACCTCGGGGGGCGGTTCCCCGGGGTGACTCGACGCATTCTCCATTGCAACAGTGAAGGGCAGGCGCTCTGGATGCTCGAGCAACTGGCTGCACGGCTGCGGGACTGCGGCCTGGAGATGCACCCGGAGAAGACCCGGGTCGTGTACTGCAAGGACAGCAGACGAACGGGAACCTACGAGCACATTCAGTTCGACTTCCTCGGCTACACCTTTCGGCCGAGGCGTGTGGCCACTCGCCACGGGCTCATCCGCACCGGGTTCACCCCGGCGCTGAGCCGCCAGGCGATGACGGCCATGCGACGGTCTCTGCGTCAACGGCGCCTGTTCAAGCACAGCGAGCTCGCCGTCGAGCAGCTCGCCGAGCTGTTGGCGCCGCCGGTGCGCGGCTGGATGGCGTACTACTGTCGATTCCGCGGCTCGGAGTTTCAGCCGATTGCGGACTATATCGACCACTCGATCGTTCGTTGGGCCATGAGGAAATTCAAGCGCTTGCGCGGCCACAAATGGCGGGCCATTGCCTGGCTGGATCGCCTGAAGCGCAGGTCTCCCGCGTTATTCGTACACTGGTGCGGGCGTGGGGGCTTTGCGGTGGGAACAACAGGAGCCCGGTGAGTCGAGAGGCTCACGCCGGGTTCTGCGAGCGGCTGAGGGGGCAGTTCCCTCGGCCGACTCGACCGCCTCCACCTTGTAGGACTGTAACCGCAACAGGGGGCGAAGACGAGAGACCCGTGCCGAGATATTCCG
>CAZGCI010000176.1:0-3495 GCA_964524185.1 uncultured Thiohalocapsa sp. | reverse complement strand
TTGCAAGCCGCTGATCTCTCGTCGCGACAACGTCCTGGCCGATCTGGCGGGGGGGGTAAACGGTTACTGACCGACAAGCCACTCGGCCGTGGTCGGGAGTCAATGACCGGAACAATCTGGCGTTGGCCTGTCAGCGTCTCCGTTGACCTTTCCAAGTGCGCTGTCGCTGTGGGTTGATCGCTGCACGATGGCGCCAAAGTCCCATGTTCAGGCCTCGGCGTTGCCCGAGGCTACAAAGGCAGAGGACCGCGTCTCGTCGAGCCCGAGAGGGCCGTCCAGTCGCGGACCCAGCGCCGGCTAGCAGATCAGCGGCAGGATGGCGCGGGTGATCAGGTTCCGGTGTCGTCCCTTGGCCATGGAATACCTCGGCGCTCCGATGTTCGATCGTTTCGGCAGTCTAATGCTGGACTGCCAGTTGCGATTAATAATTCGCGACAAATGCGAGAGGCAATCGATCTTGGTGTGCAGATCGGGCGACACGAACAGGATCTCAGAGGTGGCGCGCCCAGACGCCCTCCATGACGACGAACAAAAACGCGGCCGAGCAGCCGAACATGAGCATGCCGGCAATTGCCAGCAGCGGGCCGAGCTGGCGCCACGGCGGCGGCAGGGTCACATCGCCGTAGCCCAGCGTGGTCATGGTGATGACGGTGAAATAGAGCGCCTCGCCGAAGCCCGAGACCAGCCGCCCCAGGCGCAGAAACCCCGCCCAGATCGCCGCCTCGCCGAGATGGGCGCCGAGCAGGATCACAAAGCAAATGGTGACCATCAGCTTGCCGGCGGTGGGATGCCCCAGGCGTGCCTCGAGCTCGGGTAGCCGCTCCAGCAGTGCCCCGGTGATATCGAACAGGATCACGGTATGCAGATAGAACTGGGCGAAGGTGAGCAGCAACGCCAGCGTAAAGACCGTGATGACGGCAAGCTGCGTTTTCTTCGGCGTCATCGTGCTCACCATCAGGGCCCGAGAATGGTCTCGCGATTTTCTTACTGCCGACCTGAGCGCCTGCCGGCAGATGACTCGGATCAATAGACCGCGGTCAAGGATGAGACGTGACCAAACCTATCCTTCATGGAAACCTGCGGCCAATCGCAGCGACGCTGAGGTTCATTAGGGAGAGACCGATTTATTGGGTATCCTGCCCCAAAACCGGACGGAGCCCGAAAAGCTTGGTTTCCGCATTCCTTCGTTTTCAGCGGCTTACGCCGCTAAAAACGGCGGGGCGTCCTGCCCCGCGCGGGAAACGCCGAATACTTCGGCCTTTCCTTAGGCTGCCTGGCGGACTGGGCAGCCAATGCGCAGATCACCGTCGACGGCCGCGGAGGCGGGCATCAGTCCCCGGGGATCAGCAGCGTCTGGCCGGCGATGATCTCGGTGCCGCCGAGGTCGTTCTCGACCTGGATGGCCTCGACGGTGGTGCCGAAGCGGCGGCCAATCTCCAGCAGGTCGTCACCGGGCGCGATGGTGTAGACGCCGGTTTCCGGGTTGAAGTAGCCGGTTGCATGCTTGGGCGGGATATAGATGACGGTGCCGACGGTGATCTCGTCGGTCTCCAGGCCGTTGCTGACGAGGATCTGCTCGACGCTGACGTCATAGTTGCCGGCGACGGTCTGGATCTCGTCACCTTCCGCCCAGGCATAGGCGACCAGCTCTTGGTTCCAGGCTTGTGCCGAGCCCATCACTGCGATCAGGGCGGTGGCAAGGACAATCTGTTTCAGGTTCATCGTGTTCTCCGATGGTCTTGGTTTGGGAATCGGGCAATGGCGCGGTGGCTAGCCGCGGTATTGGCCAGCCGATGCGGCTATCGGTCTATCCATGATTGACTACGCGCCGGGTGCTTTGAGTCTGGCTATTTCTTGCTGTCCATGAATGCCTTTTGGCCCCGCTCGCCGGCCGCTTTGGCCCGCTCCGCCGCCTCGGCGGCCTCGATCTGGTCGACCAAAACGGCCTCTTCCTCGACGATCTCTGCCGCAAGCGCCTCGGCCTCGGCGGCCTCATCGGCCTGGATCGCCGCGTCTTCCATCGCCGTCGTAGACTGGGCGAATGCGCCAGTTGAGATCAGCCCCAAGGCGACGGCCAGGGCACGGGTGGTGGTCAGGATGCGAATGTTCATGGCTTGGCTCTCTCAGGTTGGTTGATGGCGGTGCACCATCGCGGGGCACCGGTATGGATTAGGGCGCAGTGCGTTCTCGCCCTTTACTTCGGAAACATCAGCTGAATCTGCGCTCGGATCTGCCAGTCGGCGCCGTTGTCCGGCGCGACGGCGTTGTAGTAGCCCGACAACTGCATGTTCACGGGCAATTTGCCGAAATGGACGATCTTGCCGACACCGCCGCCAACGGGCAGGGTCCAGCGGTCGTCGCTGTCCGCGTACCAGTCGACCGTGATGATGGGCGCGCTGGTGAGGTAGAGGCCGCCCTTGAAGTTATAGTTCAGGAAGGGCTGGATGAGCCCTTTGTTGTAGGAGGCGTCGTCGCTGGTATCCAGGGACCAGACGTTGTTGATGAGGGCACCGTAGACCCAGGGATTGCCGTGCTCCAGATGCAGAGCAACGGCGGTCGGACCGAGTCCCCAGTTCTGATTGCCCAGCGTGCTGTCCGAATGGGTCGGCAACTGGGCGATACCGCCGACGCCCCAGATCCAGCCCTTGGCATTGCTCGGCGACAGGAATGCGGAGAACTGCACATCGCCCAGTCCGAAGGTGCTGTCCAGCTCCGGACCCAGCCGGGGCTGCCAGATCAGCGGCAGGATGGTGCGGGTGATCAGGTTCCAGTCCTTATTCAGCGTGATCGGGATCACCGGCTGGATGTTCAGGATGTTCTGCGTGCCTTGCTCGGGACCGACGTTCAGGTTGGTATTGTTCTGGAATGGCACGCTGATCAGGTTGGCGATCGGGTTCTGCGCGAGCTTGGCCAGGTCCTCGGAACTGGGTTCTGCAAGCGCCGTCGCTGCGCTGATAATTGCAGCGGCGAGAATGATGAGGGCGGACAGATGCTTCATGGTCGCGGATCGGGGACTTGTCTTGGAAAAATCCGGGCAAAGGGAAAGTGAGCGAGCCTGCGGATGCCCGCTCGATGGCCGCAGGTGCGCCGATTCGTCGCTCAGCAATCCTCTCTGCAGATCGATGCCTCGGTTTCGCAGTCACGGATACAGGCCGCCACGGCAACGTCCGGCTCGTCGAAGTGCTCGACATCGGCACGCGCCGAGACATCGCGGCAGTGCGCTTTGCACGCCGACAGCGTCGCCTCGCAGCTGGCCACGCAATCCGGGCCGGACAGGTCGCCCGTCAAGTCGAGGGACTGCAAGGCACTGGGGCCCTGCTCGGCCGAAACCGACAAAGGCAACAGTAACAGGTAGGTAAGACAAAGCTTCTTCATCACGCCGCTCTCCGAAAAATGCCTGCCCCAGCCGCTTACTGCGCGATCGATGCCGCTCTCGAGCGTTGGCGTTGTGCGCCGGATGAGGCCCCCCATCCGACGCCATGCGCTCCGCTCCCG
>CAZGCI010000175.1:0-3607 GCA_964524185.1 uncultured Thiohalocapsa sp. | reverse complement strand
TGACACAAAGCACAAAGATCAGCAGCCCGGTGATCACGCCTAGCCAGGAGTGCCACGGGTACAGGGCCCGGACTCTTCCCACCGCTATCGGCCCGCCAAGCTCTCCACACCCGCCAGCGCCTGCGCTGCCTGGAACGCGGCGTCCAGCAGGCGGGCGGCATGCCGAGCCTCTTTCAGGGAGACCCACTCCGAGGCCAGCTTGCGGAAGACGATACCTCGTCGATAGGGATCACCGATCTCTGCCGCCATCTGCTCGGTGCGCTGGAGCAGCTGCAGGGCCTGCTCACTGTGGCCGGTGCGATGCATGTTCTTGGCGATGCGGATGTAGCCCTCGGCACGGTGATAGAGGTCGGGGATCTCGTCCGCCACCTCGATGCCGCGCTCGAAGCGATGGCTCTGCCCCAGGTTTCGCGCCAGTTCGCTCAGGACGTCGTTGCGGGCCTCGCCCGGCGGCACCCGACGCGCGGCCTCTACGCCCTGCTCCAGGTCGCCGGCGGCCGCGTCGCGGGCGCCTTTTTCCGCCTGCTCCCCACCCAGCATGGCGAGGTAGCGTGCCTGCTCCAACGGCGATTCGATGACATCCACCAGGCCACGGGAGCGCTCGAACACCCGACGGGCGCGCTCCGGGTGGTCGATGTCCATCAGGTTGGCGCCGATCTCGTTGAAGAACAGCCCCCGCTCATAGGGGTCGGCCAGAGACTGCGCGATGCCGTAGGCCTCGTAGACGAAAGGCACCCCTGCCGCCGGTTCGGTGAAGCGATGGTTCGCCCCGGTGCCAGCCAGCAGCTCCGCGCGCAGCGCCAGATCATCCTCCACCGCCAGCACCCGGACGATGATCTCATCGAGCAATCCCTGGCACTGCTCAGGGTGGCCTGCCTTGCCCAGCTTGTTGACCAGCTTCCAGCCCAGCTTGGTCCGCACTTCCCGGTCGCCAACGGTTTCATACAGGGCCTGCGCCCGCTCGAAGTCCCCCGTCGAGGCGATCTCGTTGGCCAGATGCGCGAGCGCCTCGTCCCGCAGCAGGGGCGTCTCGATGCCCCGTGCGATCGTCAGGGCGTCCGCAATCAGCGCCCGCCCCTGTTCCTCGCGCCCGATAAGCGCATACTTGTGGCCCACCTGACCCAATAGCTGCGAGCGCTCGAAGCGCGCACGAACGTTCTCCTCGGCCGCGTCCAGCACCGCTTCGAGACGTTCATCACGATGCGCCTGTGCCAACCCGGCCAGCGTGAACGCAATTACGCCCATGGCAATCAGCAAGTATCTCTTCACGACTAACCTCCAAATTTTTTTCAAGACTGAATCCATGGCCCGCGTTGGCCTGTCACGGAATCGGCGTAGACTTCTTCGCGCCTCGCCGGTACGGCTTACGGCTGCGCAGGTTTCGGCCAGGCGCGAGCGCTTTCACCGCGAAAGTCCCTGCATCGTCAGAACCTGGCCTCGATACCGGCAAAGAACACTCGGCCGGGGGTTTCCGAGTCAAGCGTGACCTCACCGTCTTTGAACTTTTTCTTGTCCTGGTCTGGATCCGTGACGTTCAGCGCATCGAAGCTGAGGCTGACGTTAGGCGAAACGCTGTAGCGCAAGCCCAGGTCCAGCAACAGGCGGTTTTCCTCGACCTCTATCTCGTCAAGCCCCGTCACCTTTTCCAGCTCACCGAGATACTTGGCCGCGATTGTCACCAGCGTGCGCCGGTCCGGAAAGAGATAGTCCATGCCCGCGTTCAACAGAAAATCCCTCTGCTCGTCGAAGGGCTGCTTCTCTCCGGTATCATCCCGCTCCAGCTCAGAGTCGTAGACGCCTTCGTTGGCCCACAACACCCAGCCGTCCAGCAGCCCGCTGAAAAATGCCATATGCAGCCGCTGCTCCAGCTCGATCCCCCTGACCCAGCCATCCCCTACATTCTCGATACGGAACACGTCCTTGCCGTCTTTCTGGGTTCCCGTATCGGTAAGGCCGATAACGTTGCGCACTTCCTTGTGAAAGGCCAGCACCGAGAGCAGCAGATCGGGCGTGTTGTAGGTCAGCTCGAGGTCGAAATTCCAGGCATGTGCCGGCTCCACATCCGGGTTGCCCACCTCGAAGCGGTCGCCTTTTTCCTTACTGAAGGCCACGGTCTCCTCGAATTTCGGTCGATTGACCTTTCGCGAGACCGCCAGCTTGAGCACGGTGGCGTCTGCGATGCCGTAGCGCAGCTGGACCGAGGGGTTGACATCCGTGTTCACACTCGTGGCGTCGGAATTCCCGGTGGCTTGGGACTCCCTGCGCACACTCTCCACCCGCACCCCTGGCTTCAGGCTGAACCTTTCGGTGAAGAACAGCTCGTCCTCCACGAACGCCGCCAGCAGTCGCTCTTCCACCATGAAGTTATCGCCCGATTCAGTCTTGTCAGAGCGCGCACCGTCGGGTTTGATTTCGACTTTGGTCTTGCCCCGCTCACGATCACGCCAGCGCGCCTGGACGCCAAGGTGCAGATCCTGGACGACCGGGACATCCAGAGGGACTTTGAGCGCCGAGCGGATCTGCCAGAACTCGTCGTCCACGGAGGAGTCCTCCTCCTCTGTCTTGTCGATTGCCCCAGCCTTCAGCACCCGCTTGGTCTTGCCTTTTTTTTCCGCGGTCTTGAAATAACTGGCGTCGGATTTGAGCCGCATGCCGCCACCCAGTCTGCGCTCATGGTCGAGGGTGACGCCGACGGTGTAGTCCTCGCCCGCTTCATCCTCGATCTCTCGCTCCGGATCCCTGCCTGTTCGGATCTTGTCCTTGGTCTTGTCTTTGCTGCTGTCCTGACGGTCGAATCTGGGCTTAAGACGCAACACATCGTGCTCAAGAAACAGCGCAAGCTCGGCGCTGAGATTGAGCGAGTCCTCCGCCACCTCCTCGTCCTCGATCTCTTCTTCCTTGAACACGCCGTCTTCGTCGAACGTGGTCTTTGTCTTGTCCTTTTCGCGCGGCGTTCGTGCCTGGTCCACAAAAAGGTTGTAACCGAACAGGGGCGTGGCACGATCCCCCAGCGCAATCCGCAACTGGCGGTTGGTGCCGTCGAGGGTATCGATACCCCCGATATGCCCGTCCAGCTCTAAGCTGAGCTCATCGGGTATGGGCCGAGTCTGGACGGCGACCCTTCCTGCGATGCCATCGGACTCGTAGGCCGCGCCCGGATTGCGCAGAATCTCCACCACGTCGACCGCCAGGGGGGAGAGCCGGCTGGGCTGGAAATCACGGCTGCCGGACAGTCCCGGCAGCTGTATGCCGTCCACCTCGAAGCGGTTGAAGTCCTTGTCCAGGCCGCGAAACTTGATGTCGCGGTTGACACCCACCGGCCCGCGGAAGAAAACGCCGGGCATGCGATCGATGACATCGCTCAGACGGCGGTTGTTGGGCAGATCTTCGAATTGCTCCCGGGTCAGCCGCGACACGGGGTCTATGCGGTCAAAGCGCTCCGGATCCTCCGCCTCGCCCACACGCAACGGCGTGACCACGATCGGCCTCAACCACTCGCGTCTGGCGGCCTCCGGGGCGCTGATCAAGGTGACTGTACGGGAGTCCGAAAATTGATACGCGAGGCCGGTGCCTGCCAGCAACCGGCTCAGCGCGGCCGCCGGCGCCA
>CAZGCI010000174.1:0-3723 GCA_964524185.1 uncultured Thiohalocapsa sp. | reverse complement strand
AGGCCGGCGAGGGCCGCGGCAAGTGGGGTGACGGCGAAACGGCTGAACTTCATGGCAAGACTCCAAAGACTCATTGAAAGAGCCCTGAAGCGTACCAGCCGAATGTTACGGCATTGTGAAAGGTTGCAGATCAGCCCCACCGCAGCCTGCGGCGACAGCTGGTTGAACACCCCGGCGCCTTCCTCGCCCCGAAATGCTGGTGGCGCCTACAAGCCCGTAGCCCAAGGCGCCGCCAGCAGTGCGCGCACCGGGATGATGCGAAAGGCAAGCCGGTCGGCGTTGCCGAACAGCACCTCACCGAGACGCAGACCGAGGGAGCCCCGCGCCGCCTGTGGCGTCGGCATCGAATTGACGGCAATTCGCGCAACAGCGCGATCTTCCGAGCAGCGGATTCAGCTCAATGCGGCGATGCAGCACCCTCGGCACGGGCCGGCAAGGCCGGCTGTCAGGCAAGACTCAACTGCGAGCAGTAGCCAGCCCAGCGAGGCTGACGATCACTTGTTTGGATAAGTGTCGGCGTCGTTGGGGACGACCTTGTAGGGGTAGCCCAGATCCTTCCAGGCGGTGATGCCGCCCGGGGCGCGATAGATGTTGGTATAGCCCAGTTCCTTCGCCCAGAGCGCGGCGTTGTGGGAGCGCCCACACTTAGTGAAGCCGCAGTAGATGACAATCTTCTTGTCCAAGTCCGGGCCGAGCACGGCGCGATAGTCGTCTTGGGTCGGCGAGCCATCGGTGACGTCCTCTTCCCAGGTGCCGACATGGTTGGACTGGAAGCCGAAATGCTTGGCGCCATCGACGTAGGCCATCTCGAACTCCCAGCGCGGATGGGCGTCGATCAGCACAAAGTCCTCGCCCACATCGAGCATCTGCTTGACCTCTTCCATGGTGATGAGCTGATAACCGCCTTGCACGGTTTCGTTGGCGACCTTCAAGGCAACGGCTTCGATGTCGGTCTCTTTGGAGATGCTGGTGAGCGCGTGCGCTGCCGGGACAGCGAAGACGGCGAGGCAGAGCAGGCCAGCGGTGAGTGTGCGGTTCATGACGGCTCCTGGTGGTTGTGCGTGTTCTTCGTGAGCTGCCGAGGCTAGCAGGGGCTGGCGTCTGCGCAACATGATCAGGATCAGGTTCCACCGGGCGGGCTTTCAGGACCGCGCCCTCGCTCCGCGCCATACAGGCCCTACGCCGCCTCCAGGTGCAGGCAGGTCTCGCGGACGTTGCATCTGCGCAAAAGAATGCGAAAATCCCGGGCAAGGCAGGCGGGACCGCTCTTGCGCCAGTACTCACTCATCATCAACGCCAGAGGTCAAGATCGATGCAACCGCCAGACGTTCATCAACATATCGTCAGCGCCTACGATCTCGAGCTGAACCAGCTTCGCCGTATGGTCGTCGACATGAGGACTTTGGTGGTCAGACAAATCGAGGGTGCGGTGGATTCCCTCACGACGAGCAACAGCGGGCTTGCGAGAGAGGTGGTCAGACGCGAGCTCGAGGTCGATGCGCTCAGCCTAGCGGCGGACGAGGAGGTCTTTCGGGTCATCGCCAAACGCCAGCCAACCGCAATCGATCTGCGGCTGGTACTGGCAGCCGCCCGTATCGTCGGCGACCTGGAACGGGCGGGCGACAAGGCGGAACGGATCGCAAAGCAGACCCTGAAGCTGGTCGAAACCGAATCGGCACCGCTCCTGCCCGAATCGGCCCTAACACCGATGCGCCGCTTGGTGGGAATCGATTGTCAGATGTTGCAGGATGCCGTGGCGGGCCTTGCGGAGGCCGATCTCGGCAGGGCAATTGCCGTCTTTCAGGCGGACTCGCACCTCAGCGCTACGAATGAAGCACTTCGCGCTGCCCTCTTCGATCCGGCTGCTGAGCTTACTGGCGACCACTTTGCTAGTCTGCTAACCGTCGCCCATGCGCTTGAGCGGACCGGTAATCACGCGAACAACATTGCCGAGCAGGTCGTCTATGTCATCACTGGTGAGGATGTGCGCTTCCGCAACCGCGAGCTACTGATCGATCGGCTAGGCAACCACTAGCCTGACCAACCCTCGCCAACCGATTCTCTTGCACCCGAGCTGAACACGAAACCGCGCCGGTCGCCTCGGCCACGCCGGGATGGGCGGCAATATCAGCCGAAGCGACCGGTGATGTAGTCCTCGGTCAGCTTATGCCGGGGCCTGTTGAAGATATCGGTGGTGGTACCTACCTCCACCAGGTCGCCGAGGTGGAAATAGCCGGTGCGCTGAGACACGCGGGCAGCTTGCTGCATTGAGTGCGTCACGATGGCGATGGTGTATTGCTGTCGAAGCTCATCGATGAGCTCCTCGATGATTGCGGTCGCGATGGGATCTAACGCCGAGCAGGGCTCGTCCATGAGGATCACCTCAGGAGAGACCGAGATTGCACGGGCGATGCAGAGACGTTGCTGCTGACCACCCGAGAGACCAGTACCAGGTGCATCGAGTCGATCCTTGACCTCCTTCCAAAGACCCGCGCGGCGCAGACTGGTCTCGACGAGCTCGTCGAGCTCAGCCCGATTATTCGTCAGGCCATGGATGCGCGGCGCGTAAGCGATATTTTCATAGATCGACTTTGGGAATGGGTTTGGCTTTTGAAACACCATTCCCACCCGCGCGCGCAGTGGCACTACATCGATGCTGCGGTCCAGGATCTCCTGCCCGTCTAGCTTGATTGACCCTTCCACCCGCGCTGACGGGATCGTGTCGTTCATCCGATTCAAGCAGCGCAGGAAGGTCGACTTACCGCAGCCCGACGGGCCGATCATCGAGATCACTTCATTTCGGCCGATATCTAGGCTGACGTTCTTGATCGCGTGATTCGCGTCGTACCAAACGTTGACATCCCGGCAGACCATGCTCGGATTCGGTGAGTTGATCTCGCCCACGGTGGTTGTGGTGGACTGGTCTTGGGCCAGGCTGTCTGCGGTCAAGTGGCCGGGCTTCGCTACGATAGCGTCGGCGGTCGTGTTCATGGTGGGCTCGGCAGTTGGGTGATGAGGCGCAGTAGCCACCGGCGTCTTGACGGTGTTCGGGCTCTCTTTTAGGTTGGTCATCGCTTCTTGTTCAGTGCGCAAGTGGTCTTTAAGGCATTTTTACAGCAGACCAGGAGCCATCCGCACTGAGCATTACCAACGCCGCTCGAAGCGTCGGCGCAGCAGGACGGCGGTGAGGTTCATTAGGGTCAGGAAGGCCAACAACACCATGATGGCGGCCGACGTGCGCTCGACGAAGCCGCGCTCCGGGCTGTCCGCCCACAGGAAGATCTGCACAGGCAGCACGGTGGCCGCGTCGGTGAAGCCCTGCGGGATGTCGACGATGAAGGCGATCATGCCGATCATCAGCAGCGGGGCACTCTCACCGAGGGCCTGGGCCATGCCGATGATGGTGCCGGTCATCATCCCTGGCAACGCCAGCGGCAGCACGTGATGGAGCTGTGTCTGCAACGGCGAGGCACCGACGCCGAGTGCGGCCTCGCGGATCGACGGCGGCACGGATTTCAGCGCCGCCCGACTAGCGATGATGATCGTCGGCAGCGTCATCAAGGTGAGCACCATCGCCGCCACCAGCGGTGTCGACCGCGGTACGCCGAAGAAGTTGATGAACACCGCCAACCCCAGCAGGCCAAACACAATCGAAGGCACCGCCGCGAGGTTGTTGATGTTGACCTCGATGAGGTCGGTCATGCGGTTCTTCGGCGCGAACTC
>CAZGCI010000173.1:0-3748 GCA_964524185.1 uncultured Thiohalocapsa sp. | reverse complement strand
ACGGGCACACGCATGGGACGCACGCGGGGCATGACGGGCACGGTCTTGAGGATCATGTCGACCATGCAGATGCCCAGCATCCGGACCATCACGATGACAATCACGATGGCTACGACCGGGACCAACACCCGGACTCGCACCACGATCATCATCACGACTTGAACCGCCATGACGATCACATCCGCGCCTTCTGCCTGGTCATCGACCAGCCACTGGCGGACAACATGCTCGATGCCTGGCTCGACCTGCTCCTGTCCCTCGCCGGCCCCAACATGCTGCGCATTAAGGGCATACTGAACCTGCAAGGCCGCCCGGCACCCGTGGCCATTCACGGGGTGCAGCACATCTTCCACCCGCCGGTGGAGCTGCCGGCCTGGCCCAGCGACGACCGCCGCTCCAAGATCGTCTTCATCACACGGGACATCCCGCGGGACATCGTCGAGGAATCACTCGCCGCGTTCCTGGATGTCTGGCAGAACCACAGCGCACACACGGGTTGAACCGTAATGCGCTCCCGCGGTGCCGGCCTAGGCCCGGACGGGTCTCCTTTCTCGGCCCTTAGTGACAGTTCAGAAACAACATGAACACGACCGCAGACGGGAACAAACAACGAAAAGCGCGAACGACGCGAAAATAACTCGTATCTCGCTGGCATCTCCGGAATTTTCGCGCTTTTCGCGTGGTTCGTAGCCAAGAGAAGATGGACCGCTTGTTGTTAAAGCATTGCTTGATTGGTCTCGTGCTGCTCGGTGCCGCCGCAGCGTCGGCCGACGCCTGGCAACCGACAACGCCTGCACAACGCGTGGTCGTCACGGCCGATCTCGCCTACGAGCAGCGCCAGATTCGCCGCTCTAGCGATTCGGCCGCGGTGCCGATGCACCTGGCATTCTTCAGCTCACCAGCGTTTCGCTTGGCGGTGGTCGATCTGGGCGACGGACCCGCCCCACGGTTCGCGAGTCTGCCGGAGGCGTTTCGCGCCATTGGGGCCCTGGCCGGGGTCAACGGCGGTTTTTTCCATCCGGACTGGCGCCCGCTCGGGCTGGTGATTGCCGCGGGTGAGCGGATCAATCGCTTCGAGCAGGCCAAGTTGCTGAGCGGCGTGCTCTACAGCGACGCGCGCGGGACTCATCTGGTGCGGCGCAGTCGCTTTCAGGAGCCCAGGGGCGTCACCGCGCTGCTGCAGACAGGACCCTACCTGGTGGAGCATGGCCAGCGCGTGCGCGGCCTGGCGACGAGCAAGCCGCGTCGTCGGACCTTCATCGCCACCGACTGGCGCGGGCACTGGGTGCTGGGCGCAACACAGGCCCCACTCACCTTGGCAGCCCTGGCCGCGGCGCTGGCCTCGCCCGGTACGGTGACACCTTGGCCGGTGAATCGCGCCATCAATCTCGACGGCGGCTCCTCCACCGGTTTTTTCTTCGAGCCCGGGGACGACCAGCCGGCCATCGCGCTCGCCCCCTGGAAGCGCGTGCGCACGCTGCTTGGCGTCGTGCCGCGCTGATCGACCGGATTAGAAGGGTCATCCTCACGCCGGGCATTGCTGCCGCGATCGCACGGCTCGGCGGCGGCGCCATTCGTCCAATCGCTTCAGCTGGGCCGTCCATTAGGGCGCGCATCCGCGTCCGCGTCCTCTCCCCACTGGATGCGCAGCCCATCGATCGCACCCACCGACGTTTCACCCGTCAGCGTCAGCACATCCGGTTTGCCGTAGGCGCCGTCCGCGAGCCGATAGATGGTCAGCACCCGGTCCGTCGGGTGAACCAGCCAGTACTCCTGCACGCCGTGGCGCTCGTAGAGATCGCGCTTCACGCCGTGGTCCTTCTGCGCGGTGCCTTTGGATAGCACTTCGACGACCCAGTCCGGCGCACCGCGGCAGCCGAAGTCATCGAGCTTGGTGGGGTCGCAGATTACCGCGATGTCCGGCTGCACGACTGTGTCCACTTGGTCATCGGCCTCGTCCGCCCGCGGCAGGCGCACATCGAAGGGCGCCGCGTAGACCTCGCAGGGCTTGCCGCGCAGGAAGCCGTGGATCTGCGTGATGAGCTCCACAACGATCTGCTGGTGGGATCGCGTCGGCGCCGGGGACATGTCCCAGACCTCGCCGTCGATGAGCTCCCAGCGTGCTTCCTCGGGCCAGCGACGGTAGTCGCCGTAGGTGAAGCGGCCGATCTTGAGGGCAGCTGCGGGCATGACAGGGGTCACTCAGACCAAGGTGACTGGACCATGGTCGTCGCAGTGGTCGCCGTGCGGATGATGCAAGCGCCCGTCGACGATGTAGTCCACGTGATCGCCGTGCGGGACGGCCTCGTGCCCACAGCCGGGGCCATGCACATGGCCGCTGTCTTGGCAGGCGGTGACGCGCTGCTCGCAGCCGTCCGGGTTGGTGTCGGTGACCTCGATGCGGTGCTCGTCATAGTGCACCTTGCCGTCCACCTCATGCGGATGATGCAGGTGGCCGTCGTGCAGGTAGTCCACGTGCTCGCCGTGCTGGACGGCCTGGTGGCCGCAGCCGGGGCCGTGTTCGTGGTCGTGATGTGGATGGGAATGGCAGGGCTCAGTCATGGGAACCTCTCATCAGGTCAGTGGCTTTGGATCGGCGTTGGGCCATAGTCTAAACGGCGGATGCAATCCCATGAGCCCGCCAGGGCAATCCAGGCCAGCGCGCCGCTGACCACGCCCAACACCCACGCTGAAAAGTGTAGACCCCTACGCCGACGGCCGCGCTGTCAGCAATCAATTCGGGCGCTCTGAGCGCATCCGGCCGGCACGGCGGCGCGACTGCAACCGCGCCCTGCCGCGCTATGCGTTAACCTAGAAGGAGCAGTTGACCGCTTCGGCGTTCATGCAACTTACTGAATGGCGGGGCGTCTGGCAGATATTTGGCCGTCACCCGTTGGGTGAACCCCGCTACGGTCGCCATGGCACGCCCCGCGAGGCGCCCAGCTGCGTTACAACTCCTTGGAATAGAATGACTATTCCGCATCGTTGTGCCTTGCTGGACACCTCGCGGGACGCACCCTAACGACCATCCAACTGCTCCTTCTAGGTTTATGCATCCCGCACCCACCGACGGAGGTCTCGCATGCCTGTCCCCGCAGCCGATTTGCCGATCAGCGTTGCTGACTATCTGGAAGGCGAGCAGCACAGCCCGATCCGCCACGAGTACCTGGCGGGCGCAGTCCGCGCCATGGCCGGTGCCGACGAGGCCCACAACCGGATCAGCCTGAACCTGGCCTTCCACCTGCGCGCGGCAACCCGCGGCCACCCCTGCGCCGTCTTCATCAGCGACATGAAGGTGCGCATCGAGTCCGAAGAGCGCTTCTACTATCCCGATGTGCTGCTGACCTGCGAGCCGGCGGACCCGGCGGCTCTATTCAAGGTCGCCCCGTGCCTGGTCGCCGAGGTCCTCTCGGCTTCCACCGAGGCGATCGACCGCGGCGAGAAACTGCTTGCCTATCGCAGCCTCGATGCCCTGCAGTACTACCTGTTGCTGGCACAGGACCGGCCGCGGGTGGAGGTCTATCGGCGCACGCAAGACGGCGGCTGGCGCTACGAGGTCCACGAGCAGGGCAGCCTCGCACTGGACTGCGGTGCCCTCGCGCTGCGTCTGTCCCTAGCGGACCTCTACGAGGACCTGGTCTGGTGACGGCCCTCGCGCCCGGGCTGCTGCCCGCCGTGCGCAGGGCCTGCGCTCGGTGCAGCACGCTCGCCGGGTCCAGCGGCACGGCCTGTCTGCGACCCACCAGGG
>CAZGCI010000172.1:0-3767 GCA_964524185.1 uncultured Thiohalocapsa sp. | reverse complement strand
GGGCGCGTGGGACGGCGGTGGCTGTTTTTGGAGTCCGTGGCGGAGCCGCGGGCGTTGTTCGGCGCCTGACGCACAGCACGGCGCTCGCGCTCCGTACTCCAGGGCCGGGCGCGTCCGCTTCCGCTGGTGACAACGGCACGCGCGGCTGACCAGGGGAATATCGGCGGATGCACCAACCATCGCAGTCTGTCCTTGGTTGCTTGCCGACGAGAAACCGGATTCAGAGTCCTGGCCGTCTCACCGTCGTACGGCTTACTGGGACTGCCGGCTTTCTAGCCGGCTCGTCGCCGGCGCGGCCTACTGGGACCGCCGGCTTTCCAGCCGGCCCGTCGCCGGCGCGGCTCGATGCCGCGTCGGCGACGTCGGGACTGGTCCGAGAGCGCACGCGCAACCGGCCGTTCAGCGGCACAGCATGGCCATCGCCCGGCTGCAGCGCTGCAGGTCGCGCGCCGGGGGCATCGAGCCCCCGTCGCGCGAGGCCGGCTGGAAAGCCGGCGATCCCGGTTCGTGTTCCAGAACTGCTGGCCAGTGAACGGCCGCCAACGCAAACTGGTCGCTGACGTGGCGGTTGGTGCGGTTCTCGGTGCCGAGCAGCAAAGGGATAAGCTCATGTGCGCGAGTCTGTGCGGCGGCCAGCGCGTCAAGGTAGTATCGCGCAGTGTGTCTTAGCGTGGCTACGCAACGTGTCGGTGGTGGCGCGGCAGTCATCCCTCTGTTCGCCGTCCGATTTCCGCAATCGTCAAAGGATTTGCCCTTCCCGCAGGGCGACCTCGTGGATCGGGAGCTGCTTCAAGTTGGGCGCCTTGATGACGACGTCCACGCGCCGACCGTCCAACAGACGCGAAACCTTCGCCGACATGCGCGGGGTGTGCTTGGCCGAGGCGTGTTTCCGCTCGTGCCGGGGTGTGTTGGGCCTGGGTGTACGGGTGTTGGTTTCTGCTGTGGGAGCGCCGTCCTCGGCGCGAGTTGGGTGCGTCGCGGCGAGGACGCCGCTCCCACGGGGCTGGCTTGCTTGTGCTCGGTTGTTGGCTGCTGGCCGGGGTGTTCGGTGCGCACGCTTCGCGCGCACACCCTACGCATCAGCTGCCGGGGCTGGCGGAACAGCTCGGGGGGATAAAGATGCTTTGGCGATGACCGCCGGGGAGGCATCCAAAAAGACGGTCATGCGGCGTCGAATTGCTCAACGGGCAGTCTGCTCACCGAGAGGTGGGCCAAATCCGCTTGCCGGCTCGCGTGTTGGATATCGATGCCAACCAATGCGCCCGCTGCATCGTAATCCAGCACCACGCCTTCGGAGACCTCGTCGGAGTCCACGGAGACTCGCTCGTTCAGATGGATATACAAGGAATCTGTTGCCGCGTCGTAACTCAGTTTCATGGACGAAATCTTCGGTCTGGGAATGCATTGTGAACCGTCTGCCCATCAGGCAGGGTGACAACGCGAAGGTAGCGGCCCAACTCTTCCACCCAGATCCAGTGCCTGATTCGTCCATCATCGGGTTGAATTTCAGTGCGGATCGGATCACGGATGGCGGCTTCGCACCACTCCAGCCGAAGATAGGACCTTTTGACGAGAACATTGTCACGAAAATAGTCTGTGATCAGCATGCTGGGAGGATTCTGTTACAACGCCTGCATGGCGACCAACTTGCCGGAGCGCGACTGGTGCGCATCGCGCAGCTCGTCGTAGATGCTCTCCTCCACCAGCCGCCCTTGATCAAACACATAGTCGGGCGTGGCTCGACGCCTTCGGTGCGCAACCTGCGGTCGCACACCCTACGTTGGCCGAGGGGTTGCTCGCCGACGGCGGCGATGGTCATCGGCTCGCGGGTGATGGCCGCCCTGCAAATCCGCGGCAGGTCAGCGTTCTCGCAGTGCTTTGATCTCTGGCTCCGTTAAGCCTGAAGCAGCCGCGATCTGCTCATCGGTGAGCAGATCCATTGCAATGAGATTCCGCGCAACCTGTTCGCGTCCTGCTTTGCGTCCTTCTTCTCGGCCTTTTTCGCGGCCTTCTTCGCGTCCTTCTTTGCGGCCTTCTTCGCGGCCTTCTTCGCGGCCTTCCCGCTTCGCTTCATTCAAAAACGATACTTCGTCGTGCAGGGCGCGCTCGCGCACGAACGCCAAGCGGCGCGCTTCTTCGTCGGCACTGAGCACGCGGATGCGGTTCATCGCCTGTTTGACCGGTTCGTGAACAACTGTAGCCATGGTGGGCTCCTCCTGCCAGTGTTTGAAGAAGGTGATCCAGGCACGCAGCGCACCAGGCGGTAGGCCCAATCGATCCGCTTTCGTCCGAGGCGATGTCGGGCAGATCGGGGCGCAGGTCGTTGATCAGCGCCACCAGCAGCTCGGGGGCCTCGGCAAACAGCCGCTTGAAGACGTAGTCGTTGGTGGGATCAAGGAGTGCTTGCATGGCTAGCTTGGAGCCTCGCACGGTGTGCGCGCGCAGCTGTTGGTGCTACGGGGCTGATGGTCAGTGCGTCCACCGCTGTGGGAGCGCCGTCCTCGGCGCACGTCCGGTGCGTCGCGGCGAGGACGCCGCTCCCACAGGGCTGGCTTGCTTGTGCTCGGTCGGTGGCTGCTGGCCGGTGCGTTCGGTGCGCACGCTGCGCGCGCACACCCTACGGGGACACCCTACGGGGGCTGATGGTTAAGGCGTCTACCGCTGTGGGAGCGCCGTCCTCGGCGCGAGTTGGGTGCGTCGCGGCGAGGACGCCGCTCCCACAGGCCGGCTTGCTTGTGCTCGGTCGGTGGCTGCTGGCCGGGGCGTTTGGTGCGCACGCTTCGCGCGGGCACTCTACGCGGCTGCGGTCGCACACCCTACGTTGGCCGAGGGGTTGCTCGCCGACGGCGGCGATGGTCATCGGCTCGCGGGTGATGGCCGCCCTGCAAATCCGCGGCAGGTCAGCGTTCTCGCAGTGCTTTGATCTCTGGCTCCGTTAAGCCTGAAGCAGCCGCGATCTGCTCATCGGTGAGCAGATCCATTGCAATGAGATTCCGCGCAACCTGTTCGCGTCCTGCTTTGCGTCCTTCTTCTCGGCCTTCTTCGCGTCCTTCTTCGCGTCCTTCTTCGCGTCCTTCTTCGCGTCCTTCTTCGCGACCTTCTTTGCGGCCTTCTTCGCGGCCTTCCCGCTTCGCTTCATTCAGAAACGATACTTCGTCGTGCAGGGCGCGCTCGCGCACGAACGCCAAGCGGCGCGCTTCTTCGTCGGCACTGAGCACGCGGATGCGGTTCATCGCCTGTTTGACCGGTTCGTGAACAACTGTAGCCATGGTGGGCTCCTCCTGCCAGTGTTTGAAGAAGGTGATCCAGGCACGCAGCGCACCGGGCGGTAGGCCCAATCGATCCGCTTTGGTCAGTTCGATCAGGTTCATCTGCAGGATGTTCCCCAGCGTGATGTTGGGCTGGTGCTCGTCGCGCATTTCGAAGCGCCACACGGCTTGCTGTCGCTCGGGTTCAGTGGCGGTGAACAGATCGAAATCGAGCAGATGCAGGCCGACCGAGGCGCGCAGCTCTTGATAGTCTTCGCCGGCATTGAGCTGCCCGCCCAGCATGCGCGCGAGGTAGAACAGCCCGCGCTTGTGCCAGGCGCCGTAACGGCGTACCTGGACTTCCACATTGTAGCAGTGCCCCTCGGCGTCCCGCGCCAGCACATCCAGGACGATGTACTTACCGCTGAGCTCGCTGGGCTCGATGCTGGGGTTGAGGACCTCCACCGAGGCGATGTCGGGCAGATCGGGGCGCAGGTCGTTGATCAGCGCCACCAGCAG
>CAZGCI010000171.1:0-4096 GCA_964524185.1 uncultured Thiohalocapsa sp. | reverse complement strand
TAAGAATATGACAGGAGATACCGTGGTCCACACTCGCTCCAGACCCGCCCCGACACCCACACAGCCCGCAGCGCTCCGCCGCCCTTGGCTGTGGCCCATGCTCACACTGCTTTTGCTCTCCACGTCCGTGAGCGCGGACGACGGCTGGATTGCGACCTTCTCCATCGTCGCCCGCGATCCGGGCACCGGCGACCTGGGTGTGGCCGTGCAGTCCAAATACTTCGGCGTCGGCTCGGTGGTGCCGCATGCGCGAGCCAATGTCGGCGCGCTGGCGACCCAGGCGCGCGGTAATATCCTGTACGGCCCGCAGGGGCTGGGGCTGTTGGAGTCCGGCGTCGAGCCGGAAGAGGCCATCGAGCGGCTGTTGGCGGATGATCCGCTGCGCGCCCAGCGGCAGGTGGGCATGGTGGCGGCGGACGGCTCGGCCGCGACCTATACGGGTGATGAGACCCTGCCCTGGTCCGGCGGCAAGACCGGTGACGGCTACGCCGCCCAGGGCAACCTGCTGGCGGGGCCGGAGGTGGTGGACGCCATGGCCGCCGCCTTCGAGACCACCGACGGCGCGCTGCCGACACGGCTGGTTACGGCGCTGGCCGCGGGCCAGGCCGCGGGCGGCGATGCCCGCGGTCGCCAGTCCGCGGCGCTCCTAGTGGTTCATGCCGGCAGCGGTTACATGGGCGCTAATGATCGACTGGTGGACTTGCACGTGGAGGACCACTCGACCCCCATCAAGGAACTCAACCGGCTGCTGGGCATTCGGCTGTCCCAGGTTGCCGTGCACGAAGCGCGCATGGCACTCGCCGCCGCCGCTCGTTGGGAAGATCAACCAGAAAAGGCCGCGGACGCGCTGGCCGAGGCCAAGCGCCTGGCCACCGAGGCCGTTGAGCGTTACGAAGATGGCGACGCTGGCTGGCTGGTGCTGGCGGACGCCGAGGCCGGCGCCGGCGACATGCAAGCCGCCAGCGCCGCCGCCCGCCGGGCGCTGCTGATCAATCCGCTGCTGAAGCGCTACTCGGTCATGCCCG
This sequence comes from uncultured Thiohalocapsa sp., assembly GCA_964524185.1. Taxonomy (GTDB): domain Bacteria; phylum Pseudomonadota; class Gammaproteobacteria; order Chromatiales; family Chromatiaceae; genus Thiohalocapsa. The sequence goes on along the minus strand of CAZGCI010000171.1, from coordinate 3,071 downwards.
AGACCGGCCTGGGCATCGATCCAGGGCAGCTGGAGACGCTGCTCGAAGACGACGACTTCCGCAAGGTCTGGGACGCGCTGCCGGGTGAGGATGACGTCCATATCGATGCAACGGCAGTCACGGAGCCGGCGGAATGAGCGCCCGCGTCCCGGCAATCCGCCTGTTTCTATCTCTATTGATCATCCTTGGCGGCCAGGTCGCCGCACGGGAGTCACAGCCCGACGACTACCGCGTCGATGGCGACCTTTTACGGGCGCTCGGCGCACAGGTGTGCGCGACAAGCGCCGTCGCCGCGTTGGACCTCGCCGAGCTCAAGCGAGATGCGGAGGCGGTGCTCGCCGAGATCCAGTCGAACACCGAAGGCGAGGTCTATGCCGGCGCCGTCGAGGGCACCGATCCGGACGATCTGGCCGTTGCCGTGACGCTCATCGATGGGCGTAGCTTCGGCGCGGGGCGCGCCGAGACCCGTTTCCCGATCATGTCCATCTCCAAGCCCTTCACCTACGCGCTGGCGCTGGAGCAGCGGGGCGCCGACTTCATGATCGAGCAGATCGGCGTGAGCGCCACCGGGCTGCCTTACAACGCCGTGGCCGCCGGCGCCGTGCGCCCGACCACGCGACAGAACCCGCTCGTCAACGCCGGCGCCATCGCCACCCACAGCTACATCGAGGGTGACAACCCAGCGGAGAAGATCGGAGCCGTCGTCGCGCTCTTCTCGGGGATGGCCAATCGGCCCCTGGCCATCGAGGAGGCCTGGCGTGCGACCCCGCGCCCTCTGACCTATACGCTGGCCTATCAGATGCAGTCCGCCGAGCGGCTGGTGGGCGACATCGACGACGTGGTCAATCGCTACCTGGAGGCCTGCATCGTTGGGGTACGGGTGGAAGACCTCGCCGCCATGGGCGCGACCCTGGCCAGTGGCGGCATTCAACCGTCCACCGGCGAGCGCATCTTGCAGCAGGAAAACGCGCGCACTGTCCTCTCCGCCATGGTGATCGCCGGGATGTACGAAGACAGCGGGCGTTGGTGGATACGCGTCGGGCTGCCCGCCAAGAGCGGCGTCAGCGGCGCCATCCTGGCCGTCGTGCCGGGCTGGGGCGCCATTGTTGCCTACTCGCCCCGACTCGATGCGGCCGGCAACAGCGTGCGTGCCGCCCTCGCCATCGCGCGCCTCGCGAACCGCTGGGGTCTGCACTCCGTCGACCGTCTGCTCGGCGCCGCTGAGACCCCTGTGCGGTAGCGGCTGTTGCCCGGCCGGCGCAACGTCGTTGGCCACCGCGTCGGCGCTGGAGCGCCGGCGCGATCAAATCGTCGGTCTGAGGCGAAACCTTGCTCGAATTGAATGAGATAGGAAGAACAGAATGCAGATCCAGATCAACACCGATCGCCATATCGAGGGGCGGGAGCGCCTGGCCGCCTGGGCGAAGGGCGTCGTGGAGCAGGCGCTGAGCCGAGTCAGCGACCGCATCACGCGCGTGGAGGTCCACCTCAGCGACGAGAACGCCGAAAGGAGCGGGCAGCAGGACAAGCAATGCATGATGGAAGCCCGTCTCGAGGGCCGCCAGCCGATCGCCGTCACGCAGCAGGCCGCGACCATGGACCAGGCTGTCAACGGCGCCGCGGACAAGTTGACCGGCGCCATCGACAGCATCATCGAGCGGCAACGCGATCAGCGACGTCGCCCAGCCGAACGGCTCCCGGAGGAGGCGACACCACCGGAGGATGCGACGCCGACCGACGAGCAATGAGCGACACCACCGCTATCTCGACGGCGCCATGTCGAGCGCCGATTAGGCACCTGGCACTGGCGCGCTTCCGCTTTCCAGATACTCTTCGTAGTTGCCGCTGAAGTTGATGACGCCCTGGGGCGTCAGCTCGATGATGCGGGTCGCCAGCGAGGAGACGAACTCGCGGTCGTGACTGACCAGGATCAGGCTGCCTGGGTAGCCTTCCAGCGCGGTGTTGAGCGACTCGATCGATTCCATGTTCAGGTGGTTGGTCGGCTCGTCCATCAGCCGGATGTTGGGCTTTTGCAGCATCAGCTTGCAGGGGATCAAGTCGTGGCGCGCCAGGAAGCCTGGTCGCCCGGAATGGTCAAGCGGCGCTTGGCTTGAAATGGCGTGAGGAGCTCGGCGGGCGAGCATCCCGTCAGAGCAGCCGCGAATCGGCGCTCCTCTCCACCTCAGCAATCCGGCTCTGGAGCACATGCGCAAGTGGCGCGTAAGCGGATTCGAGAACTACCTGGTGTTCTACCTTCCGCGGCCGGACGGCGTGTCGATCATCCGCGTGTTTCATGCCTCGCATGATGGGTGGGGCCTGTTTGGAATCGAGAGCGATTGACCGCGGGCCCGGGCTCCATCTGGAAAGGGTCGGGAATAGGGGGATTCCTCCCAGTCTGGCGGCGAGCAGCGCCTCAAGGGTGCATCAAGGGCGGAGCCAGGCGCACAACCGGGCGCCGATGTGCGGCAGGAGACGCGTGATCCGCTGGCGGTACCGAAACGGCCGAAGTCTCTCGACTGGGACCCGACGGCGCGGCCGGAGGTCACCTTCATCAACACGGATGACGACAAGGCGCACATGGAGCCCTAATCGCGTCCCGCCCGGCTATTTGACCGCGGCCTTCGCACAGTGGCTGGTGGAGCAAGGGCGGTCCGTGGCGTGCACCGATACCGATACGCCGAACCCGACCCTGCTCCAGTACGCGCCCCTGAAGGCGACGCATCTGAAGCTGTCCCAAGGTAACTATTCAGGACGCTTGCCGGACAGCACGTTAGGTAGGTAAGCTCGCATCATGCATGAGCGAAGCGACGAAACCACCAGTCCTGACAGCCCGGCGAAGGAGCTGCAGCGGCTGCGCGTGCGAGTCGCCGAGCTGGCGGCCACGAACGAGCAGTTGCGCCAACGGGTGGCCGAGCTCGAAGCCCGTCTGCAGAAAGACAGCCACAATTCCAACCAGCCGCCCTCCTCGGATTCGCCGTTCAAGAAGCCGCCGCCGCGCTCGCAGCGCAAGTCGGTCGGGCGCAAGCCGGGTGGGCAGCAGGGCCACCCGGGCGCCACGCGCGAGCTGGTCG
>CAZGCI010000170.1:0-4097 GCA_964524185.1 uncultured Thiohalocapsa sp. | reverse complement strand
TCGCACTCGCCGCCGAGGCCGGCGGTGCGACGATTTGGATCGCTGGGGCCGCTGCGGTTGCCGAGCCAGTGCGTGGCTGTGATGCCCAAACCGCAGGCGATGGCGTTGGCCGCTGCCAGCGTCCACGCCTCCCCGCCGGCGAGCCAAAGCAGCCGTCGCTGGCGATTGACTTCGATGGCGGTGAGCAGCTCAACGGCTGCAGCGAGGGCGGAAGACAGCGCGGGTTGCGTCTCGGGCATCGGGGTTTACAGGTTCACTGGCTAGGGCCGGGGGCCAAGGCGCGGACGCGCACCCCTGGCGCCAGCGGTTGCGCCTCGGCCCATACCTATGCCGGCGCGTACATAGAACGACTATGCACTGCTGCATACGGCGGGTATCGTTGTCCCCATGTTGCTCTCGCCTGGGAACTGGCTGATCCACAGCCTCAGTGTGACCGAGTGGCTTGCCGCGCTGCTGCTGATCCATCGCTACGCCGCACGTATCCAACGCCCAGGCCTCAAGCTGTTTGCCTTCGCGATGCTGCCGCACCTGGTGGGGGGCCTGCTCGTGCTGGGGTTCCACCTGAGCGGCGATCGTACGGGCTGGTTGCTGGATGCGTCCCGGGTGCTAACGTTCCTGGGCAGCCTGTCGCTGTTGACGGCGACCCTGTGCATGCTGCGCCTTGGTGGTCGTGCTCGAGTGTGGCCGACACCGCTGATGGTGCTGGTCCTGGTGGCGCCGACCTGGGTGCTGGCGCTGGCCTGGGGGCTGAGTCGGATGTTGGGTGGCGCCGGTGCGGCGGGCCTGATGCCGGGAACGAACCTCCTCTACGTGTCGTTCCTGGTGTTGTTGGTGGTGGTCCAACGACGCGCTCCAATCGTGTTCTCGCCGGTGACGGTCGCCGGCTTCTGGTTCCTGCTGGTGTTCGTGGCCGGTGCCGTCACGGCAACCACCATCGCCACCCATTGGCTCGGCCTGCCGAGTCTGTCCCACGCGGATGCGCTGCATGGCGCCAGCGAGGCACTGTTGACGGTCAGCAACCTGCTTATCGTGCTCGGCGTCGCTCTGCGCTTGCGGGCGTTGGATCTTGCCGAGGAAGGACGGGAGGCGCAGACGGCCTCCGGCGGCTGACCCGGCGCGCCCCCCCCTTGTTTTTGGCTGGGTGTTTTTGGCTGGGGGCTGCTCAGTGGGCGTTCGGTAAGCCCAGCTCCCGCCAGAGTTTCAGCGTCGCCTCGGCCTGGTTCATGGTGTAGAAGTGGATGCCAGGGGCGCCGCCCTCCAGCAGCCTACCGCAGAGGTCCAAGACCACTTCGTGGCCGAAGGCCTTGATGGACGCCTTGTCGTCACCGTAGGCCTCCAGGCGCTTTCTGATGTAGCGCGGGATCTCCGCCCCGCAGGCATCTGAGAAGCGCGCCAGCTGCGTGAAGTTGGTGATGGGCATCACGCCGGGGACAATGGGAATTGTGATGTCCGCCTCGTCGCACAGTTCGACGAACTCGAAATAGGCATCCGGATTGAAGAAGTACTGGGTAATGGCCGCATCAGCGCCCGCGGTCACTTTGCGCTTGAAGTTCTCGAGATCCGCCGTCGCGTTGAGCGCCTGGGGGTGAAACTCCGGATAGGCCGCGACCTCGATTTGGAAGCGATCGCGGTATTCCGCGCGCAGGAAGGTGACCAGTTCATTGGCGTAGCGGAACGTGCCGTGGCTCGCGCTGCCCATGCCCGAGGGCATATCCCCGCGCAGGGCCACGATGCGATGGATGCCCTGGTCGATGTAGTGGCCGATGATGTCGCGAATCTCGGTTTCATCAGACCCAATGCAGGCCAGGTGTGGGGCAGTTTCGATGCCCTCGGCGCGCAGCCAGTCCACGGTGGCGAAGGTGCGCTCGCGCGTGGAGCCGCCGGCGCCATACGTGCAGGAAAAGTACTCGGGACCGACGGCATTGAGCTGGGCGACAGTGCCTTTGAGCTTCTCCATCCCCTCCGGCGTTTTGGGGGGGAAGAGTTCGAAACTGAAGGTTCGGGCGTCGTTTTGGCTGTTCATGATCAGTCACCGCATGCAAAAGTTAGGCGCACAATGGAGTAAGGGCCAAGGACCGGGGGCCAAGGTCCGGAAGCAGTGTCCGAAACCGGCCCTCAGCCCTAGGCCCTAGACCCTAGGCGCTTCCTCAATACCGGTAATGATCGGTCTTGAAGGGGCCGTCCACGGTGACGCCGATGTACTCGGCCTGATCTGGGCGAAGCCGGGTGAGCTTGGCGCCGATCTTCTCTAGATGTAGTCGGGCGACCTCTTCGTCGAGGTGCTTCGGCAGCACGTAGACGCCCAAGGGGTAGTCCTCCGGCTTGCTGAAGATCTCGATCTGCGCCAGCACCTGGTTAGTGAAGGAGTTGGACATGACGAAGCTCGGATGCCCCGTCGCGCAGCCGAGGTTCACGAGCCGGCCCTTGGCGAGCAGGGTGATGCGATGGCCGTCGGGGAAGACGATCTGGTCCACCTGCGGCTTGATCTCGATCCACTCATATTTGGACAGCTTGTCCACCTGGATCTCGTTGTCGAAGTGGCCGATGTTGCAGACGATGGCCTGGTCCTTCATGGCCAGCATGTGCGTTTCAGTGATGATGTCCTTGTTACCGGTGGCGGTGACGAAGATGTCCGCCTGGCCGACGACATCGTTGAGGTCCACCACACGGTAGCCCTCCATCGCCGCCTGCAGGGCGCAGATGGGGTCGATCTCGGTGACCCAGACGTTGGCGCCCAGGCCGCGCAGCGACGCCGCCGAGCCCTTGCCGACGTCGCCATAACCACAGACCACGGCGACCTTGCCGGCGATCATGACGTCCGTGGCGCGCTTGATGGCATCGACCAAGGACTCGCGGCAGCCGTAGAGGTTGTCGAACTTGGACTTGGTGACCGAGTCGTTGACGTTCATGGCCGGGAACAGCAGCGAGCCCTTCTTGAACATCTCGTAGAGGCGGTGCACGCCGGTGGTGGTCTCCTCGGTGACGCCCTTGATGCCCTCGGCGGTGCGGTGCCAGTGGCGGTTGTCGCGCTCGAAGGTGCGGTTCAACACGCCGAGGATGGCGCTCCACTCCTCGTTGTCGTCCGCCGTGGGCTTGGGCACGCTGCCGGCCTTCTCGTACTCGACGCCCTTGTGCACCAGCAGCGTCGCGTCGCCGCCGTCGTCCAGGATCATGTTCGGGCCGCCGCCGTCGGGCCAGTTCAGCACCTGCTCGGTGCACCACCAGTACTCCTCCAGCGTCTCGCCCTTCCAGGCGTAGACAGGGATGGCGCGCGCCGCGATGGCCGCGGCGGCGTGGTCCTGCGTCGAGAAGATGTTGCAGGAGGCCCAACGCACCTCGGCGCCGAGCTCCACCAGCGTCTCGATCAGCACCGCGGTCTGGATAGTCATGTGCAGGCTGCCGGTGATGCGCGCGCCCTTGAGCGGCTTGTCCGCCCCGTATTTCTCGCGCAGGGCCATCAGGCCGGGCATCTCGGTCTCGGCGATGTCCATCTCCTTGCGGCCGAAGTCGGCCAGGGCGATGTCGGCTACTTTGTAATCGGTAAAGGCTTGCTCACTCATGGTATTCAGCTCCTTAAAAGCTCTGAGCATCGTGAGTGAGCGCCGTTGAAACGGTTTGTACCCGTGCCCGAGCCTGGCAAGGCGGTGTGGCCTTGTTGCAGCGCTCCTCGGGGCGGGGGGTGTCGGGTGCGGTCCGGTGCGGCGTGTCCAGCGGATGGCCGCGGCGGTCGATCAGGAACTGTTCGCGGCGACTGCGGCGCAGTTGGGCGACGGTGCGGGGAGATCAACGTCAGGGACAGCGCATGGCTGCGTGCCGGTCGAGACGTACCGCCAACACGCCCAACATGGTACCGCATCCCTCCGGGAACTTGTCCAGAAGCGTGGTGGACGCGGCGCAGGCCCCAATTTTTCCGCGGTCGAGGAGAACAGTCGATACTCATCTGACGCCATGGGGACGCCCTAACGGGCCGCGGTTCAGGTTGCTCGCGTCCTGACCGCCCCTGCCACCTGCGCCGCTCGTGCCCGCGCCTCGTCGATGTCCGCCCCGCGTGCCAAGGCGACACCCATGCGCCGGCGTGTGAAGGCCTCGGGCTTGCC
>CAZGCI010000169.1:0-4150 GCA_964524185.1 uncultured Thiohalocapsa sp. | reverse complement strand
GCTTCGACCTCGACGGCCTCGGCGCCGGCCGCACCTACGTGCTCAAGGCAAAGCCCTACGCCCACGGGCTCACCAGCGCCCCCATCACCGAGCCCGGCTGGCACGGCTGGCGGGTAGGCGCCGTACCGGTCACCCTCCTGGATGCCCAGTCCGGCCAGCCCCTCGCCGGCGTCCGCATCGTGGCCCTCCAGAAGTCCCCAGACGGCAGCCTCACCTGGGTCAAGGCCGCCGACACCGACGCCAACGGCAGCGCGTGGCTGGACCTCGATGGCCTCGGCGACGGCAGCTCTTATGTACTGCGGCTGAACGACCCCTACGGCGACGGCATCAATCACTACGGCCCCCTGATCCGCCAGCGCGGCGAGGTGACGATCACCACAGACCCAGCAGATCCGCAGCGGCCGGACCTAGAGCCCCCCCAAGTGCTGCTCACCGCCCCCGCGCCCGGTAGCATCGTCGGCGACCACGGCTTCACCGTGCAGGGCACCATGGCGGACAACGAGCGCATCCGCAGCGTAACGCTCGAGGTCTCGGTCGGCGACACCACCCTCCTGTCGGTACCCGCAGACGTCCAGCGTTGGCACGGCACCTGGCGCGCCACCGTTGGCGCTATCGCCACAACCGTCCCCGCCACACTCACCATCACAGCCACCGCCCTGGATCAGAGCTTCAACGCCGCATCCGCAACGACGCAGCTACAGCTCATCCGCGACGTCACGCCGCCGGTGGTGGACGTGACCTCCCACCAGTCCGAAGACGCGGTGCCCGACGGCGCCTTCGTCGTCACCGGCGCGGTCAGCGACGACACCGGCGCCGCCACCCTCCACGCCGAGCTGCTCACCGCGACAGGCCAACCCATCGACCAACGCGCCCTCGACATCGCGCCCAACACCGGCACCTGGGCCTACACCGCCTTCGCCCAAGAGGCCGGCGACGCCAACACCCTCGTCCTCCAGCTCACCGCCACCGACGCGGCCGGAAACACCGCCACCCACGCCCTCACCCTGCACCCCACTAGCGCCGCGCGGACACAGCGGGGCCTGCTCGACCGCATCAGCTTCGGCGCCAGCCCGCACAGCCTCGGCGAGATCGCAAGCGTCGGCATCGACGCGTATCTGGAAGACCAACTCCACCCCGAAGGTATCGATGACAGCGCCTTCGAGGCCTGGCTGGCGGGCCAAACCTTCGAGAGCCCCGCCGAGCACATGCTCGCCCACGTCCTCTACAGCCGCCGCCAGCTCCAGGAGGTCATGACCTGGTTCTGGGATAACCACTTCAACACGCTCGTCGGTGGCGCTCAGGGCCGGCAATTGGAGATCGCCGAGAACGACGCCTTCCGCGCCAACGCCCTGGGCAGCTTCCGCGACCTGCTGGGCATCAGCGCCCAAAGCCCCGCGATGCTCCGCTATCTGGATGGCGTCGCCAACCGCGCCGGCAGCCCCAACGAGAACTATGCCCGGGAGCTGCTCGAGCTCCATACCCTCGGCATCGATGGCGGCTACACGCAGGCGGACGTCGAGGCCGTCGCACGCGCCTTCACCGGCTGGACTATCGCCGACGGCGCCTTCCAGTTCAACGCCAGGGCGCACGACACTCACCCCAAGACCGTGCTCGGCCGCGCGCTCCCGCCCGACCGCGGCATCGAAGACGGGGAAGAAGTCCTGGACCTCGTCGCCAGCCACCCGGCCACTGCGGCCCACCTCTGCGGCAAACTCATCGTCCTGTTCCTCGGCAAGGACCCGCACCCCGGGCTGCGCCAGCACTGCGCCGACACCTTCCAAAACAATCACGGCGCGCCCGACCAACTCGCGCAGGCGGTGGGCACCCTCCTGCAATCCCCCGAAATGCTGCAGGCCGCCGCGGCCAGGGCAACCGTGCGCACACCCCTCGAATACGCGGCAGCGGCAGCGCGCATCCTGGATGCCTCGCCGGACGTGATCAAGCTGCCCTGGCAACTGCGCACGCTCGGCACGCCGCTGTTCCGCAACCCCATCCCCAACGGCTATGCCGACGCGGGTGACGACTGGGTCAGCACGCATGGGCTGCTCACCCGGTTGCGCTATCTGGTGCCGCTCGCCTCCGGCCGGGGGCTATTCCAGGAGGCGGTGCCAGACCTGGCGCCGGCGCTCCGCGCGGCAGGCATCGAAACCCCAGACGGCATCACGGGCACCGTGCTCACGATGATCCACGGGCCGAACGTCACGCGGGCCGACTGGGAGCTGGCGCAGGCCATCCTCACCAACGACGGTACGCGACCCGTCGACCTGGCCCACGCCAACGCCGAGCCCTGGTGGCTCCGCCAGCTGCTACTCGCCGCCCTGGCGCTGCCCGCCTTCCACTACCAATAGGCCCAGCAATCATGGACAGAAGAACCCTCCTGCGCGGCGTCGGCGCCGGCATACTCTGGGGCATGCTGCCGGGCACCGGCACGCGGCTGGCCTGGGGCAGCCCGGATGCCCGCAACGGGCGCGCCCTGGTGGTGATCTTTCTACGCGGCGGCTGCGACGGCCTCAACCTGGCGGTGCCCTTCGGCGATGACGACTACTACAGCGCCCGCCCCACGCTGGGGATCGCACCCCCGAGCGCCGGCGACCCGGCATCCGCGTTGGATCTCAATGGCTTCTTTGGTCTCCACCCGGCCATGCAGGCGCTGCATCGCCGCTATCAGGACGGGCTGCTGGCCATAGTGCCCACGGTCCACCTGCCGGATGGCAGCCTCTCCCACTTCAAGGACCAGGCAGACCTGGAGCGCGCCGGCGGCAGCGACGGCTGGCTCGGCCGCTACCTGGCCAGCACCCCTGCGCAGACATCTGGCTTTGCATTGGCGACGGCGCCGCCGCTGGCATTGTCGGGACCACGGCCCGTGCCGGCCTACCAAGACCCCTTCAATCTCAGCCTCGCGGGTCGCGAAGCGCAAGACAACCTGCTTCAGCGCGTGCTCCAGACGGCCTACCCGGCAAGTGGCAGCTCAAGCGACCCTGGCGGTGCCTGGGGCAGGGTCGCCAGCGTGTTGCTGGCGGAACGCAGCGGGGGCCGAGTCCCCGTCCCGTCAGGCATCGCCTATCCAGACCACACCTTCGGTGCCGGCCTGTCCGCCGCCGCGCAGCTCCTGCTGTCCGACGACCACATCGCCATCGTCACCTTGGACTTGGGCGGTTGGGATACTCACCGTGACCAAGGCGGCAGCGAGGGCCAACAGGCGAATCTGTTGCAGATTCTGGCCAAGGGGCTGGATACCTTCCTGGCGCATCTCGGTCCACGCCATCACGACGTAGCCGTGCTGGTCCAGACGGAGTTCGGCCGGACCGTCGCCGAGAACGGCAGTGGCGGGACCGATCATGGTCGTGCGACTACTTGGCTGCTGCTGGGCGGCGGTGTGCGTGGTGGCCTGTACCTTGGAGCAGGCTGGCCCGGGCTCGCGCCGTCCCAGCTGGAGCGCGGGCGCTATCTGGCCGGCGCCGTCGACTATCGCGACGTCTACGCCGAGCTGCTGTCGGCTCAGCTCGGTGCTACTATCGTTACGACGACGCTCCCCGGCTTCGCCCCAACGCCCCTCGGCCTGCTCGCTTAAATCAGAGATCGCAGGATGTTCAAACGTTCCCCCCCCCGACCATCAATTAGCTTGCATTTTCAAGTGTGGGGATTTTCGAGGTTCTGCGATCCCTTTTTACCGCGCAACTCGGCGCCGCAAACTTCCGGCGGGGTAACGATCAAGGCCCCCGCAACATCGCAATCGCCGATCCACCACAGACGCACCAAGAGCGTAGTCGAACCCCGGACCGGAACGGTAAGCCCCCGTTGCGCCTCGCTGCCGGGAATAGAGGATAGCTCTTTCTCGGCGAGGAATCATCCGGAACCCAACAAGTACGCGACAGCAAAGAGATTATGTGCTAGGAGCGCAAGGCACTGAGATAGCTTAGTCTTCGGCGCATGCAGGCCTACCCCCTCAACCAGCAGGAGCTCACGGAGCTGCGCGCCGCCCACCGCGCTGCGCGCAACGCCCGTGAGGCGTACCGCATCAATGCCGTCATCCTGCTCGGCAGTGGTTGGAGCCCATCGGACGTCGCCGCCGCACTGTTGATCGACGACGACACGGTGCGCAACCACTTCAAGCGCTACAAGGCAGGCGGCATCGCGGCGCTGGAGCGCA
>CAZGCI010000168.1:0-4184 GCA_964524185.1 uncultured Thiohalocapsa sp. | reverse complement strand
AAAGTGGCCGCGCCAGGCCGTCCCGATCGCTGGCTGAGCGATGGCGCTAATCACCAAAGCTTGAGGGCCGCCGCCCAAGACATTCTCGCGATGCATCGGGAAGGGGCTTTGCGATCAGCGGACAACGGCTTTGAGGCAGTGCCCTTCGCAATACGAAGTGGACGAAGCGGCTCCAACATTTGAGGGCTCATGGTTGCGAGTGTCTTCGTGAAGGTGCCCGGCATTTAATCTGGCGAAATACGAGAACCGGCTACAGCTGAAGCCCTCAAGCAATCTGGGGTAGCGGGTATGCCTCACCGCACGCTCAGCAGGGGGCAGTGGAGTGCAGCCAGGCGTTGCCAGAGGCGCTCCCGCTGCAGCAGCGGGTTGCCGGCGTCGACCATGAGCAGCGATGCGTGGCTGGCGATGACTGACGGGATCAAGGCATCCGAGCTGGCGCCGGCCAGCGGGAACACCTCCAGCGCACCCTTGGCCTCGCGCGGGGCGCCGGGAAGCTGCTGGTCAAGGCGCTTGAACGCGGCTGCGTCCGCGGCTTGCATGAAGATCTGGAGGCGGGCGTGTCCGCTGGCAGCAAGCTCAGCCCCGGCCGCAATGGCCCGCAAGGCGCCCTCGGAGCCATCCCAGAGCGCCCCGACCCTGAGCCCCTGCGCAGCGGCGGTCCGTTGCCCGGGCTGGCGGGGCCGAGCAAAGGGGGCGAAACGACCAAGCGGGCGCAGCGCGAACATGTCTGCGCTGCTCGCGGCACTCAGGATCTCCGCCTCTAGGTCGCCGCGCCACGCCCGGAACGACCAGCGGCAGCCGACGCGTTGCGCGGATGCCTCCAACAGCGCGCGCACACCGCGGGCGCTTGCGCGGAGCTCGCGCGCCATGCGCATGGAGTCGATGCGCGCCTCGCCGCGGCTGGTGAGCCGGAATTCGCGCTGAAAGGGCAGTCCGACCGCGCGGAGCACCGCGATGTCCTCGATGAAGACGCCTTCTAGCTCGGCCCGGAGCACCGCCGCGATACCGGCGGTTAGCGCGATGACGCGCTGACTCTGCTCGCTGGCGTCGAGGGCGACGGCAATGCGGCGAGTGGTCGGCGTGGCTTGCGGTTCACTCATGCGGCCCTCGATTGCGTGACGCCGCCAAGGCGCTCCTCGGCGCCCGGCCCTGGCCAGTGAACGACGCGCGAGCGGTCCGGCGCCCCAGTCGCTCGTCGGTCTGAGGCATCGCCTCACTGCTCCTGGCTGTCAGACTCGCCGCGGCCATCTGCATGCGCAGCGTGAAGGGCTCGCAGCCTCTGGGAGAAGCCCGTCAAGCGGCGCTCGACGCGGCCATTGATGCTGTCGGGCGGGAAGCGGCCGTCGTCACCGCGCGCACCGGCGGGTCTGTCGGTGAGGAGCGCGATGCCGTCGTCGATGCTGGCGACCGCATGAACACTGAACCGCCCCTGTTCTACCGCGTCGACGACGTCCCGCCGCAACATCAGGTGCTTGACGTTGGCCTGCGGGATCAAAACACCTTGCGCGCCGCTCAGCCCGCGCGCGTTGCAGGTGTCGAAGAAGCCCTCGATCTTCTCGTTGACGCCGCCGATGGGCTGGATCTCGCCATGTTGGTTGATCGAGCCGGTCACGGCAATGGACTGCCGGATTGGTACCTCCGCCAGCGCGGAGAGCAGCGCATAGAGCTCTGCCGATGATGCGCTGTCGCCTTCGACGCCGGCGTAGCTTTGTTCGAACACCAGGCTCGCGGACAGCGACAGCGGATGCTCCAGCGCGAAGCGGCCGGCGAGAAAGCCGCGCAGGATCAGGACGCCCTTGGAATGGATAGGGCCGCCTAGCTTGGCCTCGCGCTCGATATCGACAACATCGCCCTTACCGAGGCTGACGCGGGCGGTGATGCGGGTCGGATGCCCAAAGCTGAACGCCCCAAGGCCCAGCACCGCAAGCCCATTGACCTGCCCGACCTTCGCTCCCGCGGTATCGATGAGGATGCTGTCGCGGCGGATCTCCTCCTGGATGCGGCGCCGGATGCGATCGGCACGGCCAATGCGGGCATCGATGGCGCGCTGAACGTGGTCGGCTGCGACACAGTCGCCACCGGCCTGATCGGCCCAATAGTCCGCCTCGCGCGCCAGGTCGGTGATGGCGCGGATATGGCCGCTGAGGCGCTCGTTGTCGTCCGCGAGCCGGGCACCGTGCTCGATGATCCGCGCGACGGCAGAGCGGTCGAACGGGCGCAGCGCCTCTTGCTGCGCCACCGAGGCAATGAGCTGGGCGTAAAGCCGGTCGCTTTCGGCGTTCCGCTCAAAGCGGTCCTCGAAATCGACGGCAACCTTGAACAGCATGTCTAGCTCTGGATCGAGCGCAGACAGCAGGTAATAGGTCTGCCGATCGCCGATCAGAATGACCTTCACCGAGAGGGGGATCGGCTCGGGCCCCAGTGAGACGGTGCTGATCAGGCTGGTGATCTGGCCGAGCGATTCGATGCGGATCTCCCGGGCCTGCAGGGCCCGCTTGAGGGCATCCCACGCGAAGGGCTGCTGCAGCAGCTTCATGGCGTCGAGGATCAGGTAGCCGCCGTTGGCCCGGTGCAGCGCCCCGGGGCGGATCATCGTGAAGTCGGTTTCCAGGGCGCCCAGGTGGGCGCGATGCTCGACGCGGCCGACGAGGTTGTCGTAGGAGGGCAGGTCCTCGTACACCACCGGCGCCCCGCCGTCGCGGTCGTGGGCCAGCAGCAGGTTCACCCGGTAGCGGCGCTGCCAGGTCGGGCTGTCCGTCTGCTGCATGAGCATGCCCAGCTGCGCCGGCGTTGGCTGGTCTGGCAGGAACTCGTGGTAGTGCTCGACGACATCCTTCCCGATCTCGCTGAGGTGGCTCTTGACCGCATCGAAGTGCGCGTAGGTCTCCGCAAGCGCCTCGAACAAGTGGGCGATGGCACCGGAGATCAGCTCTCGGTTGAGCGCCTCGATTTTCTCCTCGGTGCGCTTTTTCCACAGGGGTAGCTGGTGCATGACCCGACGCAGCTCGTCCTGGAGCTCGTTGACATCGTGCTCGATCCGCTCGCGCTCCTCGTCCGGCAGCTGCTGGAACGCCTCGGGGTCGAGTGGCTTGCCTTTGCGCATCGGCGCCAAGGTAAGCCCCGTCGGGGTGCGCAGCAGCGCGATGTCTCGGGCCTCTGCCTGCTGCTGGATCTCGCCGAACGCCTGCTCTTGGGCCTCTTCAAACTCCTCGTGCATCGCTTGCACGCGGGTGCGATGCTCGTCACTTTGGAACAGGCCGGCGATCGCTTGGTGGAGGTCGTTGACCAGCCCCCCCATGTCGCGCTTGAGCATGACCCCCCGGCCAGGCGGCAGACGCAGCACACGCGGCTTGTGCAGGTCCTGGAAATTGAAGACATAACACCAGTCCGGCGGCACGTCTTCTGTGGCAGCCTGCTGCTCGATCTGACGCCGAACCAGTGCGTGTCTGCCCATGCCTGAGGGCCCGAGCACGAACAGGTTGTAGCCCTGGTGGCGCATCCCGATGCCAAACCGCACCGCTTCGCGAGCGCGGTCCTGCCCGATGCTGCCGTCCAGCGGCTCCAGCTCGGCGGTGGTCTCGAAATCGAGCTGAGCGGGATCGCAGCGTCGAATGAGTTGCTCTGGCCGTAGCCTCGCGCCCGGCATGGCGGCTCCCGTGAGCGCTAGCCGCGCAGCACGCGGCCGCTGCGGCCGTCGCGGATGGTGGACGGGCGCGGGCTGCTGCCGCAGTGTCCAGCGACGAGGAGGTCGGGCGCGTCACGGAGTTGCCGGCGAACGGCGAGGGGCGTGCGTGCTGGCTTCAAGTCGCTCAGGTTGGCGCTGGTGGAGACGAGTGCACCGGCGCCGATATGGGTGCCGTGGCGGGCACAGGCCCGGCACAGTGCGGCGGCGACGGGGTGGCCGGTGACGCGGACGGCCAGGGTGTCGTGGGCGCCGGTGAGCCAATGCGGCGTGGCCGGGCGGGCGGGCAGCAGCCAGGTGTTGGGTCCGGGCCAGGAGGCGCTGATCTCGGCCATGCGCTCGGCCGGCAGCGGCTCGACATAGGGCAGCAGGGCGCCGAAGTCCGCGGCGATCAGGATCAATCCCTTGTCCATGGCGCGCCCCTTGATCTCCAGGATGCGCAGCACGGCCTCGGGGTCCAGCGGATCGCAGCCGAGGCCGAAGACGGCCTCGGTGGGGTAGG
>CAZGCI010000167.1:0-4280 GCA_964524185.1 uncultured Thiohalocapsa sp. | reverse complement strand
GGCGGATGCATGCCGGTGTAGAGCAGCGCGAAGAGCACGAAGTTAGACATCATCCACAGCTGCATGATGATCAGCAGACCTGCGGTAATGACGCCGAGCTGCGCCTGGTTGCCCTTCCACGCCTCCAGGAAATGGCAGAAGTGGAGTTTCTCACCTTGCTCCAACCGGGCGCTCATCTGATACAGGCCGAGTCCGATGATGGGCGCAAGCAGATAGAAGCCGGCGACCAGGAAGGGCACCATAAAGGTCATGCCCTCGTTGATGAAGCCGAGGGTAATCAGGCCGCTCATGAGCACGATAACAGCGCCGTAGGGCAGACTGTAGCGGCGCGCGCGGATCATGTCGTGCCAGCCCTTGTCTAGCCACTCCCAGGGTTGGTCCAGGGTGACTCGGTTAATCAGGATGGCGTCCTGCTGAGCTTCGCGCTCGGCGGCGGCGATTTCTGTCATGTCGGTGTCCTCCGGTGGATGGTCAGTGCAGCAATCGTTGGGACGGGTGTTGGTCGTGCGTGCCGGTCTGCAGTTCCCGCCTCTCGTGTGTTTGTCGGGCCGTAAAGCCCACGGGAACAGTGCAGAAAAAATTGACAAAACGCAAGCCGGGAGCCCAGGCGGCGACCTGGTGTGGATGACCGCCGGCGCCGGTGCTTGATGTCGACCCGAGGCAGCCGCACTACCGGTGGCAACGGAACGCCTCTTGTAATCGCCAGACCCGAGCAACCATTCCGTGAACGAGACTACTCCCACACGCAAATGCCCCTTTGCAGCGCCCATCACGACGGGGCGGGCGGCCTGCTGCAACGCCCGCGAGGTGGTGCGCCGCGGCGGCTCTGAGTTCGACTTTGAAGACGCCGAGGCGCATGCCCGCTGCGCGGCGGTGTTCGCCGGGTTGAAGTCCACGGGTTTGGCCGGCTTCGGCGTTGAAGATGACCTGACCCAGATGCCCCACAGCGTGTTGGTCAAGATTCAGACGGGCGGTCTCGTTGGCTTGCGCCGGCTGCTGGAGCCCAACGCGGACGCAGCGGCGCCAGTGGCAGACGTTGCCTCCCTCGCGGCACACGGCCAGCGGATCTTTGGCGGCGTCGAACACATACCCTTTTCCGAACTGGCGGATGACATGCTGAGCTGTAAGCTCGAGCGCCGTGTCCGCCGGCGTGGCGGCTGAGTGGGGTCCGGAGCGAGACCGCGCCGGATGTCGAACGATCCCCGCCATACGGCTCGCGATTGGCGGATCGGCTTGGCGCTGCTGCTGGCGCTGACGGCGCTGCCACCGTACGCAATGCCGGCGGCGGCGGCGGCGTCGGGCCCGGTGCCGGCAATGGCTCCCGAGACCGCCAGCCAGCCGCCCATCGACGCGTCGGTGTTTGACGGCCCAGCTGCATCGGCACCTGTCATCACCGACAACGTTGGCGCTCGGCTCCTGGCGGAGCGGGGCGTGGCGGTACCCGGCGAGGTCGTGGACCTCGCCTTCGTCTTGGATATTCGCCCCGGCTGGCACACCTACTGGCGCAACCCCGGTGATTCCGGCGAAGCGCCCCGCATCGACTGGGACCTCCCAGAGGCTGTGGAGCCCGGCCCCATCCGCTGGCCACTGCCGACGCCGATCCGGGTGGGTCCGTTGGTGAATTACGGCTACTCGGATCGTGCAGTGCATGTGCTCTCTCTGCAGGTGCCTGCAGACTGGCCCGTCAGCACGCCCATACCCGTGGCCGCAGAGGTCAGTTGGCTCGTCTGCGAGGAGGTGTGCATTCCGGAGCACGGCAGCTTCGCCCTGACCTTGCAGACGGCGACTGCCCCGGGTCCAGCATCCGCCGAAGCCGTGCAGCGCCTGTTCGCTGACGCCCGCGCCGCCCTGCCCCAGCCGGGTGTCGTGGCGGCGGATGGGTCATTCCATGCGCACGCGTTGGAGCTGCGCGTACCAGCAGCCGCACTGCCGCCGGACCTCACCGCGGTGCATTTTTTCCCCGATGCCTGGGGGCTCATCGACCATGCCGCAGAGCAGGCTTGGTGGACGGATGACGCCCACCTGGTCTTGCGGCTAGAGGCTGGTGACGCGGTGTCCTCCGCCCCTGCCGCGGGTCTACTCAAGGTCACGAGTGCCGAGGGTGTGCTTGGGCTGCACATTGATGCCACCGGTGCAGCCTCTGGCGCAGCGGCCGCCGATGCCTTGTCGGCGCCCGCGTCGGCTGCGGACCTCGGCCTGCCGCTGGCGCTGGGCCTGGCGCTGTTGGGCGGGTTGGTGTTGAACCTGATGCCCTGCGTGTTTCCGGTGCTAGCCATTAAGGCCCTCGGGTTGGCGGGCCAGGGGGGTGCTGGCTTCGGGCAACGGGCGCTGCACGGGCTCGCCTACACCGGCGGGGTGCTGGTGTTCTTTCTCGGGCTGGGTCTGCTCTTGCTGGGCCTGCGCGCCGGCGGCGCGGCGGTGGGCTGGGGTTTTCAGCTGCAGTCGCCGCTGTTCGTGGCCCTGATGGCCTATCTCTTCGTGGTGCTCGGCATGAGCTTGGCCAGCGCGCTCACACTGGGCACCGGTCTGATGGGTCTCGGCCAGGGGATCGATCAGGGGATGCATCGGGGGATCAATCAAGGCATCAAGCAGGGGGCGCATGGGGGGGCGGGTCAGAAGGCGGGTCGGGGCGGTGCCGGGGCGCACACGGGTCATTGGGGCGCCTTCGCCACCGGTGGCCTGGCGGCACTCGTGGCCGCACCCTGCACCGCGCCGTTCATGGGCGCCGCCCTCGGCTATGCCATGACCGTGCCCTGGCCCGCGGCATTGGCCATCGTGCTTGTGCTGGGCCTGGGCATGGCACTGCCCTTTCTGGTGTTGGCCCTGTCGCCGCGGCTCGCGCGGGCCTTGCCGCGGCCCGGTCCTTGGATGGAGACGCTGAAACAGGCCCTCGCCTTCCCGATGTTCGCCACCGCAGCCTGGCTGTTTTGGGTCTTGGCGATGCAGGCGGGGCCGGATGGCCTCGCTGCGGGGCTGGCGGGGGCGCTGGTGCTTGCCTTCGGGCTCTGGTGTCACGAGCGCGCGCGGTTTGCACGCGCCCCCTGGCCCAGGCTCGGTGTCGGCGCTGCCGTGCTGGGGCTCGGCACGGCACTCTGGCTCGGCGTTGGCGTCTCTCACAGCGAGGTGCCTGGGCTCGCGGGTGACGCGGGCGCTGCCGCGAAGCAATCGGCGTCGGCCCTACCCGCCGAGCCTTACTCGGCGGCCAAACTTACCGCGGCGCGCGCCGACGCTCGCCCCGTGTTCGTCAACATGACCGCCGCCTGGTGCATCACCTGCCTCGTGAACGAGCGGGTCGCGCTCAGCCGTGCCGCCGTCGCCCGAGCCTTTGCAGAGCAGGATGTGCTCTACCTGAAGGGCGACTGGACCAACCGCGATCCGGCCATCACCGATTACCTCGCGGCGTTCGGCCGAAGCGGCGTGCCCATCTACGTCTTTTATCCAGCCGACGGCGAGCCGCGTGTCTTGCCGCAGGTGCTCACCGAGGCCATCGTGCTCAACGGCATCGGGGCTGGTTGAGGTACCGCTGCCGCTGGCAGGCTTCTGCCAACCAAAGCTGTCTGCCAACCGCAGATGTCTCACCACCGCACGTTCTAACAACCAAAGAGGATCTGTAACGATGCGCTATCCAACCATGACTGCAGCCTTTGCACTCTGCACGGCGCTCTTCACCGGCACCGTTGCCGCAGCCCCAGAAGTGGGCAAGCCGGCGCCTGCCTTCACGGGCACCGACACCGCGGGTAAGACCTGGGACCTGGCGTCGCTCAGGGGTACACCGGTGATCCTGGAGTGGACCAATCACGACTGCCCCTACGTGGTGAAGCACTATGAGTCTAAGAACATGCAGGCGCTGCAAGAAGAAGCCGCCGATGCGGGCTATACCTGGCTATCGGTGATCTCTTCCGCGCCGGGGAAGCAGGGTCACGTGAGTGCCGAGCAGGCCGATGCGCTGACCGAGTCCCGCGGCGCCGCGCCCGCGGCGGTCCTGCTGGACACCACCGGCGCCATTGGCAAAGCCTACGGTGCCCGCACCACGCCGCACATGTTTGTCATCGACGCTAACGGCACCTTGGTCTACATGGGCGGCATCGACGACAAGCCCACGACGCACATCGCCGACGTCGAGGGTGCCGAGAACTACGTGCGCCTCGCCATGGCCAATCTCGCCGCCGGTGAGCCCGTCAGCACGGCGGTGACCCGGCCCTATGGCTGCTCGGTCAAGTACTAACCCGCAAATCTCACCAGCGGATTGAAAAAGGGTGGCTCTCTCTGGCATAAGGGTC
>CAZGCI010000166.1:0-4350 GCA_964524185.1 uncultured Thiohalocapsa sp. | reverse complement strand
GGTTCGCTGATCCCGGCCGAGCGCAACTACCGACAGCAGCTGCGTGTGTACGAGCGACACACGGCAAACGCCGGGCTCTCGAAACTGCACGGCCTCCGGCACGCCTATGCCCAGGGACGCTACGAGGAGCTGACCGGTTGGAAAGCGCCTGCTGCAGGCGGCCCGACCTCGAGGTCCCTCACGCGAGAGCAGCACGCAATCGACCGAGAAGCACGGCTCGTTATCAGCCGAGAGCTCGGCCACGAGCGTGAGCAGATCACGACCGTGTACCTGGGCCGCTGAAAGGAACGCGTAGCCTGCGAGAGTTTCCCGTTTTGCTGGGACAGTGCGCGCAGCAGACTGCGACGCAGGCTCTGAATCCGTCCGGGCAATCATGAAGCGAACGCGAGCGCACCAACGTCACCTCTTCCCCGTCACTGCCTGCATTATCGGCGCACTGCTTCCGGCCCTAGAGGCGAGTGCGGCCGAGGTCACTGTTGCGCGCTACTCGACGGTGCAGCCGGCGCCGAGCATGGCGCAACGCGATCCGCTGGCGGCACCGGTGGTCTCGGTACTGCCGGCTTCCGTGACTCGAATCGGAGAAGCGGTCGAGACCCTGCTCGGGCCATCCGGCTATCGTCTGGCATCTCCCTTTGCCGCCGAAGCAGAGCGGGCCGAGCTTCTGGATCTGCCGCTGCCGGAGGCACACCGCACGCTTGGGTCACTGCCGCTGCGCACGGCATTGACAATCCTTGCCGGACCGGCGTTTAGGCTGGTGGAAGATCCCGTCCACCGTCTGATCTCGTTCGAGCGGTGTGCGCAAGCGACGGGTGTGCGCTGACCATGGAAGCCGTCATCGCCATTTTTATCGTCCTCGGGGTTTTGTCCGCAAGTGGTGTGCTTCCCGAGAAATCTCCGAAGACCGCCAGCCAGGAAGCGCACGCGTCTGCGTTCGAGACTACTGAGAAGGTAATCCGCCCGGCCTGTAACCAGCATGACCCCGTGTATCGCGACCTCACCATTCCCTACGGACAAAGGGCAAGGAGTGACGTGGCCGGCAAGACGGAGGCCGCATGCGATGAATAGAGCCGTCGTCTTCGGAACAGTGAGCGCGGTGCTGTCGCTCGTTGCGAGCCCATGCTGGGCCGCCGATCCGGCCAACACGCAATCAGGGAACACCACGACCAGCGAGACCATCCTGGAGCGAACACCGCTCACCGAGCACGAACGTGCCCGCGCCGAGCTCTGGGGCCTGTCCGCAGAGGAGTGGCAGCGCTACCGAACGCTGATGGAAGGGATCCGAGGCAGCATCAGCCCCGGGACCATATCGCCCATAGAGGTCCTCGGCATCCACGCGCGCGATGAGGCCGAACGCCGCAAGTACGCCGAGCGGTGGGCCGTGATGATGCGAGAGGACGCTGAACGCATCCTCGCCTTCCAGCGGGCCTACGACGACGCTGGGCGCCTGTTGTACCCGCATGAGTCGCTCATCGACATTGCGCGTCTGCCGGCGCAGATCGACAGCGGCGAGGGGCTGCGGCGCACTGACCGGGTGTTGCTGTTCGCGCGTCCGGACTGCGCCGCGTGTGATGCGCTTCTCGCGCGGGTGCTTGCGAGGCTCGACCGTCTCGACGGCATCGATATCTTTCTGGCCGGTATCCCAGCGGGCGAAGAAGAGGCCATTCGGGACTGGGCAGTCAAACGCGGTATCCGTCCCGAGTGGGTCACCGCGCGACGCGTCACGTTGAACTTCGAGGGTGGCGCGCTCGCGCGCGTCGCCCCCGGCCGAGACGAGCTCCCCGTCCTGATGCGCCGGCGGGGCGAATCCGTCACGCCATTGTCGGGCTCCGCCCTGTGAAGCGGTACCTCGGCTTCCTTCTTGCCCTGGCGGCGATCGTGGTGGCGTCGCCTCCGGTCCTCGCCGCCGGCCCTGTTGCCGAAATGGGCGTCCCGGAGGGTTACCGCCGCGTCGCGGCGGCGCACGGGATCCCGAGCGAGCTGTTCTATGCCGTCGCGCTCGCCGAGAGCGGCAGACATATTGAGCACCTGCGCACGACACGGCCTTGGCCCTGGACTCTCAACATTCACGGCGAGGGCCATTACTTTCCCAGTCGCCAGGCGGCGGTGGTTGCCGCGCAGCAGGCGCTCACGCACGGACGCCGGTCGGTCGACATCGGCCTCATGCAGGTCAACTGGGCATACCACGCGACGGCGCTGCGCTCGGTCGAGGCGGCTATCGACCCCTACCACAACCTCGACGTGGGCGCGGGGATCCTCGCCGAGTGCTTTCGAACGCGGGGCGACTGGTGGGCGGCCGTCGGTTGCTATCACGCCCCCAGCAATGCCGATCGTGCGGCCCGTTACCGCGAGCGGGTCAAGCGCATCTGGTCCCGTGTCACGGCGATCGGGTAGTTCCCGGATGCGATCGGCGCTACAGCCAAGGTTCCTCCTCGCGACGCTCGGCTTGTGGTCAGGCTTCGCGGTCGCCGAGCTCGCCGTCATCTACGACAGTGGCGCCACCAAGCCGCTCGCGCCGTACCTGGAGGCATTCAGTGAGCTGCCGGCGGCGGCCGCAGTCGAGGCACAGCCCGGCGACAGTCTGGGTGCGGCCGATCTGAGCCGCCTGCTACCAATCCGGACGCCGGCGCTGACACCGGGACCAGTGGCACAACGTCCGTTGTCTCTCCAGAACGGGGCGACGCTGCCGCGGCCGCTCTTCCTGATTAGCGCGGATCCCCAGTCGCGACAGTGGCTCGAGATGCATCGTGAGCGACTCGCCGAGATCCATGCGGTCGGTATGCTTGTCAACGCGGAGGCGATAGCCGACCTCGAGGCGATCGCCGCGATCGCCCGGGGACTGCCGATCCTGCCCGCGTCTGCGACGGACATCGCAGAGTCCCTGGGACTGAAGCACATCCCGGTCCTCATCTCCCGACGCGGCATCGAGCAATGAGTCCACATCCGGTCGAGGCGCTATTGCGCCCGCCGGTGGAACTCTGGTCGGCCCTGGTCGCGGTCGCGACCGGCACCATGGCGATCCTCGCGCCCTGGGCACTGATGATGCCGCCCGGAGTAGCCCACGCGGCCGCCGCGGCGTTGTTTGCACTGGCCGGCCTCCGCGCACGCCAGGCGTGGCGGGTCATCCGGTATCAACGCAACATGCGTCGTCTGCCGGTTTACAAGCTTCGTGCCGATCGCATTCCGCTCAGCCGCCACAAGCTGTTCCTCGGTCGCGGCTTCCGCTGGACCCAGCGGCATACCCAGCGCCTGCGCGACACCATACGTCCCGAAGTGCAGCACTACGTGCAGCCGGGGGCGCTATACCAGTGGGCGCGACGGAAGGAGGTTGCGTGGGAATCGATCCCGATGCTCAACCTCTTTGCCTGGCTCCTGCGCCAACCGCGATGGTGGAATCCACTGCGGCCCCTGCCAGCGGTCGGCGGAACGCCGGCACTGCATGCCGTCGAGCCCGATGAGCAGGACGTCTGGATGGACCTCGGCGAGCGCGTAGGGCACACCCTCGTGCTCGGAACCACCCGGGTCGGCAAGACCCGGCTCGCCGAGATACTGATAACCCAGGACATCCGCCGCGGCGACGTCGTCATCGTCTTCGACCCGAAGGGCGATGCCGATCTGCTGCGGCGCGTGTACGCCGAAGCGAAACGGGCGGGACGGACCAGGGACTTCTATCTGTTCCATCTCGGCTTCCCCGAGGTGTCGGCCCGGTATAACGCCATCGGTAGCTTCTCGCGGATCACAGAGGTGGCGACCCGGATCGCGAACCAGCTGCCGAGCGAGGGCAACTCGGCCGCCTTCAAGGAGTTCGCCTGGCGCTTCGTCAACATCATCGCCCGGGCGCTGGTGGCGCTGGGGCGTCGGCCCGACTACCAACAGATCCGGCGCTACATCAACGATATCGAGCCCTTGTTCGTCGAGTACGCTCGCGAGCACCTCCGGCGCTTCGGTCAGGAGAACTGGACGACCGATGTCGAGGAGATCGCCGGGAAGATCAGCGAGCGGAATCTGTCGTCAGCGCTCAAGGGCCGCGACCGAGATGCCATTGCCCTGATGCGCTATCTGCAGGCGCAGGACCTGTACGACCCGGTGCTCGACGGCCTCGTGTCCGCATTCAAGTACGACAAGACATATTTCGACAAGATCGTGAGCTCCGTCGGCCCGCTGATGGAGAAGCTGACCACCGGCAAGATCGCCGAGCTCATCTCCCCGGACTACCTGAACGACGACGACAGCCGTCCGATCTTCGAGTGGCTGGACGTGATCCGCCGCAACGGCATCGTCTACGTCGGTCTGGACGCGAGACATCTGCGCTGTCGCGATTTTCGGCACCCTAGAGCCGGCCGCTCGTGAGCG
>CAZGCI010000165.1:0-4356 GCA_964524185.1 uncultured Thiohalocapsa sp. | reverse complement strand
CGACCCAGCGCTCGAAACGGGCGCGGTCGTCCGCCGTGGCATCACCGGACGACAACAGCAGCAGCCAGTCCTGGGCTGCCTCATCGGGGCGCTGGCCGTCGGCGTGCCCTCTCGCGGGCCGAGACGCACCTGATTCGTTCATCGGCTCTAACCTGGTAGACATCAAAAGCGGCCGGCCGCTGCCCCGTTTAAAGACAAGCCGCCCTCATTATCAAGACGATTGGGACGCGCCCAGGCCTCACTGGGCGTTGCCGTCCTGGGATTTCCCGTGGAAGCGGCGTCGCGCCGCCAACAGCGCATTCATGACGGTCTTGAGATCCTTGTATACCGTGGTGAGCCCGACGCCCAACTGCGTGGCTATCGCGGCCTGGGACAGGCCTTGGTAACGGTGGAGATAGAAGATCTCCCGGCAGCGCGGCTCGAGCCTGGCCACCTCGGCCTCCAGATAGGCCAGCTCCGCCCGGGCCAGGGCGTGGCGCTCCGGGGTGCGCTCGTCCGTGTGCTGCCAGACGACTCCGTCGGCCTGGGTACGGATCTCCTCGCGGCGCTTCTCCACTCGCTGGTGATCGGCGGCCAGGTTGGAGGCCATGGTGAAGAGATAGGCGCGCCGGTTGCCTACCGCGGCCGGGCCATCCGCGCGGCGCAACCGCAGGTAAAGGTCATGGGCAATGTCCGCAGCGAGACTGGACGAACCAAGGCGCCTGTCGAGGAACCTCAACAGCTCCCATTGGTGTTCCATGTACGTCTGCAGCAATCCGGAGTCGTGCATGCTCGCTCAATTCAATGCAGCCAACCTGTCCTGAAAGAGACTCCGACCACGACGAACAGCACGGACAGCACAGTCACCGCGACGATGTGCCACGCCATGTCCACGAGGTTCCGCTCGGAGAGCCTGGGGACGACCCGAAAGCGCGCGTCCACCGCCAGGCCGACGGTGAGCGCCAGCAGCAGGAGCTTCAAGGCCACCCCGCGGGCGATGGGGTTGGACAGATCCAGCCACTGACCCACGTCCGGCAGATAACGATGGGCCAGCATCAACCCCGTCACCACCAGAATCACCAGGGCGGGCATGCCGATCCGCTCGTAACCGGATTCGAACTGCCGGAGCCGGTCGGGGGCGCGCGCCGCCAGGACCCCCGGCAGTACCACGCTCGCGAGGACGATATGGCCCCCTGTCCAGACGGTGGCGGCGAGGATGTGAAGCAACAGGAGTGATGCGTGCATGGCTGCCTGGGGACCGGTGCGCGACCGACCCATCCACGGTGTCTCGTGGGCTGGATGCGTCAGACCCGCCTTGGACTGCCTTTGACAAGCTGCCTCGCAGTGACCACCGAACCGGGCCTGGGGAAGTGGCGGAGAACGCAGGCCGCAAGTTCAAGCAGGCAAGATCCCTCAATGAGAATGGCTCGTATTTTTTGCCAACTCGCCCGCCGGCGCAACCCCTGCCGCATTCGCCCCGTCACGAACACAACCGCCAGCTGCAGGCAGAACGAAGCCACTCCTCGCCCCAGGCAGCCGAGCGCAACTCCCCGCCCGCATGATGGCCACGGCGAAGATACTGGTACTGGTGCGCATGCCCAGAAGCAGCGCACCGAAATCGGGCTTGCTGCGCCAACCGGCCCGCATCGCCAGCGCCAGCAAGCCATCCACGGCGGCTCTGGCCTGGAACACCCGGGTGCGCGGCCGGCGCTGGCCCGGGGCCGGACGGTCTACGGGTTGGCCGCTGAAGGGCCGGCATGCCGGGGTTGCGAGGCTTGTACGTATTCCCCGATGGGCGGCTTCGCAGCTTCGCCTCGCGCCTTGCACTGCCGGCCCTTCAGCGGCCAACGCGGCGGCGAGGAATTGTTCAGCGCTTCCCTAATCAGCGCCGGGGCTGTCGGCCCGAATGCGGACGCGGGGTATCCGCCGCCGTGGATCTCTCTGCTCTGGCGGGGTCGATGTAAAGAGCTGGCGCGGCGCCCATCGCAGCGCCTGCATGCGCTCACGGTCGGCCGCGGATCCGAATGCGGGAGCATCATCGAGCGCATCGAAAAAGCGGCGGGTGTGAATAATCGTCGACTCCACCTGTGACCAGTAAACCTGCGGGGCGTCCTCACGATAGCGCGCCGCCACTTCGCGACTGCGCAACCGCCCTTCCTCGCTCAGCCAGGCATCGAGCTCGACCGGCGTCACGCCCATCACCTCCATGAGCTCCGGGAGGTCCACCGCCGGTCGCAGGGCGCTGCTGACGCCCCCCGAAGATCGCGCCAGACGCCGGCAGAGCGGCGCGTTCATGGTCGCACCGGACAGGAAAACCGTGCTGACCGAGCGCACATGGCTGCAGTAGCCGGCCTGGCCGGTGTTCCACGCAACACTCGAGAAGCAGCGGCTGCGAAGGTAGGAGACCTGCGAGCCAACAGCGTTGAAGGCGGTCTTGCGCACGGACTCGGGTGAGATGAGGAAGCACGGTTTCGCTGAATGCATGGCGACGGCGAGATCCTGATAGAGGATCTCCAGCCGCTCCGGCGACTGCACCCGGAACCGCTTGTCATCGGCGTCGCTGACCAGGCCGCAGGCGGTTAGCGCCGACAGCGCCACGGCCGAAATGCCCGCCCGGCAAGCCTTCCGCCAGGCCTCGACTTTCATCCGAATCAGGCTCCGTTCGACTCCGCAGATGCCGTTTCCGCTTCGGTACGCGCCCTACAATGATCCAGGCCAACGGTACAACGCCCAGTCCGTAGCCGATGAGCGTCGAGTCGCAGAATCCCGAGCCGCACCGCGCCCGAGAGCCAGAGCATCCCGCCGTCGACAACCCGCCGTAGGCTGGGTTGAGCAAAGCGATACCCAGCATGCCGGAACAGCGCACCGCCGCCGGGTCCCGCACCGCAGAATGCTGGGATTACGCTCTCGCTCCATCCCAGCCTACCGACCCTACGGAACCTGGCTGGCGCATCCGCCGCTTCAACAGATCCCGAGCAGCATTTACCCGGTGGTGACGCCGGTGAGGCTGTGGACGCGCAACCCTGTGCGGCTGGTCATTACCAGGCGTTCTTGCAACAAGCCGGGCAATGCTCTGGCGTACAGACATCTGTATCGCTAATATTTACGGAACTTGAGATGAAAACGACGCTGAATCTGAACGATGACCTGCTGGCCCGAGCCAAGATGCAGGCCGCGCGGCAACGCACCACCCTGACGCGGCTGATCGAAGAGGGGCTGCAACTGCGTCTGCGTGCGGCCGGACAGCCCGGCAACGCGCCGGCGGAACTCCCCGTTTATCATGGCAGGGGCGGGCTGGCGCCCGGCCTCAACGGGCTCAGCAACAAGGACCTGCTGAGCGCCGCCGACGATGACGCCTGACGTCAATGTCCTGCTGGCGGCCAGCCGCGCCGATCATCCGCACCATCAAACCGCTCGGGCATGGCTCACCCAGGCCCTGGATGAAGCGGTCCGGGGCGCACCGTTGAGCCTGCAGCCGATGGTGATCGCCAGATTCCTGCGGCTCGCCACCCATTCGAGGATTTTCGTCGAGCCAACGCCGATCAAGGCCGCATTGCGCTTTGTCGATGCCCTGCTGGCTGCGCCCGGTGTCGTGCAACCCGCGCTGGGTGCCGAATGGCCGCACCTGCGCCGGCTCTGCACAGACACACAACTGCGCGGCAACGACCTGCCGGATGCGTGGCTGGCCGCCGCCGTGTTGCAACAGGGCGAACATCTCGCGAGCTTCGACGGCGACTTCACGCGCCTCCTCCTGCGCGGGCGCTTTACGCGCCTCAAGCCCTGATCGAGCATCGGCCGGCGACTGGCGTAAGGAGTTCTTCATCGCATCGCCCTTATGCCCCCGCGTGGGCCGCAGGCTTGCCGACCCGGCGATGCCGGCAAACATACACACATCAACGTACACGTATAAGCTGCCCCATGAAAACGCGGACCACCCGAGTCTTCAACAACGGCAACAGCCAGGCGGTGCGCATTCCGGCCGAGTACCGGCTCGACACCGACCGGGTTTGCATCTCACGCAACGAGGCTGGCGATCTGGTCATCCACCCGTTGCCGGCACAGCGCGGCGCGACCCTGTTACAGGCCCTGCAGGCGCTGGGCGAGGTGGACGATGCCTTTGTCGCCGCGCTTGAGGCCGAACAACAGTCTCCCTTGCCGGTGCAGGATCGCGATGCGCTGTGATCTACCTGCTCGACATCAATATCCTGATCTACCTGATCAAGAACCAGCCGCCCGCAGTCGGCCAGCGCATCGACGCGCTGCCGCAGGAGGACAGCCTGTGCATGTCCTTCATCACCTGGGCCGAACTGCTCAAGGGCGCCGAACGCAGCACCCGCAAGGCCGCTGTTCTGCGCCGGCTGGAAACCCTGGCGCGGC
>CAZGCI010000164.1:0-4442 GCA_964524185.1 uncultured Thiohalocapsa sp. | reverse complement strand
CCCCTGGTGTGCCGGTCTCGTGGTGGTGATGGGCCGGGCTGTCGTAGCGCCCGGCGGCGTGACAGCGGGCACAGACCTGGTTGCCTTCCGCCCGCAGCTGCAAGCCGTGGGGCTCGTGGCAGTCGGAACAGGTCACCCCCGCCGCATGCATGCGGCTCTGCAGGAAGGAGCCGTAGACGAAGACCTCATCGCGGATTTGCCCGTCGGCATAGTAGAGCGGCGCCTCCAGCAGGGACAGGCGGTGGCTGTCCGCCAGCGGGTGACCATGGCCGGCGCCGGCGTGCAGCTGTTCGCGGCGGGCGTGGCAGCGGCCACAGGTGGCGAGCTCGGTCTGGTCGGTGCGGGGAATGGAGCGGGCCGGGATGCCCGTGCTTGGGTCGATGGCCCAGCTGCCGCCGTCGCGGGTCGCAAGGTCCACCACAAGCCCCTTGCTGGCGTCCCACGCCTCCGCGCCCTCCGCGGCGGCGCTGCGGGCCTGGGTCACATGCGCCGCACCGGGTCCGTGGCAGGCCTCGCAGGCGACGTTGATCTCTGCCCAAGTGGTCTCGTAGCTGTCCGTCTTGGGGTCGTAGCCCCTGGCGAGGCCGGTGGAGTGGCATTCCGCGCACTGGTGGTTCCAGGTCTGCTCGCGGGCGGTCCAGTGCAGCGGGTGGCGGTGATCCATGTCCGCCTCGTCGGGGTAGAGGTGAAACCAGCGCTGCCCGCCCGCCGCCTGTGGCCGGCTGTCCCAGGCAAGCCCGAGCGCCTGCAGCCGCCCGCCGGGCAGCGCCACCAGGTACTGTTGCAGCGGCGTCCAGCCAAAGGTGTAGCGGATCGGAAACTCCGCGAGCGTGCCATCCGGGCCGTCGGTACGCACGAAGAAGCCGCCGTCCCGGCGGAAGAAGGTGGAGGTCACACCATGGGCGGTCATCGTGGCGCCGGAGAAGTCCCCGCGCACCGTCGCCGTCGTCGCCTCGGTCATCGCCAGGTCGTGGTGGGAGCCCCGCCACCAGCTGTATTCCGGCTCATGGCATTCGGCGCAGACGGCGGTGCCGGCGTAGCCGGCCGCAAGGGCTTCTCCCGCGAGCGGGCTTTGGCAAAGCGCTGCAAGAAGAAGGACGAAACCGGCGACGCGTTGCGTATGCATCAGCTGCCTTATCTCACCGACGCCTGAGTGCGTCGGGACCGTTGCAACCGGCCACGCGACCTCAAACACGGGTTTGCGGGCGCCTGCCTGATCACTGGGGTGCTCGGGGGTGCTCGGGGGTGCTCGGGGCTCGTCCCGGTTTCGGTAGCGACCAGCCCGCGAGAGATCCGCGCTAGGGGTGGCCGCCGACCGAGATGCCCGAGGCCCGACGGCCGGTCGTCGGGCCTCGGGCGTGGCGGACTCAGTCGTTGGAGCCGGAGATCTCGGCCTCGACGTTCTCCTTGCCCTGGGCCTCCAGGGCCCTTTCCTTCGCCACCTTTTCCAGTTCGATGGCCTCCGCCGCCAGGCTTTCGACCTCGCTGGCCTCATCGAGCAGGGTGGTGGCGTTCCCTGGCATAGCGGCGGGCTCCTCGGCCCAGACCGGCGCACAGATCAGGGTGAGGCCGAACGCGGCGGGAAGGATCAACAGGCGGGTCGGTGAAGACATGGCAGTTCCTCAGTGGATGGCCGGAGATGCTTGGCTGGGTGATTGTCCGAGGGCTGTCGTGAGAGCTTGATAGGATCGTGGGCGGACCGGGATGCCAAGGCTGGATTTCGCCATCAGGGGCGGCCCCGGCACGCGTGGAGATCGCATCCGCCTGGCGCCCCCAGACGGTGCCGAGCGTACCACTCCACCCGACAGCCAACTTGTTCGTTTGCGACAGACCCGCAACCGGCTCGGCGACTGGTATCTGACTGACGCGGCGCGGCGCAAACCCGAACGATGCTCATAGCAGGAGCAGTTGACCGCTTCAGGGCGTTTTTACGTCTCTGTGCCGCCTGCGAGGTTGGCGCGGTTGGCACGCCACCCACTGGGTGACGCGAAGAATGCGCCTGGATCGCAACCGGCACGGGCAATTGCAAACACGCGGAAGCGGTCCACTACTCTTTTGCGGTCCACTACTCTTTTTAGGTTGAATGTAAGCATCCGCAGGAGGCCGTTATGCAGCGCACGCTGCTCCGTACCCTGGGCGCGCTGCTGCTCGTCGGCGCGGTGGCCGCCGCCCTGCTGTACCGCGACCGACTGGACGTGGCGGCACTGGAGGCCTGGGTCAGCAGCACTGGTGCCGCGGCACCGCTGATCTTCATCGGGCTCTATGCGCTGGCGACGGTGCTGTTCCTGCCCGGCGCAGTGCTGACGTTGGCCGGCGGCGCCTTGTTCGGTCCGGTTTGGGGCACGCTGTACAACCTGATCGGGGCCACCCTCGGCGCCACCTTGGCCTTTCTGGTTGCGCGCCATCTCGCCGGCGACTGGGTCCAGGCGCGCGCCAAAGGCCTCAGCGCGCGTCTGATCCAGGGGGTCGAGGCCGAGGGCTGGCGCTTCGTCGCCTTCACCCGGCTGGTGCCGTTGTTCCCCTTCAACCTGCTCAACTACGCGCTCGGCCTGACCCGCATCCGCCTCCTGCCCTATCTGCTGGCGACCTTGGTGTTCATGCTGCCGGGGGCCCTCGCCTATACCTACCTGGGCTTCGTCGGTCGCGAGGCGATGGCCGGCAGCGAGGGGCTGATCAGGAACGGCCTGATCGCCCTGGCGCTGCTCGCCGCGGTGGCTTTCCTACCCAGGCTGGTCGCGCGGATGCGCCAGCGCCCGAGGCTGCCAGTCGAGGACTTGAAGCGCCGCCGCGACGGCGGATAAGCACACCTGCTGGTGCTCGACGTCTGCACGCCGGACGATTTCGTCGGCGTGCGAGGCCATCGCGCCGAGGCCGTCAATGTCTCACCGGCGGCCTAACCGAGCGGATCGAGGCACTTGGATCGGACCTCGTACGGCCGAATGCCTAGGCTATCGTTCACCGGCTCCGCGCCCAGGCCAGACGCCCGAGCTTGGCCAGCACCAGAATCCACGGAACGCCATGCAGCAGCAGATCAAAGATGTCGATCGGTCGGACCAGGTCGCCGGCGGCGAGCATCTTGAGCTTCTCCCAAATGTGCGGCTCTGGCACGAAGGGGGCGAGCCCGAGCGTCAGCGCGATGATCAGCAATAGACCGAGCGGCAGATGGTCGAGCCAGTCAAACATGGCAGTGGTGCTCCCTGATCGTTGAGAAGGGGATGGCTGAAAACGGCTTTGGGGTATTGCCCCGGTGCCTGCGTACTGGCGCGCGAGCGCCTCGGGATCGGCACCGAGCGCGTAGGCCAGGCGCAGGCGCCACATCAGCAGTATGGTCCGCAGCACCCCCCGCGTCTCCCAGCGCCGGCTTGAGGTGAGCAGGCGCTCGCGGAGGCAGACAGGCCGCGCGAGCCGGCGCAGCGCCATCGACAAGGCGATGTCCTCCATCAGCGCCAGCGGCGGAAAGCCGCCGACGGCGACGAACGCCTCGCGCGCGACGAACAGACCCTGATCACCGGTGGCGATGCCGCTGAGCCGTGAGCGCAGATTCATGCCCCGCTCGACCAGGCGCAGCAGCGGATGCCGGCCCGAGAGCCGGACATCGAAGCGCCCCCAAAAGCACGCGCGGCGGCTGCGTCTCCGCGCGCCGGGCGTCTGGCAGGCCCCACGCGCCCACGCCTGCTGAAGCGCCGAGACCGCCTCGGCGGGTACACGGGTATCGGCGTGCAGGAACCAGAGCAGTTCACCCGCTGCGGCCTGCACGCCCGCGTTCATCTGCGCGGCGCGACCACGAGGTGCCTGTAGGATTCGATCGACCCCGTTGGCGGCGCGCGCAAGGGTCGCATCACTGCTGCCGCCATCGACCAGGATCAGCTCGGCACCGGCGGCACGCAAGGGCGCCAGATCGGCCAGCAGGGCACCGATGTGCTCGCCTTCATTCAGGGTCGGGATGATGATCGACAGGCGCAAGTCTATCCACCTAGCACACACCAAAACGGGCGGCCCAGCGACCCCCAGCTCAGTGCCCGCCACAGTTACGGATAACGCATCGGAAATCCAATCGCCTCTGCGCGTCCAGCGGTGCACGGATGTCGACGGTGGCGAGGCGATGCCTCAGACCGACGAGCGACTAGGCCGCCGGCACGCCAGCGGGTTATTCGCTGGCCAGGGCCGAGGCTTGGACGCACAAGCCTGGCATCAGCGGTTACCCTAGAAAGAGCAGTCGCACGGTCGTCAGGGTGCGTCCCGCCCGTTCGATGGGACCGGGCTGCTCAGCGAGGCACAACGAGGCGCAATCGTCGCCCTCTGCCAACCCGTTGTAACGCAGCTGGGTCACTGCTCAAACAGCCGGGGCACAGCGTAGGGTGTGCGCGCGCAGCGTGCGCACCGACGCCCCTGCGGGCGCCGGCGGGAACGGTGCGCAACCTGGCGGTCGCGCACCCTACGGC
>CAZGCI010000163.1:0-4448 GCA_964524185.1 uncultured Thiohalocapsa sp. | reverse complement strand
GCCGGCACCTCGTAGTGCTGCTCGTTGGCGCGCTCCGGCACGGCGGCGACGGGGGAGGCGTCCATCAACGACAGAAAATCCCGCTTGTGCGCCCAAGCGGCTTCCGGTTCCGCGCCGGGGAGCGCTTCGATCATTTTCTTGAGGCGCTGGCGGATACCGGCGCGGATGATCGGGTCCGGCACCCGCCCACGCTCGACCCAGTCCAGGATTTTGGCTTCGGAAAAAGACATGTTCGCTCGCTTAACGCTGATAACCGCTGTGCCACTCAGGTATTGCCCCGGGATGCGACTTGCAAGCGCGAGAGGCTGCTCCGCGGCACTAGATGGACGCCCGCGGGAGCGGCGCTGGGGCGCTGGTATCGGACCCCGGGCGCAGTACCATGGACGCACGCGCTCACCGAGGCCAAGCACTGGCCGAGCGCGCGTGCTTGTTCTGACGCCCACCGCACGCGGTGCGGCACGAGGTCCCGCCATGACAGCAACGACGCCAACGCATACGGACGACTCGCTCGACACACACACGCGCCTCTGGCCGCCCGCCGACTATAGTGCGCAGCTCGAGCGGCTGCGCGGCGCCGTGGGCGAGACCGTCTACATTGCCGAGCTGCGCGACACCGACACGCAGCTCGGGGCGCAGATCACAGACCGCCCGTACCAGCTGCTCGGCGTCATCGACTTCCCGCGCCCGGACCCGGCGCGCGGGCTCACCCCGCATCTGATCCTGCTCGACGACGGTCGCGGTGTGAATCTCGGGCGTATCGCGCGTATCAGCCGCCGCCCCTTCCAACCGGCTGCAGACGAGCTGCTGTACCTTGACCGCGCGGCGGAGCAGACCCTGCTGTTCGCCGACCGGCGCCTGTCCAAGGCGTTTATTGCCGAGCGGGCGCAGGCGGCCTTGGGACAAGTGCTGGGCTATGCCGCGCCGGCCGGGGCGCGGCAGCTCAGCGGCGATGTCGAACAGCCCCCAAACGCGCCGGAGTCCCACAACGAAGCCCCATGAGCAGTGATGGAGCCTGCTACCACCCCTGGCGCCAGACCCGGCGCCGGCACCTGGATGGGTGCAGGGGAGCGGCTGTTCTAGAGTCGTTTGGGATTGGGGCGGTTTTGCATGGGGTGAACGCCAGCAGGCCCTCCAGCGGCGCCAGCTCCGGGCAAGTGTCAGCGGTGCTGCAGAGCAGGATGTCGACCTTGTGGTCGGCGATGAAGAGTTCGTCGTAGCAGGCCCCGTCGGTGAGCGCCGCGACCAAGTAGCCGAGATCGGTGGCGGTCATGCCGACCCCGCTGGTGCGTTCCCAGTTGGGGCGACCTGGATCACCGGCTGGGCCAGCGACAGCGTCGAGGGGTTGGTCCGGGCGCGGGTCGCCGAAGACGGCCGCGGCGCGCCGGTAGGCGGCCAGCGCGGCGGCGTCGATCGCCTCCGGGCGCGGCCCGCTGATGTCCAGGTCGAACCTGCGGGTGCCGCCCGCGTTGCTGGTGATGCTGGAGCCGCAGGTGACGAAGCTGCGCATGCCCTGAAACTGCGTGTAGGCGTCGTGCAGCGCGTCCATGTGGCTCGGCTCGAGCGATTCGGTGCTGATGCGCAGGCCCACCGGCGGGATGCTCAAAATCCCCGGCGAGAGCGTACCAGGGGTGAGCTCCTCATCAGCCTGCGGGAAGCGGCCCAAGACATCATCCGAGAAAGAGCAGTCTGACGGTCGTCAGGGTGCGTCCCGCCCGTTCGATGGGATCAGGCTGTTCAGCGAGGCACAACGAGGCGCAATCGTCGCCCTATGCCAACGCGTTGTAACGCAGCTGGGTCACTGCTCAAACAGCCTGGGCACGGCATAGGGTGTGCGCGCGTAGCGTGCGCACCGAAGGCGCTGCGGGCGCCGGCGGGAACGGTGCGCAACCTGGCGGTCGCACACCCTCCCGGCGGCCAGCAGTGCGCGCTCAAGACGCACAGCAGGGCCGCGTGGGACGCGCGCTCGCTCCCGGCGCAGCCTCCCGACCCGCCGCCCTTGGTGCAGCCGTCGCTGATCCACCTTCCAGGTTGCCCCGCCTGTCTGAGCACCGACGCAGCTGGGCGCCGCACGGGACGTGCCATGGCGACCGTTCAACCGCTCCTTCTAGCTCCGGTGCGCGCGCGCTCGCGGCATGTCCGCGGGGGCTTCGTCAGCCGGCTCCGGGCGGCGGCCGATGCCGGGCGGCTCGAGCGCATCGAGCCGGGGCAGGTCGATGCGGTGCTCGATCGGCTGATGCGCACCGACTGGGTGGTCTACGCCAAGCCCTGCGTGAGCGGGGCAGAGACGGTGGTGGACTACCTCGGGCGCTACAGCCACCGCACGGCATTGACCGACGGGCGCCTGCTCGGCTTCGCCGGCGAGCGGGTCCAGCTCGCCTACAAGGACTACCGCGACGGCGACCAGCGCAAGGTCATGACGCTGGACGCCACAGAGCTGCTGCGCCGCTGCCTGTTGCATGTGCTTCCCACCGGCTTCATGCGCATCCGGCATTTCGGCTTCCTCGCCAACCGCTGCCGCCGTCGTTGCCTGGCGCAGATCCGCATCGCGCTGGCCGCCCCGCCAGCGCGCAGCGCCAACGACGGCAGCGGCGACACCCGTCACCTTGCCTTGTCCGCGCTGCGAGCGGGGGCGCCTGCGCGCCGTCTCCCCAGTGCCGCCACGCCCGGCCGTGCGCGGCCCGGTCCGGCTCGACGGAGCCTGATGTGCACGACTGAACGTCCAATTGACAGTGCCAGCTCGATGCAACGGGCCGCGCCGACGTGCGCGCGCGGCTCGGCGCCCGCGCTCGCCGAGATGCCCGAACAACCGCACACGAGCGGTCCTGGCGGCCCACAC
This sequence comes from uncultured Thiohalocapsa sp., assembly GCA_964524185.1. Taxonomy (GTDB): domain Bacteria; phylum Pseudomonadota; class Gammaproteobacteria; order Chromatiales; family Chromatiaceae; genus Thiohalocapsa. The sequence goes on along the minus strand of CAZGCI010000163.1, from coordinate 1,612 downwards.
CAACCGCCCATGACACCCGCAGCGGACCCCAAAACCCGCGACCCTGCCTCCCGCCGGCGCCAACCTCTGGTTGTCCACGCCTTGGTTCACACCCCCGCCCGCACTACAATCCCCTCCATTGAGCAACGCACCACGGGGCACACGCCGGCGCCAGACTCCGGCCTCGGTCAGTCCACCGACAGTTAACCGACGCGCGCCCGGCACGCTCGGCGCACGAGGCCAGCTCCGCGTGTGGCGCGCGCCGGTTAACATGCTTGTACGTTGTACGTTGGGCCAGAACAAGAACCACCGACTCTCCCGATGCGCGTATGTCTGAGTTTGAGATTGTTGGGAAGATCGTCGGCATCGAAGTAATCGCACGCGGTCCCGGCATCCGCGAAATTGCCAGGCTGAATCGACAATAAGGGCGGGGCAAGTGGCGCAAGCTCAATGGCTTCGCTGTGGTTCGACTGCGCAGCGGGCGGGAACGACGTGCTGAGCTACACTGGTATGAGGCGCACGAGATAGGCCGACGGGACATGAAGCGTAAACGCTACATCGACGATTATGAACATGACTGAAGTGCCAGCAGGCTTCGTTGTCTGCATAGATAACACCGACTATCAAGCGTCGCTTGAGCGGCACAAGATTTACAAAGTCCTCAGGGACGACGACGCAGCCGCAGACGGCGATTTGCGGATTGTCGACGAGAGCGGAGAAGATTACCTTTATTCCGCTGAGCGATTTGTCCCAATCGAGGTTCCGTCAGAGGTACAGAAGTCGCTCGAAATGGCCTTGTAAAGTAAAAGGCCCAACAAGTGCACCAGCCCGAGCGCATGCTGCCGAGCCGCTGACGCGGGCGGCTCGGCAGCATGCGCCGGGCTGTGCTTGACGTTAGGCATAAATAGTGCCCGGCAGAAAACTGCCTTCAATTCGCGGCTCCTGCTTTGCCGGGATGCCTTCTGTGGCGATTACTCATTAAACGGCAGCACGCCTCTGCTATAGAGCGACTCTATTTGCGAAGCATTCGCATTGTCGCCATCGAGCGCGCAGCCGATCCCCCAGGGGCCGTCGCTGGACTGCTGGTATTGCCCTCAGGCCGCGCGTCGTCGGGCGCGCCGCTGTTGGCGGGCCTGCTGTTCGGCCTCTTGTTGCAGCAGGATGGCGCCGAGGCGGTGGATGTTGCGTCCCACCACGGCCAGGGCGACATAGCGCTTGAAGCCGTCGATGCCGTGATCCGGGCACAGGTCCAGGCCGTGCGCCTCTAGGGCGTTGATGGCCGACTCGACGCCGGAGTGGCGCCGGCGCAGGCGCACGAACCGCGGGTCGTGCTCGCGTTGTAGCTCCGCAGCACTGCGCTTGCCCTTCTTCGGCAGCACCGGGAACGGGATGATCTCGGCGAGTTTGCGTTGGTTCTCCGGGCTGTGGAAGCCCTTGTCCATGCTGACGCTGTCGACCTGTGGATAGTGTTTCGCGAGGTCTTCGACCAAGGCCACGGCGATCTGCTCGTCGGTCTCGCGCTGCATGACGCGGTGATTGAGGATGAAGCCGTACTGGTCTTCGCTCACCGCGACGCGCAGTCCAAGTTCGACCACGACACCGGCCTTGCCCTTGTTGATCCATTCGGTGTGCG
>CAZGCI010000162.1:0-4494 GCA_964524185.1 uncultured Thiohalocapsa sp. | reverse complement strand
TGCGCGCGCGGCACTGGCCGAGGCGCGGCACACCTGGCTCGGCTGGCAGTTCACCGTGCTGCGGATGCGCGTGCTCAATGGCGCGCAGGTCCCGCCGTCAGCTGCCCAGCGCCTAGTCGCGCATCTGTCGAAGACCCAAGCTGCCGGGTTGGGCCAGGCCGGCCTCGAGTATGGCCTTGGCGTCATGGCCGTTGCCTTGCTGTTAGCGGCGCTCGCCCTGGCGCTGCACCGCCGGCACACCCGAGTGCGCATGGATCGCGGTAAGGGGTCGCCGGAATAACCCTCTCATAGCGTCGTTCACCGTTTCAGCGCACTTTCCAAGTGCCGGTGCCGAGCTGTCCCCCATCAACCACCTCGGGAGAGATGCCGCATGGTGATGCTCCGCTGTTCCAGCCCAAACCTGTTCGCCGTGATGTTGCTCGGCCTGGTTGTGAGCCATGCATCGGCTGGCGAGGCGCCGGCGGAAGACAGCAATCAACCCAAAGACGCCGCCGGCACCGCGGAGCCGACCGCAAGTGAAGCGGCGCCGGTCGAGCCCATGTCTACGCGAGAGGCACCGGCTCCGCCGGCCGACGCCGCCCTGGGCTCACCGACGCCTGCCAAGGGCGGGCGTCCCAACCTCGGCCTCTGTGACGGCAGCTGATGAGGGCGCGGGGACGGTAGGCGGATTTGGCGGTTTCTGAAGTTCAGGGAAGGATAGGGCCAATAGCCCGTCACCGGGCACACATCCGACAGAAAAACAGTGTCAGTCGTCGTGAACGATTCCTGTGCGCCGGCCGCCGCTTGCCCTAAGCAGTGGTAGGGTCTCCGTGGAGCAGCTGCTGCCGATGCTGAGTGGGACGGACGACGGAACGGTAGCCGTGATCCTGTGCCGCCGCAAGGTGCAACAGCAGCGACTATTCCTCGTTGTTGGGCCTTGCCAGCCACCCCGCGAGACGCACCCTGACGACCCTCCAACTGCTCTTTTTAGGGTTAACCCCACGTGCCATGAGTAAGATCCGACACGAGCTGCCAGACTATCTGCCGACCGACCTGCGGGATGCGGCTCGACCGCGACGCCTCCATAAGGGGGAGTCCCTGTTTAAGCAGGGCGAGCCGGTCGAAGCCATCTTCTTTGTGCAGAGCGGGCGTCTGCAGGCGGTGCGTACGCTCGACCACGATGTACACGCGGTCATGCTCACGGCGAGCGCCGGCGAGCTGTTCGCGGAATCCGCCCTCGCCGTGCCGCACTATGTCTGCGATGCCTTTGCCACCGTTGCCTCCGAGGTGCTGGCACTGCCTGGCGATGGGGTGCTTGCAGCGTTGGGCACGGATGTCGCGTTCGCGCAGTCCATGGCGTTGGCGATGGCCGGCAACGCGCGCCGGCAGTGCTCGCGTTACGAGCGCCTGCGTCTGCGCCGCGCGCGCGACCGCGTACTGCACCTGATCGCCTGTGAGGGCGGGCCACACGCCTGCTTTCCGCTGCGCATGCCGCTGGTGGAATTGGCCGACGAATTGGCGCTGGAGCCCGAAACCCTGTACCGCGTGTTACGGGAGTTGTCCGACGCCGGCGTTATCGAGCGGACCCGCGACGCCTTGCAACTGCTCCGTGGACCCAACGGCTCGTAGTCGGCAAGGCAGACCTAATTTCGATCATGTTTTTGTTGTCCCCTCGCTGTTAGGGTTTGGCCGCCTGCGCTTACTGGCAGGTAAAAAGCTAAGCTACCAAAGGGGATGAGTCGTGAATCTAAAGTCCAAGCTTATGATCGCTGCCCTTGCGGCAGTGCCGGCCAGCCTGCCGGCCCAGGCCAACGATGCCGCGACACTGCGCCAGATGAAGGCGCAAATGGCGCAGATGCAGGCGCAGATCGAGGCCATGGAGCGACGCCTGCAGGAGCAGGAGGTACAGCAGCAGGCCGTCGCCACCCAGGTCGAGGAGTCCAAGCAGAAGGATGAGACGCTGGCTGAGGCGGTCCAGGTCTACGGACAAGCGCGTGTCAGCGTCGACCATCGCACCGGCGACTGGGGCGAGGATGGTACTGCGATCAACAGCAATGCCTCGCGCATCGGCCTCAAAGGCCGCCTGCCGACATCACTGTCCGATGCCAACCTGATCTATCAGGCGGAGTTGCGCTATGAGACCACCGACTACGTCAACGGCGGCCCTGGCTCGGGAGAACAATCCGGTGGTGCCAAGCAGGTCGAATTTCGCGAGGCCTACGCCGGCCTTCAAAGCAATACGTGGGGCCGCCTTCGGCTCGGCCGTCTCGGCACGGGTTACAAGACTACCGGCACCAAGATTGATCCGTGGACAGACAACGTTCCAGAAGCGCGCTCGGGTGGCCGGCAGGGCATGTCCGAACTGCACTCCAGCTTCTTCAACAATGCTGCGGACTATGTCACGCCCAAGTTCTTCGGCGGCCTGACCGGTAACGGCTGGTATGCGACGCAGTTCGACGATTCCGATAAGCCCATCCACAACACCGGCGTACTACGGAACTATCGGGCAGGCTCGGCCGGCGGCGTCGGCGTCAACTATGATGACGGCACGATCTTTTTGGGTGCCGATTGGTTGGACATCTCGGCCGATCGCATCTCCCGCAATCAGCTGACTAACGGTGACGCCTGGCAAGTCGCCGGCCGCTACAAGTTTGGGCCGTTCAACGGCAACCAGACGCTGTCCGTTTCGGCACTGTACGAGGATGCGGATGGGCTCGGCCTCGGCAAGAACATGTACGCCAACATGATCTACGGTTTTCAAGACTTCCGCTTCATCGGCGCCTACGGCCAGAACCGCGATGCCGATGTCTATGGGGTGATCAAAGACAGTCAGTTGGTCGAGCATCGAGACTGGGACAACTGGTCGGTCGGCGTTAAGTACGCGCTGAACAAGAACTCCGAACTCCTCGCGGCCTGGAATCAGCGCATTGACGATACCGAGCGCGATAACTTCAATACCATCACGGTTGGCATCAACGCCAAGTTCGGATATTGACTAGCGTGATGGTTGGCCATTCTGGTCAACCATCGCCCAGAGGCAACCGTCGGAGGCGTCGGTTGCCCTGATGGTGCCGAGCTTGCGCACCTGCCCGTGGCGGGGCATCCTGGGCCCGATCGGGCAGTCCCAGTAGACCGGGTGTCACCGTCGCCGGACCGCACCCCGCACCCCGCACCCCGCACACCCCACCACTGCCCATCTACCTCATTCGCTAGCCATCGAGGAGCAACCTATGCTGTGTCGACCCTTTCGAGCCGTCTCTGCCTTAACCTTGCTGCTGCTGCTCTCGCTGCCGCTGCCCAGCCTGGCGGCGCCGGATTTCCTAGTGGATGCCGACTGGCTCGCCGAGCGGCTCGACGACGACAATCTGATCGTGCTCGAGGTCCGCTACCATCCACACCGCTACCTAACCGTCGGCCACATCCCCAGGGCGATGCAGGTCCAGCGCTTCAAGGACCTGGGCGACAACCAGGCCAGTCCGATCATGCGGTTTCCGTCGCGGGAGGTCTTCCAAGAGACGCTACGCGGCTGGGGCGTCAACGACGATTCCACACTGGTGCTCTACGACGATTCCAGCACGGCGCTGGCCTCGCGCCTGTACTACCTGCTCGATCTTTTTGGCTTCGACATGGACCAGGTCAAGATCCTGAACGGCGGCACAATTGAATGGACCGTGTTCAACGAGCTGAGCAAGGAGCCGTCGGCGCCGGATGAGCCGGGCACCGTGACCCTGAGCGAGGCCAACCCAGACCTCTTCGTCGAGTGGGCCGAGGTCTACGACGACGTGGTCGCACGGCGCGACCCGGATATAGTCCTGCTCGATGTGCGCCCGCGCGACATGTACACCGGTGAGGTGATCCGCCATTCCATCCTGGGCGGCCACATCCCGGGCGCAATCAACATCGTCAGCCTCGACGGCACCGACGGCCAGAGCGGCAAGTGGCGTGACGACGCGGCCCTGGAGTCCCTCTATGCCGACCTACCGAAAGACAAGCGAATCTATGTGTATTGCCATGATGGCTTCCGGATGGGCCTCGCGTATCTCCAGCTCAAGCACCTGGGCTACGAAGACGTGCGGCTCTACAACGGCGGCTGGTCGCACTGGGGCAACGAGCTGACGCTGCCGGTGGTGGAGGGCGAAGACCCCCTGGGCGGCGACTTCGCGCTCTGAGACGGGAGTGACACCGGCATGTTACCGATGAGGATGCGGCCACGTTGCATCGCACTCTCCGGCGTTGGCCCGGCGCGGTTCGGCCCCTGCCTGATCGCGCTCTTGATGCTCTTGTTTGCGCCCGGGCTGGCAGCGTCGAGCGAGCATGCCGAACCGGCCATGCCTGCGATCGCGCACACGCGCGAGGTCGCCGAGGGTGTCTACGCCCTGGTCGGCGAGATCGGCGGCCGAAGCTACGACAACTACGCGCTCAACGCCAACCTCGGCTTCATCGTCACCGAGGCCGGCGTGGTGCTGGTCGACAGCGGCGCCGTCTACGCCTTTGGGCCACTGATCGAGCAGGCCG
>CAZGCI010000161.1:0-4507 GCA_964524185.1 uncultured Thiohalocapsa sp. | reverse complement strand
CAGCTTGGCCCCCTGGCCCCATCGATTAGCCGGGCTGGTGAGCGATGCGGGCTAGACCTTGGCTGGCGGGTCGTTTGTCGTGTCGCTCATTGTGCTCTCTTGGGGTTGAATGCCGGTATCGGGATGGATCGATCGCAGGCGCGGCGCTGGCCGAGCGGCGCCGGGGGCAGACGCAGTGTCGAGCGTCGCCCCTGTGCATCCTGGGTTTACAACCGGGTTGGTGGAAGCTGGTCGCCTATCGGCAAACAGGATGCCATTGCCTTCGGGTCATGTGTCGACCTTGAGGAAGGTCCCGCTATCATGGAGCGATCAATGGATTAGGCGTCGGACCGCGCCGATGCGCGGGCATGGGCACGGTGTTCGGCTCCGAGATATCGGAGCCTCCTCTGATCGTTCGGAGGGCTACCCGCCTGCTGGTGTGGTATCGGTTCAGGGCACGCAGCGTCTTGAACTTGGTGGTTGATCGCGCGACGCTGGCCCATTTCGCTACTCTGGAGGGGAAGGGACAGAAAGGGAGGCTCCGCGGCTACACTGCAGCGCAACGCAGCCTTGCGGAGAACCCCAAGGGAATGACCGTGTGCGGATGCCGGATGACTTGCTGGTGCGCATCATCCACCTGCTGCGCAAGCAACCGGGACCCGCGCGGGCGGTGGAGGAGTTGCCCGGGGTTCGCGAGCTGGTCGCCGGGAACTTGGTGGCCCCCGACACGCCCCAACACAGCAGCGTCGCCGTTCTGGGTGTCTCGCAGGGCCGGGAGAGCCGATAACATCCTGCCGCTCGGCGCCCGAGACGCCCGCATCGCGCAAGGGTCCATGCAGCCGAACGACCCAAGGCCCAACCCGATGCCTTGGCGTAAGCTGCGCACTCACTGCGCCAGGGCAGCAGGGCCTGCCCGTTCGCCGCAACCTAGGCGCGAGCGTCTGCGCCCAAGGTCCACAGAGCGCCATCCGGGCAACCCCGGTGACACCAAAGCCGTGCAGCGGACTTGACGACCATGAACTTAAGATGAGCTTCTGCAACGCATCAGCGTCCGTCCCGATGTATTCGGCGGAAAGCCGATCATTCAAAATCTTCGCATCTCAGTCGAGCTGGTCTTGAGTCCATTGGCACAGGGTGAAGCCTTCGAGGCAATCCTGAAGGATTAGGTGGTTGCCTATTCATCGTCACCGACTCCGAGGACGCCTTCAAGGAGCTGTCCTTTGATGCCATGGCCGCGTTATGGGCGGGCAGCCCGGGTCTGGAGACGATTCAGCTCTACCGGGACTACCTGGAGGATTTCGTCATCAACACGGGAGAGGTTGGATGAAGTTCACCCAATACTTTCTCTACACCCGCCAGCGACCTGACCGGGCGGCAATCAAGATGGAGTGGATCGAGGCGGTTGATCGCTGGCGCCTGGCCACTCAGGTCCAGCAGGACGGACGGATTCGCAAGTGGGGCTATGTGGAAGAAGTCGGCAAGTATCTGCGGATCGTTCTGCTGGCAGATGGCGCAACCCTCCACAATGCCTTCTTCGACCGCGATCTTCAGGAGCCAAGCCATGAAGATTAAATACTTCGAGGATACCGACACCGCGCACATGGAGTTTTCCGATCATGAAGTGGTGGAAACCCGCGAGATCAACGAGAACCTCTCCATCGATCTGGACGCGCAGGGCAATGTGGTGAACCTGACCATCGAGCATGCGTCGATCCAGGCGGATATGCGGGAGCTGGCGTTTGCGCGGATCGCCGCCGAGGGCTAGAGACCATGAAGGTCGGGCTGTCTGCAGGAGGGCGAGGCGGTGCACGCGATGCACGACTGCGGCGACATGGACTCCTCTGGTTCCCAAGCTCTTGGGAACGCAGAGGACGACAGGACCGGTACAAGCGCCGGGAGATCGCGCGCATGCGCCCGCTCTCTCCGTCGTCGGCGGTGGTGGTGATGTCGAGCTCCTGTCAACGGGGCATGGACAAGGGGGCGGTGCGGCCGCAGATCGACCTCACCAGCCGGGTGCCGCACCGTCGAGCTGGTGTCTCAGGCGTCGCCCGACTCGTCCGCGAGGTCTTCCGGCAACGAAAAGGGGGTGGCGAACAGCAGCGGGGTCATGAATATGGCGCCGCGGCCGTGGCGATGAATCTCCGCCTGGGCGTAGATGCGATCGAACAGGCCGTCCGCTTCGTCTGCATCGACGACGACCTGAACCAGCCGCACCAGGCTAGGCTCCGGCAGTTTCCCGCGCCGCGTGACTGCCTCCCGCAGCACTGAGTGGCCGCGACAGTAGACGCTGTCGGCACGGGTGATGCCCTGCGCCCGCAGCCAGGCGAGCAGGCGTCGCTCGGTGCCGTCGTCTGGCAGGATGCAGGAGATGAGCTTCGCCGCCTGGCCTGGCACCGCAGGGCCTGCCGGAGTTGGGCTCATACTGCATCACCCTGGCCTGAAAGCCGGTCGAGGACGTCGCGGGGCACATAGGTTGCCATCCGCTCCGCCGGTGTGATGTAGGCCATGCCGGCGCCGGGCACCTCGAGCCCCGCGGCGCGGTAGACGGCCTCGAACACGACGTCCTGTGCGTCGATCGCGACCAGGATGCTGACGACGTCCTTTTCCGCCTCGACCGCGATGCCCAATAGCCCGAGCCGTTCCCGCGGGCCAATGCCACGGGCATGATGCACCAGCGCGCCGGCCGCGCCCATGCTGCGCGCGGCCGCGATCACCGCATCGCTGCGCCCGGTGGAGACGACGCAGGTGATCAGCGCCACGTCGGTGAGATAGGTGATCTTGCCGTCATGCATGTCGTTCATACGAAGGCCTGGAGTTCTTGCTCGTAATGGATGGCCGGTTGGCCGCGGGCCGCCCGTGCCTGGCGGCGCGCCTGAAGGTCCGACCAGAGCCCGGTCAGCAGCACGCTGATGATCGGGCCGATGGAGGCCAGGCAGAGGATGCCGAAGCCCTCGACGGCGGCGGTGGCGTTGCCGAGGCCGAGCCCCATCGTCGCGCCGATGGTCGGCGGCATGATCACCGCGCCCTTGCTGAGCCTATGCGTGATTCCGGCGGTGTATCTGCTGTGGCGGCAGCGGTCCACTAAGCCTTCCCAATTCTGCTAGCATTTCGGCATTCGCCGAAGAGCTCGATGGTCGTCAAAGTGGTGCTGAGGTCAGAAAACGATGAATCGCGTACTTGCGGAATGTGCAACCACGCTTGACGAGCTTCGCCGCGATCCGGCGGCTGTGCTCGCAAGCGCAGGCGAAGAGGCCGTGGCCATTCTGGATCACGACAAGCCGGCCGCCTATCTGATCGCCGCCGACGCCTATGAAAGGCTGTTGGAACGGCTTGATGATGCGGAGCTTGCGGAAGTCGTTCGGCAACGACTGTCAGGAGTTGACCAAGCCGTCAATGTGACCTTGGACGAGATCTAAGCGCGGTTGATACGTGTCATACCGGCTCCAATTCCTGACTTCCGCGCTCAGGGAATGGAACAAGCTCGATCCATCCCTCCAGACGCAGTTTAAAAAGAAGCTCGCGGAGCGTCTCGAGGCTCCGCATGTGCCCTCGGCACGCCTGTACGGATTCGATAGCGTGTATAAAATCAAGCTGCGCACCGCTGGGTATCGTCTCGCCTACCAAGTCCTTGATGACCGCTTGCTCCTTGTCGTTGTAGCCGTCGGCAAGAGGGACCGAGGGTTGGTCTACGAACGACTTGCCGAGCGCTTGAAAGGGGATGCGCGATGACGCACGCCCGGGCATTCCGCGCTTTTCTTAACAACTCCGGTTCACGCTGAGCCCTACGCGCGCTCCTACGGCGGCGCTTCCGGCCCTCGGGCGGTGCAGGCCAGGGTGACGATGCCAAAGCCGGAGAGACCGGCATCCGCGCGCCCGGCGGCGGCCGCGATACCGATGCCGAGCGCTAGCACCAGCGGCACCGTCACCGGCCCTGTGGTCACGGCACCGGCATCCCAGGCCAGCCCGAGCACCGAGGCCAGCTCGGGATCGGCCGCGGCATAGAAGGTCAGGCCAAGCACCGGCACCAGCGACGCGTAGATCAGCGGCTTCAGGCTCCAGCCGTATAGAAAGCGCAGCGTCCCGAGCACCGCGGCCAGCCCGACGCTCGCGCCGATCGCCAGCACCAGGGCCGTCGTCCACTCATTGAGCAGCGCCCAGAGGTAGGGGGCCTGCGCGGGCGAGACGTTCTGACCGGCGGTCTTGAGCGCCCCGATGGCCGGCTCGGCAAAGGTCACGCCGATGCCGAGCAGCAGCGTGATGAAGAGCACCAGCGGCAGCGGCGACTTGCGCGGCAGGGTGTGCCCGATGAGCTCGCCGAAGGGCATCAGGCCGAGCTTCAAGCCCTCCATGAAGAACATCAGGCCGACAATAACGGCGAACAGCCCGCCGGTGACGAGCCAGGAGTCGTCGATGAGCTGGCGCAGGATCAGGGATAGAGCGCCAGCGGCACCACCGCCTTGACCTGCTCCATGAACATACCATTACCCATAACCCTGCCCGATGCTGCGCTGAGCATCCAGTGCGAGCA
>CAZGCI010000160.1:0-4561 GCA_964524185.1 uncultured Thiohalocapsa sp. | reverse complement strand
ATGAACAGCACGTCCCACAAGCGACCGGACTGATCCTGATAGGTCTGTCGCTCGCTGTCGGCGTCGTCCCAGGCTACGCAGTCTGCCCAGGCACCGGCCGTGATGGCGACTGGCCAGCGGAAGCCGGCTTCACGGGACATGGGTCCTGCATCGATCAAGACGCCGTCGGCCAGGGCCTGGGCGCGGGTGTAGACGGAAATGACCTCCCCAAAAAACGGGTGTTCACTCGGTTGATTACTCATCGTCGTTCTCCTTGGGATTGCGACCCCGGAGAGACAACTCCTCCCTGCCGGGAAGGGGCGCCTTCCCGGCAGGTCGATGGTTGATGACAGATGGGCTCAAAGGAGCCCGCGTTCGGCAAAGGACACGCTCTCGCCGGCAGCGACGACGAAGTGATCGAGCACTCGTACGTCTACCAGCGCCAACGCGTCCCGCAGCCGCCGGGTGATCGCCTCGTCCGCATGGCTCGGCTCGGCGACACCCGAGGGATGGTTGTGGAAGAAGACGACCGCGGCGGCGTTGACTTCGAGGGCACGCTGCACGACGACACGTGGATGAACCGAGGCACCGTCGATGGTGCCCTGGAACATCTCCGCCACCTGGATGACCCGATGGCGATTGTCGAGGAACAGCACGCCGAACACCTCGTGCTTGCGGTCGACGAGGTTCAATCGAAGGAAGGACCGTGTCTGCTCCGGGCTGCCCAGCGCACGACCCGCACGATGGCGTTCGGCAAGAACAGACAGCGCCAGTTTGATCACGGATTCCTTCTCCTCGCGGTTGAGTCCGCCCGGCTTCAGCGCATCGAAACGATTCGCGTCCGGGAGCGGCTCCAGGTCCTGGTTGTTCATTGGGGTCTCCTCACGAAAGATGGGGAGACCCCCGTCAGGGATGGCTCCCCGACGGGTTGAAGATGACCGGGCGACGAAGTCACCCGGTCGGTAGTGGCGGATTAGGCGGCCTGCTCGCTGTAGAACGGTTGGCCGTCGACCTTGGCCCAGCCGACTCGCAACAGGCGAGCCTTCAGGCTGACTCCGGTCTCACCGGCCTTGTCGCCGTTCTTGTAGGTGTAGGCTTCAGCGAACAGATCGCTGAGCGTGAACCCCACGAGCACCTTGAGCTTGCCCTCGACGGCCGGCTTGAGCTGACGCACGATTTCCTGCGCCTGCTTACCGGACACGCGACACTCGAAGTAGCTGTACTGGGCGTCGTCGGTGCTGCCCCGAAGAGCAGCGATGGTGACGCTCCAGAAAGGCGAGCCTTCCTTCGGCGTCACCTCCCGGACACGGTTCAGATAACCGATGCCGGTGGTGTAGAGGTCGAAATACTTCGTATCTTCGTTGGACATGACGTTTCTCCTTCAAACGGAACGGGATCCGGAGAACGCGCCATCCCTGTCGGGAGCACATTCCCGGCAGGGTGGGTTGAGTCGAGGTCGCGAACGACCTCTCCTGGGCTGACACCGTTGCCTTGCGGCGCGGGTGTGTGCATCGATTTCGCAGCCCGACGATGCATCGGGTGTCACTGAGACCGCAGTGACCACGGATGAACCCGGCCTCAGGTCGGCTCCTGACAGACGTAGCGCAGGTACTTGAGCATCCCCCGTGCGTTGGCGAAGGCGGGATGCGGCGCAATGGTCTGATTCGGAAACCAGTTCCGGATGTCCTCGGCGAGCGCCACGGCGCCGCCGCCCACGAACAGGATCCGCTCGAGCTCGGCGCCACGCCCCAGCTGCCGCTGCGTCTCGGTGTGCAGCCGCTGGACCAGCTCGCGTCGCGCATGCCGAACCATCTCGGCGACATCGTGCGTCTTGCCGAACAGGCGGACGCTGCCGCTACGCACGGCGTCGTCGGTCGCGCGCTCTGAAAGCTCCTCGAGGTCGAACTTGGCACGGACGGCTGATGCGACCTGGCGCTTGAGATCGAGCAGCCCGCAACGCAGCGAGCCCGAGCTGTCGTGGCGCACGGCTTGGTCGGCGACTACCACGAAATCGGTGGTCCGTCCGCCGATGTCGATGACCGCGACGGGTACGGCGAGGCGCTCGGCCTCGAGCTGCACGCCGCCGTTCGCCTCCGAGATGATGTGGTCATACCAGGCCGCGAGCGCTTCCGGAATGACCTCGTGGAACGCAATTGCGGCCGGCAGGCGGCCGTCGATCGGCTGCACCGCCTGCTTCAGGCTCGCCCGCTTGCGCTCGATGAGCTCCAGCCGCTGGTCGCCGTCCTTCAAGTAGAAACTGCTGACCGGCAAGCCGGACACCGCGTGCACAGATTGGCCGGCCAGGCCGGCTTCGTGCAAAGCGTGCTGGACGATGGCGCGATTGAGACCGGAGAAGGGATAGCCATCGAAATGGGTCGGCTCGCCTTCGACCTCGCCGACGGCGAACAGCGTGTCGTCGGCCTCGTACTCGAACACCCGCTGTTCGTTGCCGTTCAGCCAGGTCACGTTGGATCGACCGATCCGAGCACGCGATGGGATCGCAATCAGGCGCCCGTCCGGTAGAGCAATCTTCGTGAACGCATAGCCGTCGTCCAGGCCAATGCTGATGGGGTTCAGGGTCTCGCTGTCGGCCACGGTCACCTCCGGCTCTTGGTCATGGGATTCAGCCGATCACCTTGCGGAGATGGGCGAAGGGTTTGGCGCCGGCGGTTGCGCCCGGCGGCGTTGTCGGCGCCGCCGCGGAACGCGGCGGCAGCTCCTGGTCGCTCCGGCCGGTGGAGCGCGCGCCTTCCAGCCAACGGGCGAACGGCGTCGCTGGGATGGCGGGCGCTTGGTGCGCATGCCCTTCGCCGCTGTCCGGCTCGCCGGCGCGCAGCCAGCGGCCCTCCGCGAGGAACCCCTGCACCAGCAGCGACCGCAGCCAATCCTGGCCGCGCTTGCGCTGCAGGTCTTCCAGCCGCCGCAAGATCAGACGCTCCAGCACCAGCCCCGGATCCAGAGTGATGCTGACTCGCTTAGGGGCACTGATTTCGGATACCGACACGGCGGCACTCACGACAATGATCGATGCCGTGATTATTCGGTTGGGGGAATCGGAGACCAGAACAAACGTGTTCCGCCTCCGCAGCAATTCGCGCCCGCCGGATCGGGATGTCACCCGATGTTCGGCATAGCGCGGAGGCTCGTCGGATCGCTGACGGGGTTCTCGTGCGGCTGGCGGACAATCGCGGGCGCGTGCGGCGCCCGGCGGGCACCCGTGAGAATGTCCCCCGGAACTTCCCCCATCGCCTCGACGGCCTGCAACGCCTTCGCCGTCCCCTGTTCCAGGTCGCGCCGCGTCACACCGAGAAATCGATAGCCGACCGGACTTTGCAGCACGCGTCTTACGACCCGGCCACCCTGGTGCAGCATGCCTTCGGTTTCATCGCGTGCGAGGAGACCGACATGACGCGCACTAAGAATTTTGCAGACCAGCGCGTCGAACGCTCCGACCACGCGGGCAGCGTGAAAGGCGTAGGGGTTACTGAAGTTGAGACTGATGCGCGCTGGATTGGTCGAGACTGGCGGTCCGACCTCGAGTGCGCCAAGGCCTTCGAGCCGGCCCGCGATCACTCGCTCCATGCTCGAGAGTTCCCGTTCCGACTGGTCCAACGCATCGTGGATCTTCAGCATCCACCAATCAGCATACGGATCGTCGGCGCGGGCGCCGTGCCACACCGATCGAACGAGATTGGCAAACCCGATGAGTCCGATGATGGCCGGCTTGTCGGCGCTGTACCTACGACCCTTCACGAGCCGCTGTGCCTGACGGGTCTGCAACGTGAGGACCGCACCACCGCGGAGCACCCCGGCGCGCTCTTCGGGTTGTGCCGCAGGCGCGCCGGTTGGCGGCGATGTTGAGTCGGTGGTCGGCGAGTGGGTCACATCAATGCGCGCTCGGTGTCCGGTGAACTGGGTGCGGCCACCATCAACGCATGGATGGGATGTGGCTTGAAGTTGGAACCGCCGCGCGCGATGTCGTGCTTCCGGCAGCGGATTATTACAGTGTAATAATCGCGAGCACCGTCACCGGAGGTCAGCGAGACTTCCGCTCCGGGGTCTTTGGCATGTTCAGCAGCTTTCGGATCTCGGCGAGTGGGCTCTCACCGGGCGGTCGTGCCGCACGCTCCTTGCGTTCGCGCTCACGCTCCGCCGCTTCCTCCCGCATACGCTCCGCCTCACGCCGGCGTCGATCACGCTCGGCCTGGACCTTGAGGCCAAGGTTCGGCACGAATCCACCGCGGTTCACTTGGACGCAGAGGTGGTGCAGATACCGGAGCTCGTCGTAGACCGGCTTGGCGCCGTGCTGCTCGGCCTGGAACCGGCCGGCCAGCTCGTCCAGGACCGGTTGCCGATGTTCCACGGGAATCGTCGCAAGGTATCGCGCCGCAAGCGCACGCTGGTTGTCCTTGAGGCGCGGTGGCACGACCAAGGCTTCGAGTGACACGGCCTCGCGCGCGGATTCCTTGGGATCTGTTGGTGTTGTTGTAGTTGTATTTTTATATTTACTACTACTACTACGTCGTACCGATTTCGATTTTTGAGGGTCCGGTTTCACCGCCTTCGAATTTTGGTCCTGGTT
>CAZGCI010000159.1:0-4670 GCA_964524185.1 uncultured Thiohalocapsa sp. | reverse complement strand
TCCCACAGGGGCTTCGGGCACGCCCTGGGGAACGACTCCTGTGGGAGCGGCGCCCTCGCCGCGATTCTCGGTCGGGCTGAGACAGAGACATAATCAGGCGCGCCCAACCGGCCCGTTTTCGACATCGGCCGGCACAAGGCCGGTGATGGCCTCCACCTCCGGCGCCGGTCCCTGCTGCTCCAGCGCGCGCATACGACGAAGGTAGCGGTCGATGAACTCCGTGACCGTCATGCCGTGGGCTCTGGCGTACTCCTTGGCGGGATTCCACATCCCGCCTGGGCAGGCGAATGGTGAGCTTGGCGGTCTTGGATTCCATGAGCGACAGACCTCGGGATACGGCAGATCGCACGAAAGTGTACGGCAGCCGGCCAATCGCCGCGCCGGGCCGGGGCATCCCCTGTGGCCAGTAGCAGTAGTAGTCGGGCTAGTCGCCGCCCACCCCACACGCAACTGTCCAGCAGCAGTTTCGCTGCGGCGATCAGCGGGGCATGGTGATGGTGTATGCACCCCGCCCCCGGGGAAGAGTCACTGCCCCTGACGGAGTGCCCGAAGAGCAGTCAGGAGATCGGGGATGTCGTCGTTGATGATGCTCCACAGCGTGTCCTCGTCAATTCCAAGGTAGCCGTGGATCAGACGGTTGCGGGTGGCCACGATCGTCCGCCATGGAATCTCGGGGTGGGCGGCACGCACCTCGTCGGGAACGTGGTTGGCCGCCTCCCCGATCAGTTCCAGGTTGCGGAGCGTCGCATCGTAGACCAGTCCGTCTGTGACAAACCTGCCCTGATCCAGCCCCCGCGTGTACGCCAGCACCTTCTCCGAGAAGGCAACCATGACCTCGATGTAAAAGTGCCACGCTCGCTCGGCCCGCGTACCCTCAGACACGCACCGCCTCACGCTCGATGTAAGGGCGAAGTTCCGGACGCAGGGCCTTGTCCGTGACGAGGTCGGCCGGGCGACCCAGCAGGTCTTCCAGGTAAAACTGCACGCCAAAATAGCGACCCGATGTCGCGGGGCCATCGAAACGCACCAGGATGTCGATATCGCTGCCATTTGAGGCGCCATCACGCGCAATCGAACCGAACAGGGCGAGTTCGGTAACCCCATACTCCGATGCCAGATAGTCCTTGTGGCCTCTAAGCTGTCGCAATGCTTCCGAACGGGTCATGGTTTCATTCCGGCGGGTGCTGACAGCCCCGGGAAGCGGGCGCCAGCACATCAGCAGCAGGGCCGTGACGCTTTCATAGGCTGAGTGTAGGGTCGAGGGAGTGGCCAGGGCGAGCCGGCGGCCCAGGCGGCCCACTCCCTGCCGGCGCAACCAGTGCCGGCGAGTACCAAGCGCCGCCATGGCCGGCAGGGGTGACGGTTCGCTCATGCGTAACGCCTCTACAGCGAACGGTGTGCAGGGAACGCCAAGCCCTTGCCAAATTTTGCCAAACAGCCTAGCTTCGGCCCCATGAGCACCATGAACATCTCGCTGCCCGACTCCATGAAGGCGTTTGTCGACGAGCAGGTCACGCGCCGCGGCTACGGCACCAGCAGCGAGTACGTGCGCGAACTGATCCGCAGGGACCAGGACCGCCAGCACCTGCGGGCCCTGCTGCTCCAGGGTGCGGCCTCCCCCGCCACGGCGCCGGCTGACAAGGACTACTTCGACCGTCTGCGCAAGCGGGTTCACGACAAGTCGGCAGGGTGAAGGTGAAGCCCGTCGTCCCGCGCCAGGCCGCGCTGGACGACGTGGACGCAGCCGTCGATTACTACCTTTCCGAGGCAGGCGCGCCTGCGGCCCTCGGGTTCATTGATTGCCTTGAGAAGGCCTATCGCCAGCTCTCCCGGCACCCGGCCATGGGATCACCCCGGTACGCCCCCGAACTCGCGCTGCCCGAACTGCGCTGCTGGCCGATGACCAGATACCCGCACCTGGTCTTCTACGTCGAGACCGACGAGTCGATCGACGTCTGGCGGGTGCTTCACGCCCGCCGGGATATCCCTCCCACGTTGCGCATCGATACTTAACGCCGGCGGGTGCGGTTCCGCCCCCCCCGGTGCTGATCCGGGCAGTGGGCCGCACATCGGCGTGCCGGACCGGGGCGCCTCCGAAACGCCGCACCGCGCTCAGGTATGTCCTCAGCCATGAACCGTCTCGGCCTCCGCCAGGATGCGGCGGCGGCGAATGCAGTTGCGGCTGGCCTCAATGGCCTCACGCTCCACCAGATCGACCGGGCGTCCGAGTAACGCCTCCAGTGCGTCCTTGAAATCCATGAAGGCGGCGAGGTCTTCACGGACCGACGCGGTGAAAGTGACCAGGAAGTCGGCGTCACTTGAGGCCGGGTCGAAATCACCGTCGCGGGTGGCAGAACCGAACACGTCGAGCCGCACAACGCCGTGACGGCGGCAGAGATCGGCGATTGCTTTGCGCTTTCCGGCGATATCCGCGTGCATGGTCCAACCTGCGGGTGCTTTCTTGAAATATCGAGTCTGACGCACCAGCGCCGCGACCCCGGCGTTGGCCAGATCTTCCAGCAGCGCTTCGCGGCAGCCGGTGGACGTAGGCGAGACACGCCAGAACGTCATCGCGCTCCAGCCACGGATAGCCTTCGAGCAGGGTGGGGATGCCGTCCCCGGCGGCGAGCATTCCCAGCACGTGCTCCACCGCCAGGCGCCGGCCGCGGATGATGGGCTTGCCGCCGAACATCTCCGGATCGGTGGTGATGCGCTCCAGCAACTCGTCTTCGCTCATTTCGACCTCCTCGGATGCTGACCGGCGGCACTCCACGGAGTTCAGGACGCGCGGGCCCAGCTTACCGCCGAACTCATCGCACGGGGGTGCCCTGCGCGACACCGCCAGGCCAGGCAGTTATGGGGTGTCCGCCACACCACGATCCGGTGGCGCACGGTGCTACCTGTCAGTCAACGCAGGCGCTCACCGCAGCACGTGCTGCTGCACGAGCCGCCACTGGGTCGGTGACGTTCGCCGGAGGTCGGCCAGGTAGCGCTGCTGGAAACGCTCTTCGTGGGTCGCAAGTCGTTCTCCGGCGACCAGCTGCTCGCGCAGGCGATAGAAGACGTCCGACAGCTCGGGGCTGAGCCGCACCGC
Source organism: uncultured Thiohalocapsa sp. (assembly GCA_964524185.1). Taxonomy (GTDB): domain Bacteria; phylum Pseudomonadota; class Gammaproteobacteria; order Chromatiales; family Chromatiaceae; genus Thiohalocapsa. The sequence goes on along the minus strand of CAZGCI010000159.1, from coordinate 1,576 downwards.
AGCGGCTGCCGGCATGAAGCGCAGCAGGTCGAAGGCCTCTACACGCTTGAGCTGCATTGGTGTTGCGGTGGCCAGCAGAAACGACTTCGCGCGGGGGAAAAGACCTGCCTAACCCGGAGATTTCATGAGTTTGTGCTGATATCGCGTAGGATATTGGTTTCACAAGGGACTTTTCGAAGGAGCGGCGTATCGGTGAGTACGGCCGACTGAGAAAAGATTCCTTGTGGGGCCAAGAGAGAAGCGAAATCGGGGCAAATTTGTGAAATCTTCGGGTTAGATGAAGACCCCATAGCTCGTCAAACACTGAAAGGCAGTCAGGCCTTGGGAAGCCCTGTGATCGACGGGAAGCTAGGCGGCATTGACTTTCCCGATGTGTACGGATAACTTCCGTACGTCGTTCTAGCGAGTAGGGAGACGGCCATGCCGGCAACTACCGCGGCCCGCGAAGACAGGATCGAGCTGCGGGCCACCAAGGAGGAAAAGCGGCTCCTGGCGAAGGCCGCCACCTATGAGCGGCTGGACGTGACCAGCTTTATCATGCGTAACGTGCTGCCCGCCGCCCGTGAGGTGGTGGACCGGGCCGAGCGTATCGCGCTCAGCGAGCGCGACACCCTGCGCGTGCTGGAGCTGCTGGAAAACCCGCCCAAGCCAACCCCAGCCCTGATGGCCGCTGCGCGTCGCCGTGCCGCCGGGACCTGATCCCATCCGTGGATTGGCGCGAGGAGCGCATCGGCCGGCACCATGACCCCAAGACATTCGACTGCGGCGCGGCCGAGCTCAACGAGTATCTCGCCCGGTACGCCCGGCAGCACCACGCATCGGGCGGCGCCAAGACCTTCGTCGCGGTGTCTCCGGTGGAACCGGCGCGTGTCCTCGGTTTCTATTCGATCAGCCCGGGCTCCATCGAGTTCGCCCGCGTGCCGGCGAACTTGACCGGGAAGCTCGGTCGTTACGACGTACCGGTCTTTCGCCTCGGGCGCCTGGCCGTCGATCAATCTGCGCAGGGCCAGGGACTTGGCGGCGATCTGTTGCTGGCCGCCGGCGAGCGCGCGCTGGCCGTGGCAGCGGAAGTTGGTGGCATGGCGCTTGCCATCGACGCGAAGAACGAGAACGCGGCGCGGTGGTACGAGCGGTTCGGCGCCCAGCTTCTGCTGGACGATCCGCTCAAGCTCATCCTCCCACTCAGCGTCATTGCCGATGTGATCGAGACGGCCGGAAAGCGGCGCAGGTAAACAGAAAATTTCTCGACGGCACAGTCGTATCCTGGAGTGCGCCGGACTTTCCCTGAGCCGTCTACCCACGCCGCCGCTCGCGAGCGGAAAGCCACCAAGGCTCACGTGCTCCCGCCGGCCAATCACCCGTGGCGGAGTGAGTCCGGTTAGCTGGAAACCCCAGATCAGCCTTATGCACGGTGCGCGAATATGCGGAGTGCGCCTCCACGGCGCGCTTGAGCAAGCGTCCGTAGCGGGCGCTGCTGCGCAACGCGCAGGCCCGCTTGCTGTGGTCTTCGTCTTTGTCGGCGAGGCTCTGCAGGTTGGCCTGGGAGACCATCCCGGCATCGCCGACGAACAGGCAG
>CAZGCI010000158.1:0-4795 GCA_964524185.1 uncultured Thiohalocapsa sp. | reverse complement strand
CCGACTACCGCGACAGCGACAACCTCGTCGCGCGTCTCACGCTGCCGAGCATGCATGATCCTAGCAACGGCAGTTGACCGCTTCCGCGCAGCGATAACTGTTTGCGCCCATTGAGAACGCGTGTCGACTGCAAGCGCACCTTCCGGGCGAGAGCCGCTACGACCCCCATGGCACGCCCCGCGTGGCGCCCAGCTGCGTTACAACTCGTTGGAATAGGTCGGCTATTCCGCCTCGTTGTGCCTTGCTGGACGCCCCGCGGGACGCACCGTGGGGGCCGTTCAACTACCGTTGCTAGGATGCTCCACCCGAGCGCCGGGTAGAGGTCTACGCCCAGGCCGTGCGCGGGCTCACCATCTTGGAGCCCGATCCGGAGAAGCGGCTCAAGTACCTGGACTTCATCGACATCTATGCGGATCTCAGCGCCGATGAACGCCTACAATACGCGCATGACTACCCAGACGAGGCCAACACCATGAGCCGTTTCGCCGAGCGTTTTCGCGAAGAGGGCCTGCAGCAGGGCGTGCAGCAGGGGTTGCAGCAGGGCATGCAGCAGGGTGAGGCGCGCTTGCTGGAGCGCCAGCTGCGCCTCAAGTTTGGCGAGCTGCCGCAGGAGGTGCTGCGGCGCCTTGCCGAGGCCGACGAGGTTATGCTGCTGGCATGGTCGGAGCGGGTGCTGAGCGCCAGCCGACTGGACGACGTGCTGCACTGACCGAGATTGCACGCCAGCGCGGGACGGGGTGCCCACCCCGTGCGCACGTCTCTAAGCCGCCAACCGCAGCGGGACGGGGTATACATCCCGTCCCGAACGTTTGCCCCACCGTCGTTCTCTGCCACCGAGCGACCAAGCGCCCCCATCACCCGGTACCGGATATCGACAGGGCCATTCGGCGGCCTATCGGCTCTTGCAAAATAGCCTCAATCTTGGCCTGATAGACGCGCGGGCCTGGTCTGAAAGCGGTGGGCCGTGCACGCCTATCGCATGGAGATTCCACCATGGGGCTGGCACTGAGACTCTACGAACAATTAACCGAGACGACGGACGAGCGCGTGCGTCTGCGTTTGATCGCGGACGCCATCGGCGAATTGGAAGAAAGCTGGCCACGTGCGGGCGAGATCGCGCGCTCCAGCGATGTGCGCGAGTCCGAGCTCCGGCTGCAACGCGAGATCGAGCTCGTCCGCAAGGAGACGAAAGAGGTCGAGCTGCACCTGCAGAAGGAGATCAAAGAGGTCGAGCTGAGCCTGAAGAAGGAGATCGAAGTCGTCCGCAGGGAGACCAAAGAGGTCGAGCTGAACCTGCAGAAGCAGATCAGGGAGGTCGAGCTGAACCTGCAGAAGCAGATCAAGGGCACCCAGAAGGAGATTAAGGACGCCGAGTTGCGCACGCGCAAGGCGATGCACCAACAGACGCTGTGGGTGATCGGCGCAGTGGGAACGGTCGTCGGTCTGGTGAAGGTGCTCGATTGGCTGCTTGCCTAGGTCCTGATTGAAGCGGCGTAGGGTATGCGCGCGCAGCGTGCGCACCGAACTCGACCCCGGCCGATGAAGAGGTGGTCGGCCATGGGCGACGCGCACGGTGCGCAACCTTCGGTCGCACACCCTACGTGGGCTGGGTGGGGTGTGCGCGCGGAGCGTGCGCACCGTGCTGGAGCCGGGCGGATCACGATGTGGTCGGCCATGGGCGACGCGCACGGTGCGCAACCTTCGGTCGCACACCCTACGTGGGCTGGGTAGGGTGTGCGCGCGGAGCGTGCGCACCGTGCTCGAGCCGGGCGGATCACGATGGGGTCGGCCATGAGCGACGCGCACGGTGCGCAACCTTCGGTCGCACACCCTACGTGGGTTGGGTAGGGTGTGCGCGCGGAGCGTGCGCACCAAAGCGGACTGGCTCACGAATCGAAGAGCGACGGCAATGCCCCAGTACATCCGAGCGCGCGTGGACGGGGGGACCTATTTCTTCACCGGGGTGACCTATGCGCGCCGGCGGTTTCTGAGCTCGGCGTCGAGCCGGGCTGCGTTGCGGGATGCAATTGCGGCGGCGCGAAAAAACCATCCCTTCCACATCGACGCCTGGGTCCTGCTGCCGGACCACTTCCACTGTATCTGGACGCTGCCCGCCGGCGACGCCGATTATTCGACGCGCTGGACCATCATCAAGGCGGGGTTTTCGAGTCGTATGAAAGAGACGCTGACGCGCCCGGAGACCTTGTCCGCGTCGCGCAGGCGCCGTCGTGAGCTTGGCATTTGGCAGCGGCGGTTTTGGGAGCATGTGATTCGCGACGACGAAGACTGGCGTCGGCATATGGACGATGTCCATTACAACCCGGTCAAGCATGGCTTGGCGAAGCAGGCAGCGGACTGGCCTTATTCAAGCTTCCACCGGCTGGTCGCGAGCGGGCAGTATCCGCGCGATTGGGGGACTGCGGAAACGTTCGATCCGGCCGCGTTCGGTGACGTTTCGTAGGCGCACGGTGCGCTACACCGGCTAGGTAGGGTTGCGCGCGGAGCGTGCGCACCGCGCTCGGGCCGTGCCGATGAAGAGGTGGTCGGCCATGGTCGACGCCGCCGGTGCGCAACCTTCGGTCGCACACCCTACATGGGCGGACACAATCCGCCGTAGGGTGTGCGCGCGGAGCGTGCGCACCGGAAGACGAGCCGGATCAACGAAAATCCCGCCGGCGTTGGGCAACACCATCGGTGCGCAACCTACGGTCGCACACCCTACATGTGCAAGGCCGGGTACGATATGCGTGCGCACCTGCGGACCCAGCCGCCGTGGCGATGTGATCCGCTGTGAGCGCCTGCGGCTCCGCTAGTCGTTGGGCTGATTCGGATCGATGCCGAGCCCTCGCAATCGTTCGGCCATGCGTTCGGCCCGCTCGTGCTCCTGTTCGGCGCGCTGTCGCGCCTGCTCGGCCCGCTCGTGCTCCTGCTCGGCCCGCGCGCGCTCGTGCTCGGCGCGCTCGCGCTCCTGCTGGGTGCCCTCGGCGCCGGTGGCGATCGGGTTGCCTGCTGAATCGCACCAGCGCAGCCAACGCGCGGACATGCCCTCGTAGTCGCCATCCCACAGCAACAGGCCCAGGCCGATGTCGTGCATCCACAGACTCGCCCGCTCGACGTAGCTCGCGCCATGGAGTTCGTAGAAGTGGACCAACCGCTCGCCCAGCAGCCGCTCCGGATCGAACACCGCGTAGTACTTGACGCCGATGGCGGCGTAGTCCGCGACCTTGCTGTCCAGCTCGTGGCCCTCGCGGTTCGAGACCACTTCGATGACCACGTCCGGGGGCTTGCCGAATTCCCAGACGAAGTAGGCGCGGTGGGACTTGCTCCAGACGTCCGCTGGAATCTCCACACCGAGGCTCAGCAGCATGTCGGGCACCAGCGGCGGATGATGCGTCTGGTAGAAGAGCCCGACGTTGGCCATCGCCGCAAAGGGCCGACCGAGGCGGGTGCTGTACAGGGGCTCGGTCAGCAGGCGCTGCTGCTTCTCGGAAAAGATGTTGTCCAAGGGGGTGTCATCTTCGGTGACAAGGTCATCGACATCGGGCCAGAAATCCTCCGGATAGTCGTCGATGCTGTGGGGCAGTGGGCCGGTTGAGGAATTCATTGGATTTGCGCCGTCTCAGGTCGGACCCGGAGTATATCTGCCGGGGAGCGTCGTGGGCATGCCTCGGTGTACGGTCTATGCGCGCGGTGGTAAGCGGTGTGGCATCGCGTGTCCGCTCAGGCCAGGCGTACACTAGCGGTGGGATTTGGCGAGAACCCGTAGCGCAGCCTCGCTAGAACGTGTTGTTCCCTTCTTTCGTTGGATGGGTTGGCGCGCCAAAGGCTTCTCTGCAGACCGCAAGCAGCGTATCCACCTGTCTATCGCCCATTGCAAGCTCTCGCAGGGGCTCATAGACGCACTCGTGATAGGTCTTCGGTTTGGATTCATCAGCGACAAAAAGCCCCGCCAAGAAGCCGGAGAATGTTGCAAGCATGATGAAAAGGGTTGGGTAGATCAGGTCGAATTTCATCGCTCAAAGTAGGCGGGTGATAGCGGTTTAACCTAGATGTTTGGTCCCGCCCATGAGATGGGACTTGGGCGTCTGGGGAGGCACAACGAGCCGGAATAGCCGCCCTATTCCAACGCGTTGTAACGAAGCCAGGCCTTAGCTAAGGGGCGTGCCATGGCGGTTGTGGCGCGGCTTACCGCCTGGGGGCCTCGCCTGCTGCCTCAAAAACTGATGTAAAGTAGGCGCTCCCACGATCCGCTGCGGCCGTCAACTGCTCTTTCTGGATTTAAAGCTCGGCCGGAAAAAAGCCGCGTAGGGTGCGCGTGCAGCGTGCTCGCGTGGGACGGGGTTTGCAACTCCGTCCCGAACGTTTGGATGGCCGCGGCCCGAGCGCCTACGGCAAAGGTTCCGAACGGGGCGAATGCCCCGTCCGGCCGAGGGTCTACGCCCAGGCCGTGCGTGGGCTGACCGCAGCGGAACGCGGTATACACCCCGTCCCGAAGGTTTTTCAGACGGGGCGAGAGCCCCCTCCGACGCGGGAGAGTGAGACGTGATGACGATGTCGAAACCATTGTGTGACGAGCTGAGGGCCGTTGAGGCGAGCATGCGTGCGGAGATGCGGCTTCAGCGCATACAAATAGCGGTCGCTGTTGGCCTAATTTTCGCCCTAGACAGCGTCCTGGATCGCCTATTGGAATGTCGGATGATGTAGCTCCGGCGAGCGCGCAGCAGTGGGAACGGTCGTCGGTCTGGTGAAGGTGCTCGACTGGCTGCTCGCTCAGGTTCTGATTGAGGCGGCGTAG
>CAZGCI010000157.1:0-4909 GCA_964524185.1 uncultured Thiohalocapsa sp. | reverse complement strand
TGCCAAGACCATCAGTCCGATGGTCTGCTCCAGCCGCAGCAAGCGGGCATTGATATACGCGAATAGGGCGGTGAGACCGAGGATGGTCGCCAGGGTGATGAAGACCTGCATCGAGTGGCTCCGTTAGCGTGAAACATGCGCTTTATCCGCCGGGGCGGCGCGCCGACCTGCGCGTCTCGGATGGGATGACCAGGTGGCAGGCCGGCAGGTGCGGCAGCTCGCCCAGCGTCCGGACCTGCACGACACGCACGGTAACTCCAAGCCACCCTGAGCGTCGTCCAGATCGCCCCGCGTCCGAGACCTTGCGAGCGCGGCGGCGCAACCTGTCGCGAATTATCACGCCCATCTCGTGGGGGTGGTTTAAGATCTTCGGTGACTTGGGCGTCATCGCGCCGATCAACGACTTTCCAGGCAATGCGGAGGATTCCTTTGACCAGCAGACCTATACCCATGCCTTGCCTGGGAGCAAGCTGCTGTGGTCGCTTGGGCAGTATCCATTCTACAACTTCGACGACAACCGCTACTTGGCGGATCAACAGCAGAATTTCACTAATCTGGTCTTTGCCCAGAACGGCAGTGCGACCTACCCGATTGCCGGACTCGGCGCGTACGCGGAAGTCAAGGTCACCAGCAGCGTTCATCTTGCCGCGGGTCTGCAGAATACCACCGACATCGGCGGCACGAATCTCTCCAGCAATGGCTTCAGCGAACAGACCGTTGCCTGGTTCGGGTATATGCAATGGACGCCCAAGTTGCGGAGCTCGGTGATGCGCAATACTCCATTGCCTATTACGATGTGCCCTCGGTGCCGGAGCAGCCGCGCAGTAGCACCGGCTGGTCGTTCAATGCGGTTCAGAACCTGAACCACACCCGGGCGATCTTTAGCACGCGCGAACGGCGCCTGGGGTTTCCAGACGCCGATAAGAGGTTCCTCTGCCTTGGGTGGGGCGATGCATAATCCTCTCGGACGCAGCAAGAAAGATCAGGTCGGCGTGGCGATCGGTTATGCGCAGGCTGCAGACCAGCCGACGACACCGTCGGCCAGCGTGGACGAGACCATCATCGAGGCCTCGTGGAATTGGGCGTTTTCGGGGGACTGCTGCTGGCGCCGGATGTGCAGTACATCAGGAATGCGACCACGCACACCGGGAATGGTAGCGCATGGGCGCTGGCCCTGCTTGCCACGGCGATGTTCTCAGGTGATGCGCTGCTGAGACAACACGCGATCTTCCGTCGGCGCTGACGCGTCAACGCCACAAGCGCCAAGGGCCGTTTCGTTCGTTCACGCTTGGCGGATCACTGCCGGCGCAGTCGCCCGTGCGCCGGCCTGCTGCAACGCTTCCGTCCACCACGCAGAGGAGAGTCCGATGACGTCCAACCAAGACCCCGCCTGGCAAACGGGTGCAAGCGCTGATGCGGACCCGATCGACGAGACCTACGGTGCGAGTGAGCTCTCCTCTGCTCTCCCGAAATCGTGCTTCCCCGATGCCGAGAAGCATCCCCGCAGGGTATTCGCCGCGGTGCGTGACGAACTGATGCTCGACGGAAACGCGCGCCAGAACCTGGCGACCTTCTGTCAGACCTGGGAAGAGGACGAGATCCATGAGCTGATGGAGACCTGCATCGACAAGAACATGGTCGACAAGGACGAGTATCCGCAGACGGCGGAGATCGAAGCGCGCTGCGTGCGCATGCTCGGCGACCTCTGGCATGCGCCGGCCCCCGAGCACAGCGCCGGCTGCTCCACCACCGGCTCCAGCGAGGCGGCGATGCTGGCGGGGCTGGCGATGAAGCGCTGCTGGGAGGCCCGCCGCAAGGCCGAGGGCAAACCGATCGACAGGCCCAACCTGGTCACCGGGCCGGTGCAGATCTGCTGGCACAAGTTCACCCGCTACTGGGACATCGAGCATCGCGAGATCCCGATGGAGGAAGTGCGACTGTTGATGACTCCCGAAGAGGTGCTCAACCGCTGCGACGAGAACACCATCGGCGTGGTGCCAACGCTGGGCGTGACCTTCACCGGCGAGTATGAGCCGGTCAAGGCGGTCGGCGCTGCGCTGGACAAGCTCGAAGCCGACACCGGGCTCGATATCCCGATCCATGTAGACGGCGCCAGTGGCGGCTTCTTGGCGCCGTTTTGCGCCCCGGACCTGGAGTGGGATTTTCGGCTTGCGCGGGTGCGCTCCATCAACGCCTCCGGCCACAAGTTCGGCCTCGCCCCGCTGGGTGTCGGTTGGGTGCTGTGGCGCACGGAGCAGGACTTGCCGGAGAACATGGTGTTCTGGGTGAACTATCTCGGCGGCAATATGCGTGACATCGCCTTGAACTTCTCCCGGCCCGGCGGGCAGATCGTCTGCCAGTACTACAATTTCTTGAGGCTCGGGCGAGAGGGTTACCGCAAGGTGCACACCTCCTGCTATAAGACTGCCCACTACCTCGCCGACGAGATCGCGGCCATCGGCCGCTTCGAGATCGTCTACGACGGCGACAGCGCGCGCGGCATCCCGGCGGTCTCGTGGAAGCTCAAGGCAGGCGCCGATCCCGGCTTCACGCTGTTCGACCTCGCCGACCGGCTGCGGGTGCGCGGCTGGCAGGTGCCGGCCTACACGCTGCCGGCGAACTGCGAGCATCAGCCGATCCAGCGCATCCTGGTGCGCAACGGCGTCAGCCTCGACCTGGCCACGCTGCTCGTCGACGACATCAAGGCCGCCCTCGCGCATATCGAGGCGCATCCGACCCAGGCGTCACTGACCAGCGATGAAGCATCCGGCTTTCACCATTGAGGAGGCATCGGCACATGCTGCCCAAGGGTTCTTACGAGCCTTGCATCGTCAGCCCCTAGAATCGTCTCTCGGCTTGGTCATGAGCCAATGAGGCACGCTCAGACGCCAGTGGATCACTGCCGCGCGAAACCCGAAGATCAGCGCGATGGACAGGGGCCCGGAGATCGACCGGTATTCGGGTATCCAGGCGAGCGAGAGCACATAGAGCACGCAGCCGAGCAGGACCGGGATGGCATAGAGATCACGGTTCATCAGCAGGGTTGGGTGTCCGGCGAGCACGTCGCGAATCAGGCCGCCGCCGATCGCGGTGACGACGCCGAGAATGACCGGTGCGGCCGGAATACCGAACCCCAGGTCCCAGACCTTGTTCGCTGCCTGGACCGCGAACAGCGCGGCCCCGAAGCCGTCCAGGTACAGCATCAGGCGGAACAGGTGCCGGCGATCCAGCAGGGGCTTGCCGATGAATGCGAGCACACTCGCCGCGAGGGCGGCCCAGATGTAGTTCAGATCGATGGACCAGAATACCGGCACACCGAGGACGACGTCGCGGATGCTTCCGCCGCCCAGGGCGGTGATCGTGCCGAGTACACAGGCACTGAAGAGGTCGATTCCGCGCGAGGAGACCGCGATGACGCCTGTCATCGCAAACGCCATGATGGCGAGCATCTGCACGGTTGTCGCGATATCCATCGGCGCTGCGCCTATCTGTTGCCCGGGCCACGGACTTCGACGATGGCTGTTCTCAGCATTCAGGTCTCAGCATTCAGGGTTTGCCGCCTGCACAGGGCGCATCCCCAAACCGGATGTCCCCCCGATGCTCCTTCCAGCCCCCGCCTGCTCAGGAACCATGAGCGCGCTGGCGGTCAAGAAGCACAGGGCGCCGATCAGTGTGTAGAGGCTCGCACCCCAGGCCCAAACGGCATCTCCGCTGCTCGGCAGATACCAATTGGCGATGGCCGAGACCATGAACGCGATCGAGCCCAGCAGATTGATCATGACGATCCACCAGCTCAACTGGCGCGGCTGCCAGGACCAGGCGCGGTGCGAGACATCGACCACGGCCAGATAGCTGGAGAGCAGGAAAAAGCTGCTGCCAATGAGATCCGGCGCCCAGATCCTGACGTCCTCCTGCCACCAGCTGAGCTGCGACAGCATGGCATCCGCCGTGTTGATGTTGAACAGCAAGGTGCCAGCAAATTGGAGGAGACTCGCGCTGTAGCCGGCGCTGCGCGGTTTCCAGGCGAGCCAGCGCCAATTGGCGCGAGTCCTGGCTGCCGACGCGTCGACACCGGTGAGATCGGCGTTGATGGCCTCCTCCAGCTGCAGCCAGGCGGCGGCGGTAAAGAACAGCGAGCCGACGAAGAAGATGGCGCCGGCGGCAGGGCCTTGCGTCAACAGCGCCGGCGCCAACGGCGGCCAGGTCGTTGCAAAGCCGCCCACGGCGAAGCATGCCGAGCCGATGATGAACAGAATGGCGATCCACCAGGCCAGTCGACCCGGTGCCCAGAGCTGGCGCCATGGATGGCCGGCCGGTGGTCCTGTGAGCACGCTGCCATCACCGGCGAGCTCGATCGGTTCAAGCCCCTTGCGATGCCAGCGCGCATGCGAGATGCGCTGTCGGCCGTCCGGCAGGTTCTCGACCAGCAGGGTGACGAAATAGCCGAGAGATCGATGCAGGCGTCTCGTGGCGCTCGTTGCAGGCCGTTGGGCTTCGGACATGGTCGTGCTCGGCTCGCCAGCGGGGAATGTGTATGATCAAGGAACCGAGAAACCGCGTTTGCCGGTGCTGTCCGATTCTTGCGCGGGATGGACGGTCAATCGGCATCGCCTAAGCGAATCCTCGCCTCGTTCGGCGGCTTTCCAAACATGCTCTGAGAGGTCTTGCGCTATGCTCGGATTCGAGATCGGTCTCTGGGATTATCTGACCTTCGCGACCCTGCTGCTAACGGTTGTGGCGTTCCTGATGATCTTCGTCTTCATCGCCGGCTTACCCGGGCGCATCGCCATCTCCAGAAGGCATCCCGAAGCGGAAGCCGTCAAGCTACTGGGTTGGGTCGGCATCCTTCCGACCATCTACCCCTGGGTTCAGGCACTGGTCTGGGCCGTCAAGCCGACCAATGTGATCG
>CAZGCI010000156.1:0-5035 GCA_964524185.1 uncultured Thiohalocapsa sp. | reverse complement strand
TCGCTATCACGGCGTGCTCGCGCCGAACGCGCCGCTGCGGGCGGCGGCCGTTGCCGTCGGCCGTGAGGTGGCGGACGCAACCGGCGCACCGACCGCGGTCAGTTCGACACCGCCAATGCCGGCCTCCAAGACGCGCTACACGGTGCACGGAACGCGCGCCTGCACCGCCCCCGACGTCGCCGCCGACGTCTGTCAGTCCCGCTGCTGGGCGTTGACCACGCATCCCACCCCCGCTAACCTCCTGCCTCGGGACAATCTGTACGCTCAGGGCGGCTTGGATTTCCTATCCTCCACATGAGCCGCTATCCGGATGCCAGAAGGCCCTGAGATCCGCCGTGCCGCCGATCGCATCGCCGCGGCGATCGACGGCAGCCGCCTGGCTGAGGTCCACTTCGGACTGCCGCGGCTGCGACACTTCGAAGACGAACTGATCGGTGCGCGGGTGGTTGGTATCGAGACCCGGGGCAAGGCGCTGCTGATTCACTTCGATCTGGGCCTGACGCTGTATGCCCACAACCAGCTCTACGGGGTCTGGTACCTGCGCCGGCGCGGCGAACTGCCAGCGACCCGCCGACAGCTGCGGGTGGCCCTGCACACCGAGACACAGAGCGCCCTACTCTACAGCGCCTCAGATATCGCCTTGCTCGACGCCGACGGTCTGCTGCGTCATCGCTACCTCGCCAGCCTCGGCCCCGACTTGCTCGACCCCGCGCTGCACTGGCGCGACTTGGCCCGACGGCTGAACGCACCGGCTTTTCGCAACCGCAGTCTCGGCGCGCTGTATCTGGACCAGGGTTTCGTCGCCGGGCTCGGCAACTAGCTGCGCAGCGAGACGCTGTTCGCCGCCGGCCTGCACCCGGCGCTGCGGCCTCGCGACCTGGACCTAAAGGGCCGCAACCGGCTCGCCCGTACCACGCTGGAGATCGGCACCCGCGCCTACCGCAGCGGCGGCGTGACCAACCCAGAGGCGCGGGTGGCGGCGCTGAAGGCAGCGGGTGCGAGACGTCGTGGTTATCGCTTCGCCGTCTTCAGCCGCGCCGGGCTGCCCTGTCATGTCTGCGGCGCCATCATCGAACGGATCGAGGTCGGTGGGCGACGGCTCTATCGCTGTCCAGACTGCCAGCCGAGGCAGCTTTGAAAAGGGTAGACGTGCCAGCCCCGTTCGGCCCGATGACGGAAGGGCATCGGAGAAGGCATCCGGAAAAGGTGTGTTTCCCGGCCCTGGTTCTCGACACCCTGTAAGATCGGCGCCGTGGCTCGTTCCCTGCACGGGCGCGGCGGATTCGGCGCCGGCAATGCTGCGTCGATCTGGTCTTCACGACGATCGAGCAGCGTTCATCAGGAAAGCAAAAGCGCAGATGGCAAAGGCAGATATCCAAGCCCAGAGCGCGTTCGTCTGGTCCGTCGCGGAGATCTTGCGCGGAGACTTCAAGCAGTCTGAGTATGGCAAGGTGATCCTGCCGTTCGTGGTGTTGCGGCGGCTCGACTGCATCCTTGAAGACAGCAAAGATGCGGTATTGTCAGCGGCCCGGTCGCTGCCGGATGGCGTCGATGAGGCCACCCGCGACATGATCCTGAGCGGTGCGGTCGGCGGCAACGTGAAGGTCTACAACCTCTCCGCCTTCACCTTCGCCAAGCTCAAGGGGCAGGACCCGGGGCAACTGCACCAGAACCTGGTCGACTACATCACCAAGTTCTCGGGCAACGTCCGCGACATCTTTCTCGACAAGTTCCTGTTCACCGACCAGCTCAAGCGGCTGAAGGACGGCGGCATCCTCTGGAATGTGTTCGAGCGCTTCACCGAGATCGACCTGCACCCGAACACCGTCTCCAACCTGGAGATGGGTTACCTGTTCGAGGAACTGATCCGCCGCTTTTCGGAAATCTCCAACGAGACCGCCGGTGAGCACTTCACGCCCCGCGAGGTGATCCGGCTGATCGTCGATCTGCTCATCGCTAACGATGAGGCCATGCTGACCGGGCGTGGCATCATCCGCCAGGTCTACGACCCCGCCTGCGGAACGGGGGGAATGTTGGCGCTCACCGAAGAGGCGCTGAAGGAGTACAACCCCGGTATTCGCGTCGAGCTGTTCGGCCAGGAGCTGAACGCGGAGTCCTTCGCCATCTGTAAGTCCGACATGCTGGTGACGGGGCACGACCCGGAGCAGATCGCCTTCGGCAACACGCTCACCCAAGACGCCCACCAGGGCAAGCGCTTCCACTACATGCTCTCCAATCCGCCCTATGGCGTGGACTGGAAGAAGTACCAGGAGCCGATTAAGACGGAGGCCGAGACACAGGGCTTCGATGGGCGTTTCGGGGCCGGCACGCTACGTATCTCGGACGGGCAGCTGCTGTTCCTTCAGCACATGATCTCGAAGATGCGCGTTGATGAGACCGGCTCGCGCATCGGCATCGTCATGAACGGCTCACCGCTGTTCACCGGCGGGGCCGGCTCCGGCGAGAGCGAGATTCGCCGCTGGATGCTGGAGAACGACTGGGTCGAGGCCATCGTCGCGCTGCCGACCGATCTCTTCTACAACACCGGTATCCAGACCTATGTCTGGCTGCTGAGCAACCGCAAGCCCGCCGAACGCGCGGGCAAGGTGCAGCTCATCGACGCCTCCGGCGAGCAGTTCTGGAAGTCGATGCGCAAGTCGCTCGGCTCGAAACGCCGGGAGATTCCAGACGAGGCCCGTGCCGAGATCGCGCACCTGTATGCGCACTTCCTCAATGGGGACAGCGGCGCCGCCGAGGTCTCGAAGGTCTTCGCCACCACCGACTTCGGCTACCGGGAGATCCGGGTCGAGCGCCCGCTGAAGCTGAACTTCCAGGTCGACGACGAACGCGTTGCGCGGCTGGCTGGCGAGAAGGCATTCCAGAAGCTCCCCGAAACCGAGCGGGCAGCAATCGAGGCCGCCCTGCGCGGCATCGGTGCGGATCGGTTCACCAACCGCGACGCCTTCGAGAAGCGCCTGACCAAGGCTATCAAGACCACCGGGGTCAAGATCGGCGCACCCATCAAGAAGGCGATCCTGTCCGCGTTGTCCGAGCGCGATGAGGAGGCCGAGGTCTGCACCGACACCAAGGGCAACCCCGAGCCCGACACCGAACTGCGCGACCATGAACTGGTGCCGCTTGCCGAGGACTGGCGCGAGTACATGGCGCGCGAGGTGACACCCTTCGTCCCCGACGCCTGGGTAGACGAGAGCTACCGCGATGCCCGCGATGGCGCCGTCGGTCGGGTCGGCTACGAGATCAACTTCAACCGGTACTTCTACAAGTACGTGCCGCCGCGTCCGCTGGCGGAGATCGATGCGGAGATGAAGGCGCTGGAGGCGGAGATTGCGGGGTTGTTGAAGGAAGTGGCGGGGTGAGGGATTTCCCACTTGTTTCTTGTCGACGGCATGTTGCTTCAGTGCTTAACGGTACGACTGCTACACAGATCGATCATGAAGACGGGGCGCATTTGGTCACAAGGATTGAAACAATTTCTCACGGCACGATCGATCTTCACCGAGTCGGGTATGTTGATCAAAGCGAGGACATCGATCGATATCGGCTCAAAAAGGGGGATCTTCTTTTCTCACATATAAATAGCATGTCGATGATTGGTAACTGCGCGATCTACGAGGCAGATTACCCGCTCCACGTCGGCATGAACTTGCTGCGTATAAGGCCTTCTAGCTTTGTGGCTCCAAGATTCTTGTTCTATTGCTTTCGGTCTACAAGTTGCCGCCACCAAGTCCAAACCTTTGCGAAGCCTGCTATAAATCAGGCGAGTATTTCTACAGCTAATCTCAAGCGCGTTACTCTCCCGCTCCCACACTACGAAGCCCAAAAATCCATCGCGGATTTTCTCGATCGCGAGACCGCCCGCATCGATCAGTTGATCGAGAAGAAGGAGCGGTTGGTTAAACTTGTTCGAGAGCGGTCGGTGTCAGCAATTGAGGACGCGATCTCGTCTGAAGGCGAGGCATCAAAACTCGGGCACCACGTAAGAATCGTCCCCGGATATGCTTTTGCAAGTTCTGACTTTAGCACCGACGAAGGGGACATACGTCTATTGCGCGGAGCGAACCTAGCTCCTGGAAGGATACGCTGGGCGGATGTCGTTTACTGGCCAAAGGAAATGGTCGCCGGCCTAGAACGATTTGTTCTCTCGCCGGGCGACATCGTGATGGGTATGGATCGGCCATGGATCTCCAGTGGAATCCGTGTAGCTGAGGTCACAGATCTTGATGTGCCATGCCTGCTATTGCAACGGGTTTGCAAAATCATTCCACTGGGAACGATCTCTAAGGAGTTCTTGAAACTACTTCTTTCTAGCAAACAGTTTCTCGGCTACTTCGAGCCCGAGCTAACAGGGGTGAGCGTACCTCACATTAGCGGCGATCAGGTTGCGGGTTTTCGATTCGCATACATGCCAATCGAACGGCAAATCTCCAAATCGGTTAGGTGCGTCGAGGCGTTGACCCGTAACGAGGACATCATCCGCTATGTGGAAAAATCTAACGACCGCCTCCGCGAATTCCGCTCCGCCCTCATCACCGCCGCCGTCACCGGTCAGAGCGACGTGAACACCTGGAGTCGTCGCGGCAGCACCGACCGCCGTCTGGACCGGATCGAGGAGGCCATGCGCGCATGACCGTCGCCGCCCACAACGCCCACTCGATCGGCGCCGCGCTGATGCAAGACGGGGCGTCGGCTGCGTCAACGGGTTGAAAGCGTGACGCGTGCACAGCCGGCAGAAAGATATCTCGCGCAGAGACGCAAAGGCGCAGAGAAGAAGAAAGCAACGAGGCAAACTAGAAAGAAGCCGCGAAGACTTGGGGGCATTGCAGTGGTTATACCCAACCGATACAGGTTTTCGGGTGTCAATAGCTGCGGATGATCTCGAAGGTGTCCGTCAGCAGCGAGCGCAGCTGCGCGGCGTGCGCATCGAGATGCGCGAAGAACCGCTTGCAGGCGGCCTTGTAGTCGGCAAAGGTCGCGTCGTAGCGGTTGTATAAGACTTGGCGCTTGAAGCATGTCC
>CAZGCI010000155.1:0-5083 GCA_964524185.1 uncultured Thiohalocapsa sp. | reverse complement strand
CTTATGCCAGAGAGAGCCACCCTTTTTCAATCCGCTGGTGAGATTTGCGGGCTAGAGCCGTGCCGCGAATGGAAGCTACCGGTTCGACATCTCGCGGATATACACGCAGTGGATTCGCCTCACCCGTGCTAGCCAGCCGCGCCGTCCGCGTCCGGACGCGCTGGCACCGCGGCCATCCTGAAGCCTCGACGCAACAACTCGGCCTTGCCGCGCAATGTGAGATCCGTCGCAAAGCGAAACTGCTGCCGGGCCTCGATGGGATAGGCCCGCAGCCGGTAGCGGGTGCCCCAGGGCTTTTCCTCGGCCACCACCGCAATGGGCTCGCCGAGGGCCAAGTAGGGGCTCGTCAGGGCCACATCGAAGAGCAGCTCGCGCGCGCGCACGCCGTCATGACGTGGATGCAGATGGAAGTCGGCGGTGCACTGCAGCTGCGGCGTCCCGTTGTTTGCGTTGGCAATGGGATCGGACCAGAGCTTGAGATGGGGAATCGAGACCAGGTTATCGTCCGGCGTCACCAGGTGGACCGCGCGCATGCCCACATGGGTCACCTCGCCATAGGTGTCGCCGATCTGCACCCAGTCGCCATTGCGATAGGGGGCCTCGCCCACGGCAACGATGCCCGCCACCAAGCTGCTGGCGTAATCCTTCAGCGCAAAGCCCAACGCCAGGCCCAGCGAGCCCAGGATCGCGACCATATTCTGCAGCGATGGGTCGATCACGATCGGCACCGCGAGCAAAAAGGCGCCGATGACAATGATCAGGCGCAGGAGCGGCACCAAGGCGAGCAGATAGTGACGCGCCTTGCCATGCAGGCGATTGGCGACCCAAGGCAGCGCCTTTTGGACGGCCAAGACCAACGCGCCGGCACCGACCAAGACCACCGCGAGATCAAGCAGCGTGCCGGTGTCGAGACGACGGAACAGGTCGTCGAGCTTTTCGATGTCCATGGTGCGCTTTGCTAGAGATCGCCGATCAAGAAACTGCGCGACGAGAGGAAGGAGCGCACCGCTGGATAAGCAGAGGCAGTCACGCGCCAGGCTCCATCGGGGTCCGCTTGCACCACGTCAGCCGCGGCGAGCTGCAGCAACGCCCCGCGGGTCTGGGACCGGGTGTTCGGTAACAGACCCTCGAGGATGTCGTTCGGTAGCCCATCGTGCAGCAGCAGCGCGTGCAGAATCAGCGCCTCGGGCTCGCCCAGACCGCTCGGCAGCTCGGCATCCGCCGCGGGGGACACCCAGATCGTTTCGACCTCGGGCTTGTTGTTGGACTCATCATCGGCGGCCTCCGGCTCCTCCGGCTCCGAGCGCAGGCGTGACCGCCATCGCCGCAGGGCCGTGCTCGGGTTGCCGCGGGCCTGCGCTGCCAAATAGCGGAGCTCGGTACTGACCGTCGACGCGTCGTCATCATTCACCGCCAGCACCAGATTGCCGCTTTGTGCGTGCAGAAATCGGCGCGGACGAGCGTCGCCCGCTGCTGCCAAGGTGCTCAGCCAAAGCGCTAGCCTCGCCCCGTCGAACGCCTGAAAGGTGAGCGCGCGTGCGACCTGGGTGGGGACGACAAAGCGCAGATAGGCCCAGGCCCAGCTGTCGCAGCCGATCACGCCAAAGCCGAGCTTCCCGCTGCACAGCCGCTCGAAGAGCCTGCGGACGAGATCGAGCCCGGCTGGATGGCGCAGCCAGCAGCGTTCCAGTCGCGGCAAGGCCCAGGGGTCGGCGCCGTCGGGCAGATCCTCCAGCCAGGCGGTGTGCTCGCCGGCGACGACCTCATAGGCGGGAGCGGGCACACAGGCGGCACCCTGCGCCGTCGCCCAGGTCTCGAGGAGCTCGCCGTAGCCGCCACCGGGCGACCCAATGATGAACCAGGCCCGATCCGCTGCTGAACGCTCCGCCAAGGCCGCCTGCAACACCTCCGCCGCCCCGCGCCAGTCGATCGCCCCGGCAACGGCATCCAGCCGATCAGGCGCCAGCGCATGCAGCTGATCCTCGCTCCTAACCGGCCCCTCCCGCTCTTGCTGTCGGCGGCGAAAGCGTCGCGTCAGCGACAACAGGCCCCGCCGCGCGTTGCTCACGGTGGGCGCTGACGGCAGCTCGTAGCCAGTCAGCGGAATCAGGTCCCAGATGGGATGATCCGGTTCCTCGGGGTCGGTTGAAGCCATGATCCTCTGTCTAGGACGATGCAGGTGGGCGCGATCTCGGCGGTGGCCTTCGCGGCTCATGGCCTGCCAGTCTACAAGAAGCCGACCGCCGTTAGCCCGATCATCGCGCAATCGTCTGATCCATCCTTTGGCGCGGTCACCACGTCGGTGAGCGCTGCATGCGCTGCTCCATCTGTTGGCGGAAGGCCTCCCGCGTGGGGCCCGCAGAGTCGCGCCACGGCGTGGCGTGCTCGCCATCATCGAACCGCCCCGACTCGAATCGGCCCGAGTCGACTGGCGGCGGCGTTCGCTCAACCTCGGCGGGACGACGCGCCGCCGCATCGCCGCCCCATTGGCGCTGAATCGTCACATCGGTGCTGCTGCCGTCGGTGGTCACCACCCGATGGCCGCCCGCGTCTTTGGCGACCTCCGAGCGACTACCGCTCGCACCGCCGCTCTGATGCACCGTGGTGGTTGAACTACCGGAGCTGACGGTTTGTGCGCACGCAAAGCTGGTGACGATGCCGATCGCAAGCATCAGGCCGCGCAGGGCGTGCCGACTCGGCGTTCTGAGTCGCTGCCATGTGATCATTGTCCCGACTCCTGCTGTTCAGCCGGACCGACCTCTGCCTGCCGCGGCGGCCTTCCCCCGCTCATCCGCAGGGCCTTTCGCGCGGGGTGCAGCGGATCGACCGGTGGAACGCCCCTGAGCGCCGTTGCCTGGGCAGCCTTGGCTTGTCCTGTTGATATTGACGCGGCCTTCTTGATAGGTGGCATTCTGATTCTCCTCACCGCACTGCTGGGTGCGATTGATATTCACCTGTCCCACCTGGCGTGTTGAATTGGTGTTCTCTTGCGCCGCAGCCACGCCCAGCCACAGGACGGACACGGCCAAGACGCACAAGGAGAACGGTTGCAGGAGTCTCGCAAGCATGGCTTTGCCCCTCATGCATGTGACTAATCGCCGCGGACGCGGTCGAGATACCGGGACTGGTCGTACTGGTACTGCCGGGTCTTGTGATTGTTGATCGCGCCACGCTGGATGGTCTGCGCCGTATTGTCAGCACCGGCCTGAACGGTCCGGTTCAGGTTGCGGTAACAGTCTTGCTGCACGAATGACCGATTGACGCGGTCGTTTTGCACCTCGACGTTCACACAGGGCCGTTGCGCCTGCTCCTGTTGCTTATCAGCGTGCGCCATCGGCAGGCAGACAACGATCAAACAGGCGGCGACAGAGAGAGTACGTTTCATTGATCTACACCTTAGGTTGGCAGAGCGGTGAACCCAAACGGGCAAGCTCTGCGCGAGATGGCGTCCTCCCGGCTGCGCACGTGTCATTCCTCCAACCGGTTGACGCAGGATTGCCAGGCCCCGTACAGGGGAACCGGCGCGTGCAGAGCACGCTCTGCGCGCGTCGGTCCGACACCGAAGCCGGCCGTCAGTCGTTGTCTTGGCCGCGCTGTGCACGGCTGCGGTTGGATCGACCACGCTGATCGGTCTCGTTGTAGTTCACGCGGCCGAACTGACCCGTCTGATTCCAGTTTTCATTGCCGCGCTGGCGGGTCCGGTTAGCGTTGTCCAAGCCTTCTTGGTAGGTGGCGTTATCGTTGTAGCTGCCGCGTTGGTAGGTGTCGTTGGTGTTGATGCGGCCTTCCTGGATGGTCGTGTTCACGTTGCTCTGGGCGGCAATCGGCCCCGCCAGCACGGTGGTCAATGCGGCGGCGGCCCAGGACAGGGTTTTGACTGTGATGTTAGACATGGATCAGACCTCGAACTTCATTGATGGATGGGCTGTAGACCGAGTCATCCGGTGGCATCAGCGGCGGCAACGCCGGAACAATTGCAACGGGATGCTGGTCCATTCAACGGCGCGCCGAGTGTTAGCGCGTCGTTGGGATCAGAATACGCACCCATTGCTGAACGGATGCTGAATAGATGACAGTCTTTTTCAGTCCGCCTGGGCCGGATACCGGCTGCAGTCGGCGTACCCAGGGGTACAGCGCGCCGCTTGCGCCCACTGGGGCGACCGCGGAGGCATGGCCAAAACAGGAATACGTGCCCCAGGTCGGGCTGAGGCACGCGGTCCGACGCCGCGCGGGCGGTACTGGGCCGACTGTCGGGCCTCCTTACGTCGGCCCCAGCTACGCCCGGGGAGCGCGCGGCGCGGCGGCAGCCGGCGGGTCAGCGTGAGCGGTTGCCCACTTGGGGGAAGCGGACTTGCACCAGGGCGCCGCCCAGCTCGCTGCGGTCGATGAGAAGATCGCCGCCGTTGGCCAGTGCGATCTCCCGCACCACCGCGAGTCCGATGCCGTGCCCTGGGGTGGACTCGTCGGCCCTGGCACCCCGCTCGAGCAGACTGGCGGCAAGCGCTGGCGGCATGCCGGGACCGTCGTCGTCGACGCGGATGAACAGCTGACCCTGCTGTTGCCGGGCACACACCCGCACCCGCGAACGGCACCACTGATACGCGTTGTCGAGCACGTTGCCGAGCAGCTCCAGCAAGTCACCCTCGGCACCGCGGAACACGGCCCCAGGGTCAAGCTCGAGGCTCAGCGACACCGCCCGTTGCCGGTGGAGCTTCGACAGCGAGTCCGTCAGCCGTTGCACCAGCGGGGCCAACTCGACGCGCGCGGCGAGGGCGCCGCCGCTGGGTGTACCGGTGCGCGCGCGCTCCAACTGATACGCCACGATCTGATCCATGCGCGTGATCTGTTCCTGCAGGGTTCCAGCGGCAGGCGCGCTCGGCGACGGCGGGTGCCCGAGCTCGGCGATCGCCCCGCGCATGACCGCCAGCGGTGTCTTCAGGCTATGTGCGAGGTCGCCCAAGGCGTTGCTCAGACGCGCCTCGCGTGCCTCGCCGTGGGCAAGCAGGGCGTTGAGATTGTCGGTGAGCGGCGTGAGGTCGCGCGGGTAACGCTCGCCGAGACGCTGCCGCGCGCCGGTCTCGAT
>CAZGCI010000154.1:0-5356 GCA_964524185.1 uncultured Thiohalocapsa sp. | reverse complement strand
CACCGGCTTCGATCACCTCCGCCACTCGGCGGTAGGCATCGGATAACCCTTAACAGAAATCGCCTTGACGGCAAACCGCTCCGTTCCGGCCACCCGGCACTCGACGACCGGTGACTGTTGTTAGCCGACCCCTGCCCTCAGTCGACAAGCGGTCGCGCGTCTGCTTTGGCACCCCCTGCGGCCGAAGGAGGCCGCGGGCCGGATTCCCGCTTGCGACCCAGACCTGCCGCTCAGCGCTGAGTCCTGAGCGACCGCTGTGGACGCTTTGCGGTCACTGACCGCCGAAGCGACGATCCGGAAGAGGTTACACAAAACGGACGTTGCGAGGCGATCTCCCGCAGACGGTTTCACCCTCTCGGACTCCAGCAATTCCCGGTGGGCAATTGGCCGTTCGCGACCCCGTGGACGCAAAGACGAGCGCTGCGTTGATTACGGATGCCGCTCCCATCGAGCAGATCCTCAACCATATCGGTGAGCCGTCACGCCCACCCCGGATCGCCCCCGCGCGCGGACTGCCCGGCTGGGACCTCCTCGGCCAGCCCGAGCCCCATGTCGAGTTTGATCAGCGCATCTGCTGGTAGCCGCCTCCTCCTGCAAGCGAGGCTGCAACCGCCCCTGTGTGCCGCCCGTCCGCTGGGCCCCGGGGAGTGCGTTCCAGCGCTCGGCAACACGGCATGTCTGCTCCATCGTGAAGCCGCTGAGCGCCCAGATGGTGCCTTGACCGATCGTCAATCCACCGGTCGCTTCAACGCCCAGGTGTCGCCCCGGGCGTCGCCAGACGCCCAGAGGCCGTTGGATTGCCTATCCGTCCATGAGCAATCGCATTCGGGAGTGCTTTGCTAGTATGGTGTCGTTGTTTAGCAAACCACATAGATTCAGAGACTTTGTAGATGGCATCCGTAAACCCCACCCTCGTCGACAGCGGCTTGCGCCTAGTCGAGGCGCGCATTCGCAACTTTCGCTCGCTGCGCGCGGTGGACATTCGATTCGACGAGCTGACGGTCTTGATCGGTGAGAACAACTCGGGAAAGACCAGTCTCTTGGAAGCCCTTTATGCTGCAATCGGCGCAGGTCGCAGGGTCCTCACCTCCGACGACCTATTTCTGGGCATCGGTGAGGCGAAGGTGCCGCGGGAGCGGACGATCATTATCGATCTGCTGTTCCGCCCGGCGGATCCGTCCGGAACCCTGGACGAATTTCCCGTAGGCTCCTACTGGCTTGAGCTCTGGGGGACCGGCATCTCGCAAGACGCGGACGACAACGACTTCATGGCCATCCGTACCAAGATGGCTTGGAATACGGGCAAGGCGGAGTACGAGACCAAGCGACAATTTCTCGCCGAATGGTCGTCGGCGGCGGATCTCGACGCCGCCAATACCGTGCCTGGTGCTGTCGCTACCGCGCAGCTCGAACCCATCGCCCTGTACCTGTTGGATGCCAAGCGGGACATCCAGGACGAGTTGCAAAGCCGCAGCTCCTTCTGGCACAAGCTGGTCTCCGATCCGGGTCTGCCCGAAAAGACGGTTGCCAAGATCGAGCGGATACTGTCAAAGCTCAACGCCAGCATCGTCGATGGCAGCCCGGTGCTCTCACATGTTCAAACCCATCTCGACGATCTTTACAAGACGGTTTCGTCCGGCAGGGGAGCGGTCAGCGTGACGCCGCTGGCCCGTCATCTGCGCGATCTCAGCCGGGGTATGGACATTGGCTTCTCGACCAAGGGTGCCCAGACCTTTCCACTGGTCCGCCACGGCATGGGAACCCGCAGCCTAGCGGCGGTCTTGACCTTTCGCGCCTACAGCCAATGGCGCCAAATGCGGGACAGCGGCGGCGCCGTACATTCCCTGTTAGCGCTGGAGGAGCCAGAGGCCCACCTCCATCCCCAGGCCCAAAGGGCATTATTCGCCCAGATCGAGGCTATCCCCGGTCAGCGCTTTATCAGCACGCACTCCCCGTACATTGCGGCCCAGGCCGAGATCGGCCAGTTCAGGCATTTTCGCAAGGACGGCGCCGAGACCACGGTCTCCCAAATGAGCCTTTCGGGCCTAAGTCCGGAAGACCTGCGCAAGATCGACCGCATGGTGCTCAATACTCGCGGCGAACTCCTGTTCGCCAGGGCCTTGGTGTTCTTCGAGGGCGAGACGGAGGAACAGGCCTTGCCCTTCTTCGCGAAGGCTTACTGGGGCGAGCATATACACACCATGGGGATCTCGATGATTGGCGTTGGCGGTCAAGCCTATCTGCCCTTTGTGCGCCTCGCCGAGAGCTTTGATATCCCCTGGTTCATCTTTTCCGATGGTGAGCCCCAAACCATCGCTAGTCTGCTCACGATGCTCAGAAATCTTGGTCGCCCCTCCGACCTAAGCGACAGCGCCAACGACAATGTCCTCGTGATTCCTGGCGGCAAGGACCTCGAGGCCTACTTGATCCAACCTGTCTATGAGGCCGTTTTGGTCGAAATGATTATCAAAGAGAATTCCCGGAAGCCTCAGCATGAGGCGGCGCTGAGGCATCAATGGGCAAACGAATCAAACAAGCTCGCGAAAATCGAGCAGGAACTATCGGCGAACAAGACGCGCTACGCCTTGCCGCTTGCCTTGGCCATCACGTCGATGACAGACCCGACGTCGCGTTTCCCGACATTGATCCGAGAGCTTCTCGAGACAATGTCCCAACGCTTGGGCTTGACCCAAGCGACCTGAGCAGGTCATGAACCTCTCCAAAGACCAAGCCCGCGTCGTCCAGCACGGTGAAGGCGCCCTGTTGGTGGTGGCCGGCCCCGGCTCCGGTAAAACACGGGTGCTGACGGAACGCGTCCGGCGGCTCGTATGTGAGAGCGATGGGCATTTTCGCGTACTCGCTCTGACCTTCACCAATAAGGCCGCCAATGAGATGCGCGAGCGCCTGGAGGAAATTCCGGACATCCATCAACGCGCCTTCATCGGCACCCTGCACAGCTTCTGCATGGAGGTCCTAACCAGCCGCGGCCAGCAAGTCGGCATCGATGGGGCGCCCAATCTGTTCGAACAGTTCCAGGATCGCAAGCAGGTGCTTCGCCAAGCGATGCTCGCCGACCCCGAGTTCAGGCAGATCTTGCTCTCGAAAGGATCGGTCCGCGATCAAGACAAGGCGCTATTGCAGTTCCTCGACGCGATCTCGGATGCAAAGGGACAGCTGTTGCTTCCGGACGCGGTTAAAGACTCCCGTTTCGGCAGGCTCTACCTCGCTTACGATCAAGGGATGCGGGCGTCGCGCGCCATTGACTACGATGACTTGTTGCTGCTCACCTATCGCCTCTTCTTGGAGCGCCCGAAGATCGCCGGTTTCTACCGCAGGCTTTACCGCTACGTCTGCATCGACGAGGCACAGGATCTCAACGAGGCGCAGTACCGCCTGCTTCAGGCCTTGTGCGGCTCCTCTTACCGCAACCTGATGATGGTGGGAGATCCGAAACAGGCGATCTTCCAGTGGAATGGCGCTCATCCCAAGTACCTGGACCTGTTCGAGCGCGACTTTGGGGCACAGAGAATCGCTCTGAACCAAAATTTTCGCTCGTCAGCCGCGGTCGTGGAGATTGCCGTCCGGCTGTCCCCCGATTACGAGGTGGAAGGCGAGTACCCCATTCCTGGCGAGGTCACCCTGCTTCGGGGCCGGGATGAGGAGGACGAAGCACGCCAAGTCATCGCCTATCTGCGTGACCTACAGGCCTCGGGACACGCTGATATCGAGGGAGAGATCACGCTGGATCGGTGTGCGATCCTGGGACGCAACCGCTACGTCTTCAACCGCTTGGAACCCGCACTATCTAGAGAGGGCTGGACCTACTACAAACACCTCTCGACGCAACAGGAAAGCGAATCCGATCTGCTGGAAGACTTCGAAATATGTCTGCGCCTCTTGGCGAATCCCGGTGACCGCCTGCATTTGGAACAACTTTTGACTCGGTGGCGTATCGATGTCTCGGAGTCAGATCGCCCGGAACCGTTAGATTGCAGCGCTTTGATGCAGCAACTGGAGCGTTTCCCGAGTGGGAATCCTCGCCGCGTTATCCTTGAAGCGGTGCAACGCTTGGATTTGAATGCCAGTGAGTTCCGTCTCGGGCCGGCGCTCGATCACCTTGCGGCCTACGCCGACGATGCACTGAAGGACGATGACCGCGCGATGGTCCTGCAGGACATAAGCCAATGGCGTAAGGATTGGGACCGCTTCGTGCGCCGCGCTTCGGGCCTGCAACGCAGCCTGCGGACCTTCCTCGGGCAGATCGCTCTAGGCGCTACCCAGCAGCCGCGCGAGGACGGGCTTGCGCTGCTGACGGTGCACTCGGCAAAAGGCTTGGAGTTCGATGTTGTCGTGATCATGGGCATGATGGAGGGTGTCTTCCCCGACTACCGTGCGGCCGGATCGGTGTTGGATGAAGAGCGACGTAACCTGTTCGTCGCCGCGACCCGTTCCAAGCGCCTTCTGTGCTTCTCCTATGCGGAGCAACGGATGATGCCTTGGGGTTCGTCCAAAGCGCAGATACCCTCACGCTTCCTTCAGCAGCTCGGACTGACCTGACAGACGCGCGCCGTCGTGGTGAAGCACGGAATCCGCGGGAATATCGGCTTGGAAAGCGCACTCTTCGTCGACTTCGACAGCGTCTATTCCGGGATCTGCAAGCTCGATCCGTCGGTCGCCGACCGGTTCGCAAGGACGCCTCAGCGGTGGATGAACTGGCTGGTCGATTCACTGGATCTGCCCCAGCCCGCGCCAGATGAGGCGCGGCGTCGCATACTAGTCCGCCGTTGCTACCTCAACCCTCAGGTCTACCAGCGTTTCCGACCTGCGTTCAACCTCGCCGGCTTTGAGATCATCGACTGGCCGTCCCTGACCACCAGGGGATCAGCACCGACATTCACATGGTGCCAGTGGGTCCTCTTGGTGCCCAAACATTTGCGCTGGTATCTGGAACGCGAGCCGCGGGCGATCAGCGCGGTGCTGCACATCCTGCTGCGCGTCATCGAGGTCCCTCTGCGCCAGGGCAGCCGCACCGGCTCGCATGCCCGCTTCGGGGCGGTGAGCTTCGTCCACCGCTTCGGTGCCTCCCTCAACCGGCACGTCCATTACCATTGCTGCGTCATCGACGGGGTCTTCGAGCCGGCCGAGGATGCCGGTGATATTCCGCAATCCGTACATTTTCGCCCCGCCGCTGCAGATGGAGTGTCCGCTTCTTGTCCCAGCGGCCTGTGGACTCTCGCGGGCGTGAGTGACAGTAATGCGCGTTGAGCAGAACGCCGGGGCCGTGGGGCTCGGTTTCCGCTTTTGGCCGCAGGACTAAACCGCTATCGCGGTAGGGCGCAGTCGGCACGGCCGGAGC
>CAZGCI010000153.1:0-5421 GCA_964524185.1 uncultured Thiohalocapsa sp. | reverse complement strand
CTCACGAGCGGCCGGCTCTAGGGTGCCGAAAATCGCGACAGCGCAGATGTCTCCAGATGACGCCGGATTGACGTTCGCCTTCAAGGGGTGATGGCGGGAGCATAGTGCGCTATGCGACCGCCAGCGCGACGCCGAAGGCAGGCGTCAAGACAAGTCAGATAGCATGAAATTTGCTTGGAATAGCCTAAACCCTCGGTCCTCGCCCCGCGCTGCCCTTGCAGCAAGGCGCGCCAGGGGCGCACGGACTTGCGACCCGCATCGGCCTGCGCCACTACCTTACCCCACAGTATGGCTCACTGCTGCCGAGTGGCAGCGCATCGGCGGGATGACATCCCGCAAGGTCCATCGTGAGCGAACTCATTGGGGCGTAGATCAAGGCCGGTCGTCATCCCCGCCAAGCAGCGGCGCCCCAGTGCCGGCGCACAGTGCCGGCGCGCCGCGCGCCGGCGTGCCATGGCCGCCCGCTCAGCCCGATCGCCACCCGCCAACGGCAGCAGCCCGCGCCAGCGACTATGCTGGAAGCAGCGGTCAACGGCGCTCTCTCGGTGCGCGGCACGCGACCTGCCGAACACCCAGGCCATAACCCCAACGGCGAGGGCCGTCATGATCGAGATCAGACACAAAAAGACGGGTGAGGTCCTGCGCACCGTCGATGCGGACAGCCTGGTCGGCGCCGACCTCCGCGACGATATCCTCGACGGCGCGGATTTGCGCGGCGCGGATCTCAGCGGCGCCTGGCTGCAGGAGACCGACCTGATCGGGGCCGATCTGAGCGGGGCAACGCTGTCCGGTGCCATCCTGATCCGCAGCCAGCTCGACTCGGCGAATCTCAGCGGTGCGCTGCTCGAGCAAGCGAAACTGAGCGATGGCTCCTCTGGAAGCGGCGCGGTCCTCACCAACAGTAATCTCACGGGTGCTCGCCTGCGCTCCTGCGACCTACGCTGTGTCGATCTCCACGACGCAGATCTGTCCGATGTGACCATCGAGCGCAGCGATCTCTCGAGCGCCTGCTTTCGCAACTGCCGGATGGTGCGAGCCACGATCCGGGACTCCCTGCTCATCGATGCCTTGATGAGTGGCTGCGATCTCAACGATGCTGACGTGCAGAACAGTCATCTCAACGGCGTCAAGTTGGTGCGCGCGACGCTCGACGGCGCCCGCCTCGGCGGCGTCGGCGGGCGCATTCCGTCGGTGCTGAACCTTGCCAACCTGCGCGAAGCGAGCCTGATCGGCGCCGACCTCCGTGGCGTCGCGCTGCGGGACGTCAATCTGCACCACGCCGACCTAAGCCGTGCGGACCTGACGGGGGCGCAGCTCATGGGTGCTGTGCTGCGGCACGCCGACGTCACCGACGCCGACTTCACCGACGTCCCGCTGGTGACAGCCAACATCACCTTCGCCAACTTCTCGAAGGCACGCAACGCCAAGGTGCCGGCCTTCAAGAAGAACGTCCGCTGAGCCCAGCGTCGGCTGGCCTAATCCTGCCCCGCTGCGGCCCTAGAGTGCTTGACTGCCCCAGATGCTTGCAGATGCGCCAGGTTTTCCACACCGCGTCGTCTGTCAGGCGCAGGCAGGGGGAAAGGGCCGAGGGCCAAGGGCCGAGGCGCAACCGCTGACGCCAGGGGTGCCTGTGAGCGCCTTCGCCCTTGGCGCTTAGGCCTCGGCCCTCAGGCCGTGGCCCTTGCCGGTGAACCTAAAAAGAGCAGTTGACCGCCTCAGGGTGTTTTGACGTCTCCGTGCTGCCTGCGATTTCGGCGCGCTCGGCACGTCACCCACTAGGTGAACCGCGCTAGGGTCGCCCAATGACATCCATTGGGGCACGCCCCGCGGGGCGCCTGTCAGCTGACAACGCCTCGCAATAGAGCCACTATTCCTCGTCGTTGTGCCTTGCCAGCCTGTGTGAGATCAGGCCCGCGGGACGCACCCTGACGACCGTCCAACTGCTCTTTTTAGGGTGAACCATCCGATGTCGTCTTGATAACGCGGTCCCTCATCGGTCCGAGGCTCTGCCTCGCGAGCGTTGCCAACCCCTGAGTGCACGGTGGCGCTCAATCCCGCCAGCGGCTAAACACGTAGTCGGACTGCGCCTGCGCGGTGTGGCAGTCGTAGCAGGCGGCGCCGCCGTCGGTCACCAGGCGCTCACCGCGGCTGTCGCCGGCCCAGGCCTCGAAGCCCCAGCCGCCGGTCTCGGCGTAGCGGGCTCGGTCCTTGACCATCACGGCGAGCAACTTGCGCTGGCCCTCCGCTGTGGCCGCATCGTCGGCGACCGCCTCGAGCAGGTCGAAGACGAGCACGGCGCCATCGGCGAACTCACCCCCTTGGGTGCCGATGACGGCCGGCGGATTGGCATAGACGTGATGGATGCCCTCAAAGGGGTCAGCCAGAGGGTGGTCCGCATTCAGGGTCAGGGTCTTCACATGGGCCCAGCTCCTGTACCCTTCGGGGTAGTCGATGGGGGTCTGGGCCACCAGCGGACTGGCGCTCAGGCCGAGCGCCCCGGCCAGGAGCCAGGGCGTGAGTGCCGGAACGCGATGCGCGATCGTTTGCCAATGGGGCTGCCGTTGCATGATGAGTGGCCTCGCTGCGTGGTGTCGGTGGCCTCATTGAAGACCACGGGCGCACCGCTGACGAGTCGGCACTTTTCGGTCACCTAGGCACCTTCCGGTGCATCTTGCGGATGCGAGGCGAAAAAAAAGTTTGATGGACGAGGCAGACAATGTCGCGCGAATGGTGGAGTCGATCATCGGCTGCAAATGGTCGCTTGCCGTCATCCGGCTGCTTCGGGACGGAGTGCGGCGCCCAGGCGCCATCCGCCGGCGGGTGGATGGTCTCACCACCAAGGTGCTGAACGAGCGGCTCACCAAGCTCCTGCGCTTCGGCATCATCGAGAAGCGCGCCTACCCTGAGGTTCCGCCCCGCGTCGAGTATCATTTCACCCCCCTCGGCCGCCGCTTCCTGACTATCATCGACGCCGTGGAGCAGGTACAGGACGAGTTCAATCGCACGCGGCCGCCGGGCGCCACCCGCCCGCTGCCTGCCAGGGAGCCCAGACGGAGATGAGCACCCGCGCGAGCGGCCCCAGATGCAGCACCGCCGCCCGCACTGGCGCCGCGGGCACTTCCGCCGCAGCCGCTATGGCGAGGGCTTGAGCGAGAGCCGCCTCGGCTGGATCGAGCCCGTGCTGGTGACCGCGCAGGAGGCGTTCGGGACGGTCAAGACCAAGCCCTATACCATGCGCTGACGGCGAGCCAGCGGCGACCGCCGCCTGCGCGGGAGCCACGCCGCCGGGCGCATCCACGTGGATGGATCGGTGACGGAGTCACCACGATGGCGAGGCGTCGTCACGCAGCGATCGGGTGCGAGCGGCGTGCATCGCGGCCGAAAACCCATGTGTGACGGGTATATCATCGCGTCACCCATCGGCGCGCTGCCGGGCTTGGTCAAACAGGCATTATTGCTTGACCCGTTCGGGTCAATCGCCTGCTGCTGCGGGCTCATCAAGGGGGTCAGAGGCAGGGTCTCCCTCGCGCCTGACGCCGTGCTGGGCTTTCCAGACGGCCAGCGTGCCGGCACGCCGGCGCGAGACCCTCCCCAGCAACGCCACTGGAGCCGGCCGGCGTCTGGCGTTAGGCTGGTGGCCCCTTTTGAGTCTCCCGCATGACACCCATGACCGACGAGCGTCGCCCCCTCTACATTGCGCTGATTAGCGTCCACGGCCTCATGCGCGGCCAAAACCTCGAGCTCGGCCGGGACGCCGACACAGGCGGTCAGACGCTCTATGTGGTGGAGCTGGCGCGCGCGCTGGCGGCTCGAGAAGACGTGGACCGCGTGGATCTGTTCACGCGCCTCGTGGATGACCCGCATGTGAGCCGCGACTACGCCGAGCCGCTGGAGGATCTCGGTGATGGGGCGCGCATCGTGCGCATCGAGGCCGGCCCCGCGGGTTACCTGCCGAAGGAGCAGCTCTGGGATTACCTGGATGCCTTCTGCGACAACATGCTCGGCTTCCTCCGCGAGCAAGACAGCCTGCCGCAGCTGCTGCACAGCCACTACGCGGACGCCGGCTACGTGGGCGCCAGGCTGACGGCGCAGCTCGGCGTGCCCCTGGTGCACACGGGGCACTCCCTTGGCCGCGTCAAGCGCCAGCGCCTACTGGCCTCCGGCATCAATCAGGAGACCATCGACGCGCGCTACAACATGGACCGGCGCATCAACGCCGAGGAGGCGGCACTCGCCGCCGCGGCGCTGGTGATCACCAGCACCACCCAGGAGATCGAAGAGCAGTACGGCCTCTACGACCACTATCAGCCCGAGCGCATGAGCGTGGTGCCGCCGGGCACGGACCTGAAGCGCTTCCATCCGCCGGACGGCTCGGAGCAGCGCGCGGCCATGGGCCGGGAGCTGAAGCGCTTCCTGCACGACGCGAACAAGCCCATGATTCTGGCCCTGTCGCGTCCGGACGAGCGTAAGAACATCGCCACCCTGGTGGAGGCCTATGGCGAGTCCGAGGCACTGCAGCAGCAGGCCAACCTGGTGATCATTGCCGGCAACCGCGACGATATCCGCGAGCTGGACGCGGGCGCCCAGCAGGTGCTGACGGATATTCTCATCCTCATCGACCTCTATGACCTTTACGGCCACGTTGCCTACCCCAAGCACCACACCGCAACCGAGGTGCCGGTGCTCTACCAGCTGGCGGCGGCCTCCAGCGGCGTATTCATCAACCCGGCCCTCACGGAGCCGTTCGGCCTGACCCTGATCGAGGCCGCCGCCAGCGGACTGCCCATCGTCGCCACCGAAGACGGCGGGCCCATCGACATCGTCAAGCACTGCAACAACGGCATCCTCATCGACCCGCTGGACACCCAGGACATCACCAAGGCCCTGCTCAAGGTGCTGAGTGACCGCAGCCGCTGGCGCCAGTACGCCAAAAACGGCATCAAGGGTGTGAAGCAACACTACTCCTGGCAGGCCCATGCGGAGAGCTACCTGAGCGCCGTGGCACCGCTGCTGGAGCGGGTGGAGCCGCCGCCGCGCGCACCCGTCACGCGCCGACCCCTGCTCTACCACGACCGCGCCATTTTCTCGGACCTCGATCAAAACCTGCTGGGCGACCCGGACGCCCTGGCGGACTTCATCCGCGTCATCCGCGAGAATCGCAAGTGCACCAGTTTTGGCATCGCCACCGGCCGGCGCCTGGACTCGGCACTGGCGACCATGCGCCGTTACGGCATCCCGCGCCCGGATGTGCTCATCACCGGGCTCGGCACGGAGATCTACTACGCCCCGCAGCTCACGCGGGACTATGCCTGGTCGCGCTACATCGACCACCTCTGGTATCCGCGCCGGGTGCGCGATGCGCTGGCCGACCTGCCCGGCATCGAGCGCCAACCGCGCACCGAGCAGAGCCGCTTCAAGGTG
>CAZGCI010000152.1:0-5562 GCA_964524185.1 uncultured Thiohalocapsa sp. | reverse complement strand
GGCGCGCACGGCGGTCGCCGCCGCTGCCGGTGGCTTGGCGCCGGCCCCCTCTTGGCCTGCGCCGGGTGCCCGGGCGTCGGCGAGCGGCACCGGGCCGCGGTGAGACACCTTGCTCGGGCGGGCATCGGCTGAAAGGACATCGGTCGCTTGCGTGCTGGCGGACTCGGGCATAGTCGTTCGGTGGGCGGCGAGCTGCGGACTTGGGCGCCGAATTCTAGCCGAACCCGATTGCGGCTGTTCCCCGCGTTCTGACATGGGCAGTCGTTCGCCGTTTGCAGCGGCGCGCCGATCAGTCGGCTTTCGGCGCCGGCAACAGGCCGGGCACGGCGATCCAATAGAGCCGGGGCCAATGCTTGCCCGTCACCAATAAGCGCCCGTCCTGGGCGTCGTAGGCGATGCCATTGAGCACCGCCTCGCGATGCGGGCGCAATCGCTGCGGCCATAGACCGCTCAAGTCCACGTAGCCCAGCACCCGCCCGTCGGCCGGGTCGATGCGCACCAATCGGTCGCTGTGCCAGATGTTTGCCCAGACCTCGGCGCGGGTCGCACCGTCGTCCTCTGCGGTACCTGCCGCGTCGCCCGGTGCGAGTCGCGGCACGGGCACCAGCTCCAACTCATTGAGCTGCGCCACCGGCCTGCCAGCATCCTGTACCTCGACACGCCGCACCTCTGCGCCCGTCGCCGGATCCAGAAAACGCAGCGTCGCGCTGCCGTCGCTGACGATCCAGGCCGCTGCGTCGTGTGTCAGCCCCCAACCCTCGCCCGCCAGCAGGTGCTCGCCCACCGATGCGAAGGTCTGCCGTTCGTAGCGCAGAACCCGGCCGGAACGCCAGGTCAGTTGCACCAGCTCCCCGCCCCAGACCGTCAGTCCTTCGCCGAACAGCGCCGTCGGTAGCGCGCGACGCTGCAATACGCGCCCGGTCGTCAGCTCCACCCGCCGCAGACTGGAGCGTCCGTATCCGCCGGTGGACTCGTACAGCTCACCATCGGCCATCACTAGGCCCTGCGTGAACGCCTCAGGATCGTGAGGCCAACTCGCCAGCACACGGTACCCGTGCACCGGAACCGGCACCGGCACCGGCGATTGATCAGCCCATGAGGTCGCAGCCAGGGCCAGGACCACAAGCGCCGTCGGAAGCCAGCGCGTGGGACAGCGCTGAAGCTGCGCCAGGGCTGACACCATGGCGCTACAGCACACTGAACGCCACACCCGTGCAAACTTGATCAGGAACATATACCCGTCACACATGGGTGTTCGGCCGCGACGCACGCCGCTCGCACCCGATCGCTGTGTTACGACTCCTCGCCTTAGTGGTGACTATGACTCGTCGTCGTGCCTTGCGCTCGGGCACGAGCGACGCACCTCGCTTTCCCGAAAACCCATTCGCGACGGGTATAACGGTCTCATCCGGGAAGCCACGCGCAGCGCGGGCGCAGACCGGTGGAGCGCGCGAGCGAGGGTTCCTACGTCGCGCCCCAAAAGAAAAAGGCCTATCGACGATCGCCGATAGGCCTTTCAAGAGTTGGTGCCCAGGGACAGAATCGAACTGCCGACACGGGGATTTTCAGTCCCCTGCTCTACCAACTGAGCTACCTGGGCGGAGAGCGATGGCTTAGCCACCGCGGCGCGCGTGCCAGAGGCATCAGAATGCGCAGCCCGGCATTACAGCGAACACCACTCTTGGCGTCAAGTACCGCCACCAGCGCGACGTCCGTTCCGCTGCAGTGTCGGCGGTGTCGGGCAAGCGCCGCAACGCTATGCGGATCTCACCTCGGCGGGAGGCACTGCCCGCGCGGCGGGAGCACCACCCAAGGCTGCCCCAAGGGGGCTCAGGCCGCCCCCTCTGGCGGGCCCTTTTTTCGGACCCATGCAACGGCCGCGTTTAACGCCTCTGGTCAATGCGCGCTCGCTGGCGGTCTACTGCAGATTCTCCGGCAGCCAGGCGGCAATACGGGTGCGCTCTTGGGCGACGTCGATGTCGCAGTAGCGCTTGAGCACGCCCAAGGCCTCGTCGAGGTTATGGCAGCCATAGTCGTCTACGACGACATGGTTACTCCAGTCCTCGACAAAATAGTGGTGCTCTCCACCGCCAGTTGCGCACCGGATGCGATAGCCGGACCCGGTCCAGGGATCCCACTTGTAGCGGATAACATTCTCTTCTTGGTCGAACATTAGGGTCTTCGTTTCTTCGCTGCTTGCTGTCGAGTCGGGTGCTTGCCCTTGATCTGTTTGCGGATTTCGGGTTTTCCCGGATATCCAAACCGCGCATGTCGCTAGCACGCCACATGCTGTTTGTTGTGCTAAGTGTAGGCGTAGCTGAGCGCCTTGACAAGCGGGTACCAAACACTTGTTTGGAAGGGCATGGATGACGGTTTTGTAAGACATTTCTCCATATTCCTACTGATGCGCTACGGATTTATGGCGAACGCCACAAGTGTTGTTTAAAAACATCACTCAGCACAAGCGGGACATAGAACAACGAGGGGATGCTATGCAGTGCAGCAGTTCTGACCCGGGGTCGGCGGTCAGGGCTTGGGGGGGGGGGGGGGGTCTGGTCGGGTCTGGTCGGGTCTGGGGCGGATTAGGTGCGGGTCAGGCCCGGAGCCCGAGCGGGTCTGCCGGGTCGATGCCGTCCATAAAGGGCATGCGGCGGTCGTTGTTTGTGACGCGGTAGATCAGCCCCATCCAAGTGCCGACGACGCCCTCCGCCGTGTCCCGCCAAGTGTTGTCCAGCGTCGCCGCGACGCGTTCCTCAGGCAGGGCCGGCGGTGGCCGTCCGCGATCGAGCTCATGCTCCAGCAGGTGCCGGTACTCCTCCAGCACCGCCGCATTCTTGCGGTTGAAGATGTTGTCCGGAACGGGCGGGTAGTCCGCCCGCGCACCGCTGGCAAAGCGCATGACCTCCCGCTTGTACTCCTTGAGCAGCGAGACAGTGTCGTACTCCGGGTGCCCCTGGAGCATAACCAGCCGCAGGCCGTCTTCGCTCACGGCAAGGTGCACGCCCGCAGTCTCACTCTCCACCAGCACCCTGGCACCGGCGGATTCGAATTGGCTGCGGCCAATCTCGTTGAAGCGGGAATGCGGCACGTCGAACAGGGTGTTCACACTGTTCACGAGTGGATGGCTGCGATCCACCACTCGATGCGGATACACGCCCCAACGCTTGAAGCCGAGGGGCCGGCGTGTTTGACCGTAGCGGAACTGCATCACGGCATGGGTGGCGAGGCAGGAGCACAGCGTGGACGTGACCGACGCCCAAGCCCAATCCACAACCTCCATCAGCGGACGCCAGAACGGCTCCCGGGAAAGATCTGACCCGGCGACATTGGCGCCGGTGATGATCAGTGCATCCAACCCTTGCTCGCGGACGCGACCAAAGGGCTCGTACCAACGCTCGATGTGTGCCCTGGCCTCCGGCGAGCGCGGGAGGGCGTCTAACGTGAAGGGGTGCACATAAAACTGTGCGATTTGGTTGCTCTGACCGACCAGCCGAAAGAACTGCCGCTCGGTGGCCGCCAGTGCAGCATCCGGCATCATGTTCAGAAGCCCGATGTGCAGCTCACGGATGTCCTGCGCAATGGCTCGATCCGAGGGCAGTATGTTTTGCCCCTCGCGACGCAGGCGTGCGAAGGCGGGCAGGTCGTTGTGGGCAACGATAGGCAAGGTGTCAGTCGCTGTTGTCTGCGTAGGGATCTGCGCTAGGCTCCAGTGCGGGCGGTGTTGCACCGGAGGAGGCAGGATAGTCGGCTGTCGCGCCGGCGGCCGCCCTGCGGGCGATGGCCGTCTCAATCAGCGCCAGGAAATCCTGCTCGTCCCGCACCGCTGCCACCTCGGTGGACTCCACCATATAGCCATGCGGCCGGGCAATGGCCTCGTAGCGTGGCACCCGGGAGTGGAAGAGCCGCGGGAACACCCAGCGGGTGAAGTCGTCCGGATCTATGTCGGCGACGTACTCCAGGCCTCGCTCGGTGAGGTAGTCCTTCACGGCCGACTTCAAGAACGCCGGGCGGAAGTAGAGCGGTTTGGGGTCGGCCTGGGCCCGGCGGATCAGCTTGATCTCGTCCTGTTGCGGCACCCGGATGTACAGAATCAGGGTGTGACGCGCGAGCAGGTCGATCACCTCCGGTGCCTCCAGCTCGCAGAGGCTGCCGCCCACGTCGTTGACGAAGTGGCTATAACCGTAGATGCGCCGCGCCTTGTCGATGAAGGCTGGCACGTCCAGCATCGCCTGGATCTCGGCCTCGCGGTACATGGCCTGGCGGCGGTTGAACTCCTGCAGCGACAGCCCGTTCTTGTCCGGGTCCCCGAGCTGGCCCACGAAGCTCAGAACCGGTCCCAGGTCATCCACCTCGATCTTGTTGCGGATTGCGATCCAGTCGCGGCGCAGCAGATCACGCAGGAACGGCACCTCCATGGCCTTCGACTTGATCAAGTCGAGGATGGGCTCGTCCAAATAACGCGTCCCGATCCGGTAGTCGCCGGAGTAATGAAACCAGTCGCTGCGGCGCAGCAGCGCAGACAGGTAGGTCTTACCGACCCCGGACATGCCGAGCAGCGTGACGCTGCGATGCTGCCAGTTGCGAAACCCGTCGATGTCGAAGTGCACGGTGTGGGCGACCTTTCTGCTGCGTCAGCCACTGAAGCCCCCAAGGCTCGGCTGGGGGCAAAGGATAGTGTATCCGACGGGGTCTGGGCCAACCCGAACCGGGGCGGCGGGCGCCACCGAGGACGGCAGTCGCGGCGCTGCCGAAGCGCGAAACGCGTCGCCCCTACCAGTCAAGATCTACCGGGCGACGGCGCATAACGCCCAAAGCCGACCGGTTACAGCCGCGGCGAACATTGGTGGGCCGTGTAGGATTCGAACCTACGACCAAGGGATTATGAGTCCCCTGCTCTAACCGCTGAGCTAACGGCCCTTGTGGCGGCGAAGGCCATGGAAACGGCGCGTGCGACTGTGCTATTCGCTCGCGACAACCCCTGACCGGCCTGGGCTGAGCCTCACCGTGGCGGGCGCCAGCCCGTCACACATCCGGCGCGGTGACAGCCGCGTCAGTCGCTGTCGAGAAAGCCGCGGAGCTTCTCGGAGCGGGTGGGATGACGCAGCTTGCGCAGGGCCTTGGCCTCGATCTGGCGGATGCGCTCGCGGGTGACGTCGAACTGCTTGCCGACCTCTTCGAGCGTGTGGTCGGTGTTCATGTCGATGCCGAAGCGCATGCGCAGCACCTTGGCCTCCCGGCTAGTGAGGCTGGCGAGCATATTTTGCGTCGCCTCGCGCAGCCCGGCGGCGGTGGCGGAGTCGAGCGGCGAGATGACGCCGGCGTCCTCGATGAAGTCCCCCAGGTGGCTATCCTCGTCGTCGCCGATGGGCGTCTCCATGGAGATGGGCTCCTTGGCGATCTTGAGCACCTTGCGGACCTTCTCCTCCGGCATCTCCATCCGCTCGGCGAGCTCCTCGGGCGTCGCCTCGCGGCCCATCTCCTGGATCATCTGCCGGGAGATGCGGTTCAGCTTGTTGATGGTCTCGATCATGTGCACCGGGATGCGGATGGTGCGCGCCTGGT
>CAZGCI010000151.1:0-5657 GCA_964524185.1 uncultured Thiohalocapsa sp. | reverse complement strand
GCCCCCGCCGCTTTGCCTGCCGCTGCGCCGGCCTGGTGAGCGATGCGGGCTAGCGGCCGGTCTGCGCGCTGAGGCCGGTGGCGCGCCCCCCGCGAGCGACGCGGCGCCTGTGTTCGTCAGCTTCAGCCGGAGTCCGCTCACCGGACCCGCGACCGCTTCGCACAGCATGACCAGCCGCCGGCGGTGCACCTGACTGTAGTGGGCGATGCAACGCAGTAGCCTCGGTAAGGCATGCGTAGCGGTCCTCCGCAGCTTATCCACTGTACACCCTCGGACCCCATGCCTGCTTAGTTCTGCCTGAGAAAACAGAGCTCTAGATGATTGGCTCGTAGATTTTATAGTGGAGAGACCTAACGCGTCTGGCCATCCTGCTGAAACGGCACTGCTGGCAAGTACCGTCGACGAAAGACCCAAGGACGGGTATCATTTCGACCGTCGTCGCGCTCCTGGGGTGTTTCGTCGTGGCTCGAAGTTCTGCTGCTCGTCGCCGCATGGTGCACATTGGGGCTCACCGCCGCGCCATGGGCGCATGCCCAAAAAGACCGCTGAAGTCCGACAGCCCGCGTCCCACCGAAACCTGCCCGGACCCCAGCCACGTTATGTGGCAGCATGCCACCCTCGCCGGCGCGAGGCGCGAAGCCCTCGACCAGTACTGTTCCGCCAACCGCGGGCTCAACGGCATCTCCGGCACCGGGAAAGCACTCTGGCGTAAGCGGTGGAAGAGCGCCAGTCCAACGCGCCCGTCGCCCCTTTTCGGACTGGCTCGCGACAAAAACCGCCGCGGCCTGACGATTTTTCGAAACGGCTGCGATGCCGAAAGACACGCCCGCGCAAACCAGCCTGACGATTGCACTCGTCTTTGCACCAGGCCGGAGCGATGACAGACTGGCAGCGACTCTCCGAAATCGTCCGGGTCGGATCGCAATGGGTCACCCTGTTCGGCGAGCGCTGGCGTTGTGACCAGGGGAAAGAGCTTGAGTATTGGCGGGTGGAGAAGGTCGATTCCGTCATCGTCTTACCGCGTCAGGCGGGGCAGCTCTTTTGCGCCGCACCGACCTTTCGGCCCGGCATCGGCCGCGCCACACTGGACTTGCCAGGTGGACGGCTTGCCGAAGGCAGCGCACCCCAAGACGTTGTGCCAGACCTGCTGCAGCGCGAGCTCGCGATACCGCCCCACGCCATCAGCCAAGTCGCGGCCCTCAACGCAAAGAAATGGATCATCAACAGCGCCTTCTCCAACCAGGGCCTCTGGGCCTTCGTTGCCGAGATCGACCCAGCGTACACAATCTCGGCAGAGCACATCGGCGCAAAAGCGACGGATGATACGGCCGGGCGGGCGCAGCTCATGGCCTCGCTCGACTGCCTGCAGTGCCGTGCCGTGCTCCACGAGTGGCAGCACGGCGCAAATGTTCGCGTGCCGTGAGCACGATGCTCGACGTGCCGCAGCACAGAAGCGCCGATTTTTGCTCAGCAGCGGCCAACTCCTAACCGTTTCTCATACCAAGCAGTCCTCCGAAATGCTATCAGGTGGCCCCGGTGACGGATCAGAAGGCATTGACACTCATCGAGCGCATTCGGCACGCCTACGCGGCCTACCGCGGGCATCTAATCTTGACCACGTCAGGCGGCGAAACCTCCGCTGTAATGCCTCATCTGGTGGCTGCCGCCATTGGCAGCAAAGACGTGCCGCTGGTGTTTGTCGATCACGGCTTCTACACGTCCGCGACCTACCGTAAGATCGAGTACTTCCAGACCGCCGACTACAACCTTAAGACCTATCGCAGCCCGCTGACCCCGGGCGAGATCGAGCGCGACTACTCCGGCTGGTGTGACCCCCGCTCCGCGCTCTTTTCAACAGTGGGCCGCAAGATCAAGCATGCGCCCCTGAACCGCGCATTCGCGGAGCTCCAGCCAAAAGCTTGGGTCCGCGGTATCATGCGCCATGAGACGCCAGAGCGGCAGGAAGCGGATTTCGTGCAGTATAAAAATGGCGTCTACCAGATACACCCAATCCTGGACTGGTCCCGCGAGGCCGCCCTCCGCTATTTGGCTGAGCATGATCTGCCGATCAATGACAATCATTGGGACCCGACCAAGGGGCGTGACCAGCGCGGCGAATGCCTGATCGGTGACAACTGCGGGCTGAGGTCAGGCGCACGCTGACCAGGGGGCATAGCCCGGCTGAAACGGCATTGGGCCCCGCACCGATCCATCACTTCCAACACATAACGTGCAATTCACCAAATGGCCAATATGAAGAAGATCATTATTCTCGGCGGCGACGGCTTCTGCGGCTGGCCAACCTCGCTGCACCTGTCGGCGCTTGGTCACGAAGTAGTCATCGTCGACAACCTCTCGCGCCGCAACATCGACAACGAGCTGGAAGCAGAAAGCCTGACGCCGATCAAGCCCATGGGCAGCAGGATTCAGGCCTGGAAAGAGATCAGCGGTCGCGACATGGCGTTCTTCAACTTCGACGTCAGCAAGAACTACGTCCGTCTGCTCGACCTACTGATGGAATACCAACCGGATGCCGTCATCCACTTCGCCGAGCAGCGGGCCGCACCCTATTCGATGAAGAGCTCGTTCCACAAGCGCTACACAGTGGACAACAACCTCAACGCCACCAACAACCTCCTGGCCGCCATCGTCGAGGCCGGCCTTGACACCCACGTGATCCACCTCGGCACAATGGGCGTCTACGGCTACGGGACCGCGGGCATGAAGATCCCAGAGGGCTACCTCAAGGTTCATCTCAAGACCGATGATGGCAACATGGTGGAGAAGGAGGTGCTGTATCCTGCCAACCCGGGCAGCGTGTACCACATGACCAAGACGCAGGACCAACTTTTCTTCGCCTACTACAATAAGAACGATGGCGTGCGCGTCACCGATCTACACCAGGGCATCGTCTGGGGTACGCAGACGGCTGAGACCAAGCAGGACGAACGCCTCATCAACCGCTTCGACTACGACGGCGACTATGGCACCGTCCTCAATCGCTTCCTAATGCAGGCCGCTGTAGACTTCCCGCTCACCGTGCACGGTACCGGCGGCCAAACCCGCGCGTTCATCCATATCCAAGACACGGTGCGCTGCATCCAGATCGCGGTCGAAAACCCGCCAGAGCAGGGCGATAAGGTGCAGATCTTCAACCAGATGACCGAGACTCACCGGGTCCGCGATCTCGCGCAGATGGTCGCGGAGATGACCGGTGCCGACATCCGCTTCGTCTCCAACCCCCGGCAGGAAGACGACGAGAACGACCTCTACGTCGCCAATGACAAATTCCTAAGCCACGGACTGCAGCCCATCACCCTCGAGGGCGGCATGCTAGAAGAGGTCACTGATATCGCCCGAAAATACGCCGGGCGTTGCGACCGCGCCAAGATCCCCTGCGGGTCGTACTGGAACACCAGCCGCCGCGAGAGCGCCCACGCCGCTGACGCCGCCGAGCAGCACGACCCCGTCCAGATCCGCGAGGCGAAGCAAAAGTAACGGCAGGTTAAACACACGTTTGAGTAGGAAGTCGGCAAGCCCGTCCTAACAACGTGAGCATGAGCGGTCTTAGGAGCCTAGCAAGATTATCTTGAACACTGCGTAGGTGCTATCTAGGAGGCTGTCCGACTTCTCTGCCCGGCAGCCGGGTACAATAGCGCCGGGTTGTCGCAGACGAGAGTAGTTGCCCTGGGGGTCAAGTTCGTGACGGTGGATCGGGACACGACGGACCTGCTCCCGGCGAGTGTGCACCTGCCCCAGGACCATCTGGCGCGGTTCGTGTTCGAGATCGTCGATCAGCTTGATCTCAGCCATCTGGTCAGAGCGTACGCCGGCAATGGCTCGCGGCCTTACCACCCGGCGATCCTGGTGGCGCTGTTGTTCTACGGCTACGCCACTGGCGTGTTCTCCAGCCGCAAGCTTGCACAGGCGACCTACGACTGGTCATAATTGCGGCCGACGACGAAGGGTCGGATGGCGTTCTCGGCGCGGTTGTTGTCGATCTCCAAGTGCCCGTCGTCGAGGAAGGTGATCAGGGTCGGCCACTGGTTGAGGGCATAGCCGACGGCCTGCCCGAGCAGGCTCTTGGGCAGCACGCGCGCGGCGGCCTGATCGAGCCAGCGGCGGATGCGCATGAGGATGGGGCGGCTGCGCTGGTTGCGCACCTGCTTGCGCGTGCACGGCGGGGCGTCGCGGATCTCGCGCTCGACGGCGTAGAGTTCACCGATCAACGCGATCATCTGCTGCGCGGCGGCGGCGTTGCGCCCGGCGGCGGCGTCGACGAACTTGCCCCGCACCTGCGACTTATCTGGAGATCCAGATAAGTCGCATACGCGTCGGTACTTTGAGCGCGCCAAGGACATCGAGCCCGATGCCGTGGCCGAGGCGCTGGCGCGCATCGGCGCGCTGTATGCCGTCGAGCAGCAC
The DNA here is from genome assembly GCA_964524185.1 of uncultured Thiohalocapsa sp. Taxonomy (GTDB): domain Bacteria; phylum Pseudomonadota; class Gammaproteobacteria; order Chromatiales; family Chromatiaceae; genus Thiohalocapsa. Next base: position 1,232 of record CAZGCI010000151.1, on the reverse strand, counting down.
ATCCGCGAGCACCGGCTTGGCGGCGAGGCCAAGCAGCGCTACCGCCTGACACACGCCAAGCCCGTGGTCGACGCCTTCTTCGACTGGGCCGGGGCGCAGGCACGCCACGCCGCTCTGTTGCCGAGCAATCCGCTCACCAAAGCGCTGCATTATGCCCTGGAGCGCCGCGCGGGCTTGAGCGTCTACCTCAGCGACCCCGACGTGCCCATCGACACCAACCATCTGGAGCGCGCCCTGCGCCCGATCCCCATGGGCCGTAAAAACTGGCAGTTCTGCTGGAGCGAAGTCGGCGCCGAGGCCGTCGCCACCATCCAGAGCCTGCTGGTCACCTGCCGCCTGCATGACGTCGACCCCTACGACTACCTCGTCGACGTGCTCCAGCGCATCGACCGTCACCCGGCCAACGACGTCGAGCAGCTTATCCCGCGGCGCTGGAAGCAGCACTTCGCCGCCGCGCCGCTGCGCACGGATCTCCATCTGATCGACGCGCAGCCAGGCGGCACGCCCCACTAGCGAGCCAGACGCCGCTGCTCTGCCCGGGGTTGCGCGGATCCAAACATCCCCGCCCCACGGCCAGACTCCCCGACACCAGCATTGTGCGCGGACAGCCGGTGAGCCTGGAAGGACGCCGTTCAGTTACCGGTTACGCGAGAGCGGCGCCGCAGATCGCAGCGAAACCATTGGCTCCACACCGGTCTGCCTGCCGTGAACACGATCCACGCCAACACGCCCCCGGCACGCCTTTGGCTTGTGGCGCCCCGGCCATCCTTGGGAGGGAGGGAGCGAGCACCCTCTTGCCACCTTGGTGCTGCCCGCAGCACAGACCTTGGCTCGGTGGCCATCCTCGGTCGGTCGGTCGCTTCGCACGCAGCCCCGAGCCCGCAGCCGCAGGCCAGGTCAAGGTGGAGCGCCCGCAGCGAGGAACGCGCGAGGACGTACGACCTTGACCTGGCCTGCGGCGGAGGGAGACTGGGCGCAGTGCGAAGCGAGCGACCGACCGCTCTGCCGAGCGTCTCACCCCCCGTCCGCCCAGACCCGGCCAGCGGCCCGTCGCGAGCGCGTTGCAAATCGAACTAGCAATGACCGCGGCGAGTGTCGGAAACAGGTTGACATGTTCCGTGGCGGCACTGGCGAGCCCTTTCGCTTTAGTAGTCGATCTGGGGTTGTCCGCTGCCGGGCCTGTAGGCGCGACACAAGCTTGACCGCGAATACCGTCATCCACCGTAGCAAGG
>CAZGCI010000150.1:3335-5725 GCA_964524185.1 uncultured Thiohalocapsa sp. | reverse complement strand
CGCGGCACAAACACCAGTGCCGCTCCCACAGCAAAATCACCCAGTGCCGCTCCCATAGCAACTCAATCAGTGGTCGGTGTACCCGAGAGCGGCCTTGCAACCGGCGCGGCGCCCAAGGCGGTCATGATCGTCGGAACGGGTGGTCATCTTCGCCGGAAGACGCACGAGAGTGCTCGACCTCCACAGAGGTTGGCAGATGGCGTCAAGTTGTCGTCGCGGGCGCGTGCACCAGTTGCTGGCAAGGCGGAAGGTCGCAGGGCCGATGCGCAGCCGCTGCCGCCAGGGGTGGGCATCTGTTCCTGAGCCCCGCCCGAGCCACAGTCACCGACCCGCCGGCGCGCCGGCGACCCAGCCGCTCACCCTGCGGCACCGCCTCGCTAGGGTATACTCCCGGCCCATCGCACCTGCCGCCCTCACAACCCGCACACCACATCCCGCCGCCGCTGTGAGCGAACAACGTCTCAACGGAACAAAGACCGGGACTCCACCAGCTTCGGGCCGGGCCCAACACGCCGCAACGCCCATCGCAGCCCCCGCTCAGTCGCGCCGGACCGCACGATGACGGCCAATCTGCGTACCCGGCTGCTGCGCGGCGGCGTCGGCAGCTTGGCCATCAAGCTGGGCGGCGTCGGGCTGAGTTTCGCGGTGGCAGTGGAGCTGGCGCGGGTGCTCGGCCCCGAGGGTTACGGCGTATACGCGCTGGTGCTCGCCATCGTGACCGTCCTCGCCGTGCCCACCCAGCTCGGCCTGCCGCAACTGGTCATCCGCGAGACGGCGCGGGCCCAGGCCGGCGCGCACTGGGGCCGGCTGCGCGGGCTCTGGCGCTGGAGCACCCGCATCGTCTGGGCCTCCTCGGCCGCCATCGCCCTGCTCGGCCTCGCGGCCGTCTGGACCTTCCAGGCGCACATCGGCCAGGCCCTGCTTTACACGCTCGTCGCCGGCTTCGCGCTGATCCCGCTCAGGGCGCTGGGCAACCTGCGGAGTGCCGCGCTGCGCGGCCTGCGGCACGTCGTCGCCGGGCTGCTTCCGGAACAGATTCTGCGCCCCGGCCTGCTGGTGTTGCTGCTCTTTGCGGCCGTCATGCTGTTCCCGACCCAACCGGTCACGCCCGCGGTGGCGATGACCCTGCATGCCCTGGCCGCCGCGCTGGCCTTTGCGGTCGGCGCCGCGCTGCTGGCGCTGTACCGTCCGCGCCCACTCGCCCGGCGCCCACAGCTGGAATACGCGCTGGTCTTCATCGCGCTGGCCCTTTACCCCATCCAGCCACTCACACCGGTGCAGCTAGCCCTGCACGGCTTGGCCTTCGCCGCCGGCGCCGGGCTCATCTACCTGCTCCGATGGCGCCCGCGCACCCCGCTGCCCCAGCCAGAGTATGCGGCGCGGGCCTGGTTGGTCTCCATCCTCCCGCTGTCCCTCACCGCCGGCCTGCAGGTGATCAACACTCAGGCGGACATCCTGATCCTCGGCCTGTTCCGCCCGGCCGAGGACGTCGGCGTCTACAAGGTGGCGGTGCAAGCGGCCATGCTGATCCCCTTCGGGCTGCAGGCCGTCAATATGGTCATCATGCCGTATATCGCCCGGCTCCACGCGGAGGGCGACCAGCGCCGACTGCAGCGCCTGGTCACGCAGAGCGCACGCGCCATCCTCGCGCTGGCCCTGCCCCTGGTGCTGGCCTTCGTCTTCTTTGGGGACGCCATCCTGTCCTTCGCCTTCGGCCCGGAGTACGTGCGCGGTCACACGGCGCTGATCCTGCTGTCCCTCGGCCAACTGGTAAACGCCGCCATGGGCTCGGTCAACGTGCTGCTCAACATGACCGGCCACGAGCGCGAGACCCTGCGCGGCGTCGCCGTCGCCGCCCTGGCCAACCTCATCCTGAACTTTGTGCTCATCCCAACCTTCGGCCTGGTGGGCGCTGCCGCCGCCACCGCCTGCACCTTCGTCATCTGGAATCTGCTGCTGCGGCGCGCCGTCTGGCAGCGCATTCAGATCGAGAGCATGGCCTTCCCGCTCCGCCGCGCTTAGAGGACCAGCGCCAACGCGAGGGCATTGCAGCCGCTGGGCACAACCGGGGCGCGCAAACGAGAGCAGCGGGCCCGCTCGTCCCGACAATCCCCCTCATGCCCCAGGGCCGACGGATAGGTGGACCGCACCCCTTCCTCCGATGCGATTCGTAGGAGCGGCACTCGCGGTGCCGCGACTCGGCGGTCAAGGCAACAGCACGGCCGAATCGCGGCACAAACACCAGTGCCGCTCCCACGAGCCCCTTCCCCGTAGGAGCGGCACTCTCAGTGCCGCGACTCGGCAGCGAGGACAACATCACGGCCAGATCGCGGCACAAACACCAGTGCCGCTCCCACGAGCCCTTTCCCCGTGGGAGCGGCACTCTCGGT
>CAZGCI010000150.1:0-3235 GCA_964524185.1 uncultured Thiohalocapsa sp. | reverse complement strand
GCCGCGACTAACGCGCGCACAGCAACTGAGGGAGAACCTGGGCGCGCAGAAGATCACGGCACAAACAGCAGTGCCGCTCCCACAGCAATTCAACCTGGGCCGCTCCCACAGCCATCCTAACCGTGGGAGCGGCACTCTCAGTGCCGCGACTAACGCGCGCACAGCAACTGAGGGAGAACCTGGGCGCGCAGAAGATCGCGGCACAAACAGCAGTGCCGCTCCCACAGCAATTCAACCTGGGCCGCTCCCACAACCATCCTCCCCGTGGGAGCGGCACGCTCGGTGCCGCGACTCCGCGGTGAGGCCAAGCACCTACCCTAGCCCCGAAAATCCCCCTGGTGCGGCAGAAACCACTGGTAGGTCGCCCGCACCCCGTCCTCCAACGGAGTCTTCGCCCGCCAACCCAGCCCATGGATCCGCCCCACATCCACCAGCTTGCGGGGCGTGCCGTCCGGCTTGCCGGTATCCTAAACCACCTCGCCGTCGAAGCCTACGACCCGGCGCACCAGCTCCCCCAGCTCGCGGATGCTGATGTCCTCCCCCACGCCAATGCTCACAAACCCCTCGCCGTCATACGCGTCGATCAAAAACTGACACGCATCCGCGCAATCATCCACGTGCAAGAACTCTCGCCGCGGCGTGCCGGTGCCCCACACCGTCCCCGTGGCATCGCCGCGTTCCTTAGCCTCGTGGAACTTGCGGATCAGCGCCGGCATCACGTGGGACTTCTCCAGGTCGAAGTTGTCGCCGGGACCGTAGAGGTTGGTGGGCATGGCGGAGATGAAGCGCGCACCGTATTGGCGCCGGTAGGCCTGGCAGAGCTTGATGCCGGCAATCTTGGCCACGGCGTACCGTTCGTTGGTGGGCTCGACGGGCCGGTGAGCAGCGCGTCCTCTCGCAACGGCTGGGGCGCGTGTTTGGGGTAGATGCAGGTGCTGCCGAGGAACAGCAGCTTCTCCACGCCCGCCTCCCACGCGCCGTGAATGAGGTTGGCCTCGATCATCAGGTTGTCGTAGAGGAATTCCGCCGGGTCGGTGTCATTGGCGAGGATGCCCGCACCCTTAGCAGGCGCCAGGAAGACGTACTCAGGGCGCTCGGCGGCATAGAAAGCCCGCACCGCCGCCTGGTCGCGCAGGTCCAGCTCGCGGCTGGTGCGCGTTCTGTGGCGTCCACCCCAGCTTCTCCGGGGCCGTGGTAGCGTCCCCCAGCAGCGTCTCCACCTCCGTGGGCCGAAAACCCATGTGTGACGGGTATAGCACGGGTCCGCCACCACCATGCGGCCCCCTCTTGTCGTGCCGTAAAGCGAATTGAGTACACTATCCCCTAACCTGCCCCCTAACCCAAAGACAAGCCCGCGAGGGTTGAGTAACCTGGTTTGGGTACCCCGAGTCACTCTGCCGCAAGCCGCCAATGCGCCGATACACCGCCGTGATCGAACGCTGTCCAGACACCCACCTCTATGTGGGTTACGTCCCCGGTCTCCCGGGCGCCCACAGCCAGGGTGAAAGCCTCGAAGAACTCAATGCGAATCTCCGCGAAGTGATCGGCATGCTGCCGGGCGAGACCTTTCCCCTATCCTCCTTCGTCAGATTGCTCGAGACATCGACGTGACAGTTGACGAGCTGGTTGCCAAGCGATGAGGGACCATAATCAAACGCCCGATACCCCGCCTCCTTCACCAGCGCATCCCGCCTGGCCAGTTGCAGATCGTTTTCCATCACCTCCGCTGACATGAGGGTCACGATCTCGCCGAAGGTGATCTGCGGCGTCCAGCCCAGCTTCTCCCTCGCCGTGGTGGGGTCCCCCAGCAGGGTCTCCACATCCGTGGGGCGGGAATAGCGCCGGTCCACCTCCACCCGCACCGTGCCCGAGGCCACATCCACCCCCTGCTCATCCACCCTGCGGCCCCGCCACTCCAACGTGACGCCGATCTCGCGGAAAGCGGCGTTTACGAAGTCCCGCACCGAGCACTACCGCCCGGTGGCGATCACGTAGTCGTCCGGCTCTGCCTGCTGCAGGATGCGCCACTGCGCGTCCACGTAGTCCCGCGCGTGGCCCCAGTCACGCTTGGCGTCGAGGCTGCCGAGGTAGAGCTTTGCCTGCAGCCCCAGTTTGATGCGCGCGGCGGCGCGCGTGATCTTGCGGGTGACAAAGGTCTCGCCCCGAATGGGGCTCTCGTGGTTGAACAGAATCCCGTTGGAGGCGTGCAGGCCGTACGCCTCCCGGTAGTTCACGGTAATCCAATAGGCGTACAGCTTCGCCGCCGCGTAAGGCGAGCGCGGATAGAAGGGGGTGGTTTCCTTCTGCGGCACCTCCTGCACCTTGCCGTACAACTCCGAGGTAGATGCCTGGTAGAAGCGGGTCTTCTGCTCCAGCCCCAGGATGCGAATGGCCTCAAGAATCCGAAGCGTCCCCACCGCGTCGGCATTGGCCGTGTATTCAGGCGTCTCGAAGGACACCGCCACGTGGCTCTGGGCGGCCAAGTTGTAGATCTCATCCGGCTGCACCTGCTGGATGATGCGGATGAGGTTGGTGGAGTCAGTCAGGTCCCCGTAGTGCAGGATGAAGCGCGGCTCCGACTCGTGCGGGTCCTGGTAGATGTGGTCGATGCGGTCGGTGTTGAAGGACGACGCACGGCGTTTGATGCCATGGACCTCGTAGCCTTTTGCGAGCAGCAGCTCGGCTAGATAGGCGCCGTCTTGGCCGGTGATGCCCGTGATGAGGGCGACCTTTCTCTGTGCACTCGCAGTCATTCGAGAGGTATCCTTGCGTTGTTCCTGTTGACCGCTGGTCTACTGGAATCGACGCGGGACAGATCGGAACGGTCGAGGCCGGCCACACAGCAGCCCCCGCGTCGCCAACAGGCATCGGAGCAACGACGCTCTACCCTAGTCCGACGACGTCTACCTTAGACAAGCCCGCTGGGCGTGACTTGCAGGCGCGCGCGTAGCCCCCGTCGCGCTTGGCGCCGAAAGTCGCGGCACAAACACCAGTGCCGCCCTTGATAAAACATCAGGCGAGGACCGCCGACCGGCAGCGAGGCGAGCAGTAGATCCAGCGACGAGTCTTCACCTACGGAGTGCGCCAATCGACGACGACCAGCGGCTCAGCCGCAACGGCGACTAGCAGGTGCGCCGAGGCGCCGAACAGCCAGCGGGCATCGCCGCGCAGGGGGCGGTTGCCTAGCCCGCAAATCTCACCAGCGGATTGAAAAAGGGTGGCTCTCTCTGGCATA
>CAZGCI010000149.1:0-5809 GCA_964524185.1 uncultured Thiohalocapsa sp. | reverse complement strand
CGAGGCGCAACAGCCGATTCCAGGACTGCGCGTCCGCGCCTTGGCCCTCGGCCCTCGGCCCTGGCTGGTGAACGACCCGCTGACGTGCCGGCGCCCTCGTCGCTCGTCGGTCTGGGGCATCGCCTCGCTAGCATCTAGCCCCTGATTTCCCAGTTATCGACCAGAGAACGCAGCAAGCCATGAGCAATGATCGCGCCGGTATCGTCCGCGACATCAACGGCCCCATCGTCACCATCGCACTGCCGGGTGTGCGCAGCGGCGAGCAGGTGCGCATCGGCGAGGTTGGCCTCGTCGGCGAAGTGATCTCGCTCTCGGGCCAGCACGCCACCGTACAGACTTACGAGGGTACGGAGGGCGTGCGTCCCGGCGAGCCGGCGGTGGGCCTCGGTTGGCCGCTGTCGGTGGAGCTCGGCCCGGGCCTCATGGGCGGCATCTTCGACGGTGTGCAGCGGCCGCTGTCGCAAATCGCGCTCCAATCCGGCGACTACATCGCCCGCGGCCTCGACGTACCAGCGCTGGACCGCGGCCGCCAGTGGGAGTTCGAGCCGAACCGGGACCTGGAGCTCGGCCAAGCGATCGGGCCTGGGATCGTGCTCGGCACGGTGCAGGAGACCGAGACCGTCTTGCACAAGGTGCTGGTGCCGCCTGGCATCCGCGGTGAGCTCGAAGAAGTGGCGCCCGCAGGCGAATACAACATCGAATCCACCATCGCCCATGTGCGCAATGCCAAGGGTAACAGCCAGCGGCTCAGCCTCTACCACCGCTGGCCGGTGCGTCGCCCGCGGCCCTATCTGCGGCGCGACGACGGCGTCTCGCCTCTGATCACGGGCCAGCGCGTCATCGACACCTTTTTCCCGCAGCTCAAAGGCGGCAAGGGCGCCGTGCCCGGTCCCTTCGGCGCCGGCAAGACCGTGGTACAGCAGCAGATCGCGCGCTGGTCCAATGCCGACATCGTCATCTACGTCGGCTGTGGCGAACGTGGCAACGAATTGGTGGACGTGCTGGAGAGCTTCCCGAAGCTCGAAGACCCCTACTCCGGGCGCAAGCTGATGGAGCGCACCCTGTTGGTGGCGAACACGTCCAACATGCCGGTGGTGGCACGTGAGGCGTCGGTGTACGTCGGCCTCACCATGGCGGAGTACTACCGCGACATGGGTTATGACGTCGTCATGCTGGCGGACAGCACCAGCCGCTGGGCAGAGGCCCTGCGTGAGGTCTCCGGCCGGCTAGGCCAAATGCCGGTGGAGGAAGGCTATCCGGCCTATCTGTCCTCCCGCCTGGCCGCCGTCTACGAGCGCGCCGGCCGCGTGGAAACCTATGGCGCCGGCGCCGGCTCCGTCACCCTGATTGGTGCGGTCTCTCCGCCTGGTGGCGACTTCTCCGAGCCCGTCACCAGCCATACCAAGGACATCATCGAGACCTTTTGGGCGTTGTCCAAGGAGCTGGCCGACGCTCGCCATTACCCAAGCATCGACTGGGTGACCAGCTTCTCGGCCCACGTGCACACCGCCGCCGAGTGGTGGCACGAGGAGGTCGACCGCCGCTGGGAACGGCGCCGCACCGAGGCGCTCGCGCTGTTGGCCCGCGACGCGGAGCTCTCACGCATCGTCAACCTGGTGGGCCCCGAGGCCCTGTCCGACGCGCAGCGCTGGCAGCTGGAGGGCGCCGCGCTGGTGAAGGAGGGCGTGCTCCAGCAGAGTGCACTCGACGACGTGGACACCTTCTGCTCGCCCGACAAGCAGTTCGCGCTGCTGGATCTGGCGCTGTCCATCTATGACAAGGGCATGGCGCTGATCGAGCTGGGCGTGCCGGTGAGCGAACTCTCCGAGCTGCCCCAGCTCTCCAAGGCCAGGCGCTGCAAGAGCCTCTTCAGCAGCGATCAGGTGGCAGAGATTCGCGCCTTCGCACAGGAGGTGGAGCAGGCGTTCGAGGGCATTCGGCTGGAGTATGCAAAGCAGAGCACCGATTAGCCTGAACCGCCCTCGCCGCCCACACCCGGCATCAACGGCCACGCCCCAACCAAAAAGCGCACGATCATGAGCATCAAGGAATATCGCACTGTCAGCGAAGCCTACGGCGGCCTCATCGCCGTACGGCAGACCCCCGGGGTGGCCTTCGGTGACCGGGTGAGAATCACCGATAGCGCCGGCGCCACCCGCGACGGTCAGGTGATACGCGCTGCCGACGAGGAGGTCCTGATCCTGGTGTTCGAGGGCATCGACGACCTGGCCATTGAAGATATCTGGGTGCGCTTCCTGGACGAGCCCGTGGAGATCGCGCTGTCGCCGGAGATCCTCGGTCGCGAGTTCAACGGCTTGGGCGAGCCGCGGGACGGGCGCCCGCCGGTGCTCTCCAACACCCGCCGACCAGTGGGCGGGGCCGCCATCAATCCCGCCGCACGCACCTATCCGCGGGAGTTCATCCAGACCGGCATCTCCACCATCGACGGGCTGAACAGCCTGGTGCGCGGGCAGAAGCTGCCGATCTTTTCGGGCTCCGGCCTGCCGCACAATCGGCTCGCGGCGCAGATCGTGCGCCAGGCCAAGCTCAAGGACGAGGACACGAGCTTTTCCATCGTCTTTGCAGCCATGGGCGTCAGCTATGCAGACGCGAAGTTCTTCCGCGACGAGTTCGCCAACTCCGGCGTGCTGCGCAACGTGGTGATGTTCGTGAACCTGGCCGATGATCCGCCCGTGGAGCGCCTCACCCTGCCACGCACGGCGCTGACAGCCGCCGAGTACCTGGCCTACGACCTAGACCGCCACGTGCTCGTGGTCATGACCGACATGACCTACTACGCCGAGGCGCTGCGCGAGGTGGCCACGGCCAAGGGCGACGTGCCGGCGCGCAAGGGCTATCCGGGTTACCTCTACTCCGACCTCGCCGAGATCTACGAGCGCTGTGGGCGCATCCATGAGCGCCATGGCTCCATCACCATGATGCCGGTGGTGTCCATGCCCTCGGACGACATCACCCATCCCATTCCGGACCTCACGGGCTACATCACCGAGGGGCAAATCGTGCTCTCGCGGGAGCTGAACAACCAAGGCATCTACCCGCCGGTGCATATCTCCCCGAGCCTGTCGCGGCTGATGAAGGACGGCATCGGCAAGGACGACACCCGCGAAGACCACCCCCACGTCGCCTCCCAGCTCTACGCGCTCTACGCCCGCGCGCTGGAAACACGTAACCTCGCCAGCATCATCGGCGCCGACGAGCTTTCCGAGCGCGATCGGCGCTACCTCAAGTTTGCCGATGACTTCGACAAGCGCTTCGTCGCTCAGGACGAGGCCGAGGATCGCAGCATCGACGCGACGCTGAACCTGGCCTGGGAGCTGTTGAGCGCCTTCCCGCGGGACATGCTCACACGCGTGTCCGAAACGGAGCTGGCGAAGTACTATCGCGCGACTGAGTAATGGGTTGGAGCCGATTGGCCTGATGACCGAGCAGCCCGAGAACATGGGGTTTGAGCCTCTCAGCCGGTGAGGCGTTGCTCGGCCGCTATGACCATCTCCTGCACCACCTGCCCCGCCGCCTGCTGCCGGCTCGAAGTGCTGTGTATCGGTGACCATGACATCCCCCCGCACCTGACCGACACGGACGCCGAGGGCTATCTGGTCATGCGCCGGCTCGACGATGGTTGGTGCGCGGCGCTGGACCGCCGCGCCATGCGCTGCAGCATCTACGCGCTGCGGCCCCTGCCCTGCCGGGAATTCGAGATGGGCGGTTTGGACTGCAGGGCCGAGCGCGCGCAGTCCGCCGGCGAAGCCGGCTTGCCGATGCCGGAGTCTTAGGGAGGCGGATGCCTCAGACCAACGAGCGACCAGAGCGCCGGCACGTCAGAGGCACGTTCACTGGCCAAGGACCAAGGGCCAAGGACCCAGGGCCCAGGGCCCTGGGCCCTGGGCCGAGACGCAACCGCTCATGTCAGGGCTGTGCGTCTGCGCCTTGGCCCTTGGCCCTCGGACCTTCCCCCTGCCGTCGCGTGGCACACGACGCGGCGTCGAACACTTGACACATCTGCAAACATCTGTTGCGCTCAAGCAAGCTACGAACGCCTTCGTTTCCGCACCCTAAGTCGACACACCATGTCCGCCCTTGCCAGGCCCAAGCCGCAGCACGACACCCCTGACAGCGGACCCCTATCCTCGCTATACGAGCGTGATTATGTCCGTTGGCTGCTCGAGAACGCAGCACTCCTCCGCGCGGGTCAGCTCGACGCGCTGGACGCGGAGAACATCGCCGAGGAGTTGGAGGATATGGCGCGCAGCGACGTCCGCGCGATCGGGAGCCATTTGGCGGTTGTGATGCTCCATCTCCTCAAGTGGCAGTTCCAACCTGAACAGCTCAGCAGCAGCTGGCGAGGCTCTATCTACAATGGGCGCACGTCCGTTAGGGATCTGCTCAATGACAGCCCCAGCCTGCGCCGACGCCTGCCTGAGTTCGTCGCCGAGATCTATCCGGACGCTATCTTTAACGCCGCCAACGAGACCGGCCTGCCCGAGGCGACATTCCCGTCCGCCTGCCCCTACAGCATCGACGCGCTGCTCGACCTCGACCATTGGCCGGGCGAGGGCTGAGGCGATTTCTGTCAACTTTCATACCATCTGACTTGTCTTGACGCCCGCCTTCGGCGTCGTGCTGGCGGTCACATAGCTTGCTATGCTCTGCCCAGCACTCCTTGAAGGCGAACGTCAATCCGGCGTCATCTGGTACAAAAGTTTCCGGCAACCGCCGAAGGCGATTTCTGTCAACCAACACCGCCCCGCAACACACCAGAGCAGCATGATCAGGCTGCCGACCCTTTCACTCTCCTGCGCGATCCGCCGCGCGCAGCGGCTCAGGCCCGCCTCCGTCAGCAGGTACGCCCATGCATCAGGCGCTCCGGCGCAAACGCGCGACGATGCCGGATGTGCTCTGATCCGCCACCAGCGGCACCAGCACCACCTGACCGCCCCAGGCCTTGACCTCGGCGGCGCCGACGACCTCGTCCTCGCGATAATCCGCGCCCTTGACCAGCACGTCCGGGCGCAGCGTGCGGATCAGCTCGAGGGGCGTGTCCTCATCGAACAGCACCACGCCGTCCACCGCCGCCAGCGCCGCCAGCACCCGGGCGCGGTCCTGCTCGCCGATGAGCGGGCGCGCCGGCCCCTTCAGCGCCCGCACTGAGCGGTCCGTATTGAGCCCCACCACCAGCCGCTGCCCGTGGCGACGCGCCCGTTCCAGGTAAGTCACATGGCCGACGTGCAGCAGGTCGAAGCAGCCGTTGGTGAAGACGATGCGCTCCCCGGCCGTGCGCCAGGCCTGTATCTGCGCCCGCATTGCATCGGGCGTGCGGACCTTGGCGGCCTGCTCCAGCGCCGCCTCACCGGCGATGGCGGCGGCCAGCTCCGCCGCCGTGATGGCCGCGGTGCCGCGGTGCCCGACCACGACGCCCGCTGCGAGGTTCGCGAGATGCGCGCTGTCCAATGGATGCAGGCCGGCCGCGCGGCCTGCGGCGATGCTCGCGATCACGGTATCGCCGGCGCCGGAGACGTCGAACACCTCCCGCGCCACCGCCGGCACCCGCACCGGTGCCCCGCCGGAGGCAGCCAGCAGCGCCATGCCGAGCTCACCCAGGGTCACCACGAGTTGCTCGATACCGAGCGCCTCGCGCAGCGCCGCCGCCTGCGCCAAGAGCCCGTCCAGATCGGCCGGATCGGCGCCCGTCGCATGGGCCAACTCGGCACGATTCGGCGTCAGCAGGGTCGCGCCACGATAGCGTGAGAAGTCCCGGCCCTTCGGGTCCACCAACACGGGCAGCCCGCGC
>CAZGCI010000148.1:0-5886 GCA_964524185.1 uncultured Thiohalocapsa sp. | reverse complement strand
TCGCCGCCGGTGGGGTTGTCGTCCAGCAGCGTGGCGCCCTGGAAGCAGAAGCGGTGGACGGCCAGCAGGTCCGCCTCGCCCGGATCAATGGCGAGGCGGCGGGTGAGTTCCCCGCACTGCTCGCCGAGCACCCGTGCCGCGAGCCGGCAGTCCGCCACCGGGTCGGCGCGGCTGTCGCGCACCAGCTTGTAGTCCTTCACCAACCGGTGATAGGGGTTTTGCGGGAAGGCCAGCGGCGAGAGGTACAGGGTGTCGATGATGGGCCGGCGTAGCAACGCCAGCGTCGGTGCCAGGGCGCGTAGGGTCGGCAGGTCGTGCCCGAGCAGGTTATGGCCGATGATCCAGCGGGCATCGCCGGCGAAGTCGGTCAGCTCAGCGAGCGCTCGGCCCAGCTCGAAGCGGCCCTCGCGCCGAAACGCCCGCCCGTCGTCCCCGCCGCCCCGCAAGGCGCCGATCTTGTGCACCGCGCCGCCGGCACCGGTCTCCAGATCCAGCAGCAGTGCATGGTCCAATAGCTGCTGAACGGCGCTGCTGCCGCGGCCCTGCGGGCCAGGCGGGTCGCCCTCGGCTGGTCTCGCGTCGTCCGGCATGCGTCAGGTCGCAACCGATGCGATGGCGCGGCCTTGGGCATCGGCAGTGCAGCGGGCTTGGGCCATGGTTGAATCATAATGGCTAAAGCCCTGGCGGAGGGCTGATCACTAGCACTGCGCGTGCCCAATGCGCATCTTCGCTATACCGCATGCCCTGCATGCGGCGCAGGGTCAGCTAGTCGCCCCCTTACCGTGGCACTGCTCCGTGTCGCTGTCGCGCAGCATCACCTACTCATCTAGCTGTCGGACCCGGCCGAAGATGTCTCGCGCCAACTGCTGTTGCGCCTCGGTCCGAAAAGCTGGGTCGGACATGAGTCTTGAGAAGATGTCCTCGTTGCCCTCCATGCGCTCGATGAATAGCTCATCGAGCATGCGACCCAGGAAGGACGAGAAGTTATCGAGCGTGTTGGCCCGCGCCGCTTCGACAATCCGCGCGTTCTGCTCCGCGCTGGCGCGGATCTGGTCGAAGAAGAGCTGATCGGCCTCGGTGAAGTCCGTCCCGAAGCGCTCGTTGAGTTTCGCCACCAAGGTCGAGAGCTGCACCGGGTCGTCGTGGACGCTGCCCGTTCCAACGTCGGTTGGCCCCTTCAGCGGATAGGCGTCGCCTGCCCCTAAGTCGATGGAGCCTTCGGTCACCTGCTGCACGCGGAAATAGCGCAGCGCAACCTCATCATCCAGCTCGAAGCGCTGACCGTCGCCCGGCGGCGGCAGCTTGGCGAGCAGATTGCGCACGAAGGTGTAGAGCCTCTCCAACTCGCTGTCCTGGTAGGGAATGATTTGCGACAGAAAGGCATAGAGGTTCCGGAACGCCGTCAACTGGCCGCGTATGTCGTCCTGCTCGTCTTCGTTACGATCCGGAAACCGTGCGACTACCGCATCCAGAATTGCGTTCATCTGCTTGTGCTCGCTGCCCGAGTGCTCCCGCTTGCCGCGATACCAGACGGTCGCGAAGGCATCGACATCGGCGGACGTGAACACGGCCCACTCCAGCAGCTTGTATTGAAGCTCCGTCAGCCGGTGCGGGTCCGCGTTCTCGCCGATGGGGGTCGACTCGTAGTAGGGCTTGAAGGCCTGGTAGATGTCGTCTGCCTCGTTGGCAAAGTCGAGCACGAAGGTGCGCGTCTTGCCCGGCGCGGTGCGGTTCAGGCGCGAGAGCGTCTGCACCGCCTGCACGCCAGCCAGGCGCTTGACCACATACATGGTCTGCAGCAACGGCTGGTCGAAACCTGTCTGGTACTTCTCGGCCACGAGCAGCACCCGGTAATCATCGCGCTCGAAGGCCTCCGGCAGCTCGCGCTCCGGCAACCCTTGGTTCATCGCCACCTCGGTATAGGCGCTGCCCGGGTTGTCCGGGTCTTCAACGCTGCCGGAGAAGGCCACCAGCGAGCGGATACCGGTGTAGCCCTGGTCCTTGATGTAGCGGTCGAAGGCCAGCTTGTATCTCACCGCGGCGAGCCGGGAGCCGGTGACGACCATCGCCCTCGCGCGCCCGCCGAGCTCGTGCATCACGTAGAGCCGGAAGTGCTCGATGATCACCGACACCACCTGCTCGATGTTCACCGGGTGCAGCTCCAGAAACCGCGTCAGGGTCTTTGCGGCCTGCTTGCGCGGCACCTGCGGGTCGTCTTCCACCTGCTTGATCAGGCCGAAGAAGCGCTTGTAGGTGGTGTAGTTGGCGAGCACGTCGAGGATGAAGCCCTCCTCGATGGCCTGGCGCATGCTGTATTCGTGGAAGGGTGCGGCGCCGCTCGGCCCCGGCTCGTCGAACAGCAGCGTCGTCTTGAACTTGGGCGTCGCGGTGAAGGCGAAGAAGCTCAAGTTCTGCTGCCGACCGCGCCGCAGCGCGTCGCGCAGCACGGCAGCCCCGACCGCATCATTCGCGTCATCGTCTTCCTCGTCAGACAGCTGGGCGGCGATGGCCGCCTCGATGCCGTCGCGGTTCAGCATGCCCTTCAGCTCCCGCGCCGTCTCGCCGCTCTGGGAGGAGTGGGCCTCGTCGACGATGACCGCGAAGCGCTTGCCGGCGGTGTCGATCTGCACCGCCTCGCCATCGCGCTCCAGCCGCGACAGCGCGCGCGCGATGAACGGGAACTTCTGGATGGTGGTGATGATGATCGGCGTGCCCTGCCCCAGGGCGCGGGCGAGCTGGCGGGTGTCCTCGTCGATCTTCTCCACCACGCCGGTCTTGTGCTCGAACTGGTAAATCGTGTTCTGCAACTGCTGGTCCAGCACGCGCCGGTCCGTGACCACCACCACGGAGTGGAAGACCTTCTGGTCGTTGGCGTCGTGCAGGTTGGCGAGCCGATGCGCGAGCCAGGCAATGGTGTTCGACTTGCCCGAGCCCGCAGAGTGCTTCACCAGGTAGTTGCGCCCGGCACCATGGGCATGGGCGTGCCCCACCAGCTGGCGGACCGCGTCGAGCTGGTGGAAGCGCGGGAAGATCATCGCCTCCTTGCGCAGCGTGCGCACACCCTTGCCGGTGCGCACCGGCTTCTCCTTCACCTCCAGGTGCATGAAGCGCTGCAGGATGTCGAGCAGGCTGTCGGCGGCGAGGACGTGTTCCCAGAGGTAGTGCGTCTTCCAGTTGCCCTCGACCGGCGGGTTGCCGGCGCCGTGGTCGTGGCCGCGGTTGAAGGGCAGAAAGACCGTCTCCTTGCCCTTGAGCTGGGTGGTCATCCAGACGGCGTCCGGGTCCACCGCAAAGTGCACCAGCGCGCGCTGTTTGAATGCGAACAGCAGGTCGCGACCGTCGCGCTCGGTCTGATACTGCTTGACGGCGTCCGCCGCGCGTTGGCCGGTGAGCGGGTTCTTCAGCTCCGCCGTCACCACCGGCAGGCCGTTCACGGCCAGGGTCACGTCGATGACGCAGCGCTTGTGGCCGCCTCCCGGCCTCTTCAGCACCGACGTGAAGCCCACCTGCCGCGTGATGCTGAGCCGGTTCTTGCCGTAACGGGCCATCGCCTCCGGGTTCATGCCGGAGTTGGGCCGGAAATAGGCCAGCCTGAGCGTCCTGCCGTAGCACCGGAAACCGTGGCGCAGCACGTGTAGCGAGCCCTTCAGCGCCAGCTCCTTGACCAACGCGTCCAGCACCGTGCCCGCGGTCTTGTCGCCGAGCAGGGCTTCGAGCTGCCCCCAGCCGGTTGGCTGGCTGTCCTGAAGGAAGCCGATCACGTCAGCCGGAAACAGCGCGAGCGACGCGTCGTAGTCCGTCGGCTTGCGCGGCTCGTAGCCGCCGGCGCTGGTCAGACTGGCCTCGATGGCGGTCTCGAATGCGGCTTCGTCATGCCCGGACATTAGCCCTCCCTCGCGAAGTCATAGCGCACACGCAGTGACTTGAGCATGGCAAAGGTGTCGTGGAAAGTTACTCCGAACTGATTACACACATCCGGCAAGAGGATGCGGTTGCGCGCCTGAGGCCGGGGTTGCTCATTGGTCACGACGTGCGCACCCGTAACGCGCGCATGGGCCACCAGCCAGCCGTCAGCCTCGGTCGCGAACTTGGCCTTGGCGTTGTCGACATACTGCGGGTTGCGTTGCGCCCAGCGCATGATGTCCTGATAGGCTCGGATGACTTCGGCATCCTGGGTCGGAACGAAAAACTCGTCCGGCACATCTTTCTTTACCCACTGGACCAGGTCCTCATCCTTGCGCCCCGCGAGCAACTCCTGCTGGATGCGGTCCAGGCTGTGCACACGCCCATGCTCGTGATGGTAGAGGAGGCTGTCCCAGAAGCCGGGGCAAATCATAAATGCGTAGTAGCCGTTCTTCGCCGAAATGAAGACGTCGGAGTCGACGACGTAGACTGGTTCCGGCGTCATGGCAGTTCCACGCCGATGCGGCGCGCATACTCCTGAAAGGTGCCGCCGTTCAATCCGGTTAGGTCATAAGCCTCCTTGAAGCCGATGCGCCCTTCCTTGGCCGCGCGCATCACTTGGATGGCAAACATCCGACCAACACGGACGTTCTGGTTGTTGTAGAAGCTGCCGCCACCGGCAACCCGAGCCGTCTGCTTTCGCTCGCGCTGGACGTAGGCATCGTAGAAGTCGAAGAACACTTGGCGGTCCACGAGCCCCAGGTCCATAGCCCGGCGCCCGGTGACGATGGGACTCACCTTGAATGCGCTGGAAAGACGCTCGAACGGCGCGACGTCGCGCTTCACGCGTGGCCACAGCGTCCGCAGCTCCGCCGCCGGCACCAGGCACTCCGCCGCGGCCCGGTCGCAGAAGGTCTCCACGCGCCCGTCGTCCGGGAAGATGCCGGGGAACCCGGACAGCCCCGCCCCCTCGGCACCGAGCCACAGGTGGGCAAGCTCATGGGCCAGCGTGAACAGCTGCGCCGACTTGGCATCCGCGCCGTTGACGAAGATCAGCGGCGCCAGCGCGTCGCTGAGCGCGAAGCCCCGGAACTCCTCGACGTTCAGCGGGCGGTGGGTGTCGTTGCCGACAATGCCGTTGATCACCGCGATGACGCCCAATTCCTCGATCGCGGCACGCATGGCGCTGACGGCCTCCTGCCAGGCCCGCACCCGCGCGGCCCAGCCGTCGCCATGCCTGAGCAGCCGTCGCATCTCCCGCCCCACCGCTCCCGGGTCGTCCGACAGCCGGGCGCTGCCGACGAAGGCCAGCGGCTCCGCGTCGCAATCCAGCCGCTCCTCGCGCAGCCACGCCTGGCGGCGCTGCATGGCATAGATCGTATCCAACAGGTCCGGGCTGACCGGGCCCGGCTCCCGATTCCGCAAGGTGCGGAAATCCGGGATCGGCATCGGCAGATCCGGCGGCTCCGGCAGGAACAGGAAGCCGAAGGGCACGTGGGTGGCCTTCGCAAAGGCCTCCAGTTGCTTAAAGGTCGGCGACAGCTCGCCGCGCTCCCAGGCCGCGAGCTTCGGGAAGCGGCCCGCGAGGTCCTCGGGCAGCAGCCCGGCGCGGTCGCGTGCCCAGCGTAGGACGTCGGGGCTGACGGAGACTCGGGTCATGCGCGCTCTTTCAAATCATCGCGAGGGCATCTTGCGACAGGCTCTTCGATGATTCTGCCATCGCGCCAGACGACCAGGAAGCCGGTACTGGCTCGGGCCTGCCGGCCTGACGCGACGCTGGGGCGTCGGTGATTGCTCCCACGCCGGAGCGTGGGAGCCAGAGCACAGTCGGCCGCGGCTGACAGAAACGCTTGGGCGAAGGTGGCCTCGCCGGCGCCATTGGGGCCAGCGATGAGCAGGACTCGCGGCTGGTCGCGCATGCTCGTCATCTGACTATTACACACATCTAGCACAGCCGATATCTGCGGCGCTGGACACAGACGA
>CAZGCI010000147.1:0-6500 GCA_964524185.1 uncultured Thiohalocapsa sp. | reverse complement strand
CTCTGGGGGGGTCGAGGCGTAAACCTTCATCGGCTCGGGTGCGGGGGCGGGGGCGGGGCGGCTTGGCTTCGGCGCCGGCGCGGGCTCCGGCACCGGCGGCTCTGGCGCTGCGGTCTCCACCGAGGCCGGTCGCTGCGACGATTCATACACGGGCGCCGGCGGCTCGCTGCGCCCCTGCATGGCACAGCCGGTCACCAGCGCAGCGAGCAGCAGCACAAGGATTCCGGACCGCAGGCGCTCAAACATCGCTTAGTTACCGTAAAAATCACTCAGGAAAGGACTGGGCTCGCGCTCACGCGCCGCTCTCTCAGGTGCAGCTGGCCGTGCGCGTGGCGCTGGCCTGGCTTGCGACTTTTGGGCCACCACCGGGTCGGCTGGGGCTGACACCTTGGCTGGGGCGGCGGGGCGCTCCGCCACGGCAGGCGAGTTCGTTTGGCGCGCCGGACTGCTGCCACCACAGGCGCTGCCTCCGAAGCCCTGAATGTAGGGCACGGAGCGGCCACAGGCGCCAGAGGCCACCACGCCCTCCGGGGCGACCGTCATCAGAGGCTGAGTGTCGATGCTGGCGACGATATCCCCCCAGACCCGTAAGGCGCCGGTGGAGCCGGTTAACCCCATGGGCTTGTTGTCGTCGCGCCCAACCCAAGACACCACCACCTTGTCGCCGGTGAAGCCCGCAAACCAGCTATCGCGCATGTCATTGGTGGTGCCGGTCTTCCCGGCAACGGTGAGGCCGGCGGGCAGACGCTGCTTGAGCCAGGTGGCAGTGCCTTGGGTCACCACGCGCTGCATCGCCCATTGCGTCAAATAGGCGGCCTCAGTGGACACCACGGATTCCACCGCCAGCGGGTAGCGGTTCAGCGGCCGACCGGACGCGTCGAGGACCTCGCGAATGGCGCGCAGCGGCGCCCGGAACCCGCCGGAAGCAATGGTCTGGTAGGCCTGGGCCACCTCCACCGGCGGCAACGAAACCGAGCCCAACAGCATGGCCGGCACGCGATCGATTTGGCGGACAGCGCCGAGGTCTTTGAGCAAGCCCGCCACCTCATCGACACCGAGCGCCAGCCCTAAATTCACCGTGGCGAGGTTATAGGACTTCACCAGGGCCCGGTACAGCGGCACAGAGCCGTGTACGCTGTGATCGAAGTTCTTTGGGCTCCAGACCACGCCAGCGACCCGCAGGTTCACGGGCCGGTCTTGGATGGGTGTCACCAGGGAATAGCGCTCTGGCTGCGACAGGGCCTTGAGGTAGATGACCGGTTTGATCAGGGAGCCGATGGGACGCACGGCATCCAGCGCCCGGTTGAAGCCCGCATAGCCTGGCTCACGCCCGCCGACCACAGCGAGCACCTCGCCATGGGCCACGGAGGTCACCACAGCGGCAGTCTCAAGCGTGCCGACTGGCACCCCACGTCCGCGGTCCAGCTGGGGCATCCGCTGGGTGACGGCAGCCTCGACCTGCGCCTGGGTGAGGGGGTCCAGCGTTGTGAAGATGCGCAGACCCTCAGAGCGCAGGTCCTCCTCGCGATAGTCACGGCGAAGCTGGCGGCGAACCAATTGGATAAACGCAGGATATTCGCCGCTGGGGCGGGCACCGCCCTCCACTACCCCCAGCGGCGTCGCCTTGGCCGTTTCCGCCTCGGCGCGCGAGATGATGCGGTGATGGGCCATCATGTCGATGACCAGATTACGGCGCTCGATTACCCGCTCCGGGTTGCGCTGCGGATTGAAGTCTGACGGTCCTTTCAGCACGGCGACGAGCATAGCCGTCTGCGGTATGTCCAGCTCGTCGACGTCCCGGTCGAAGTAAAACTTGCTCGCTAGCCCGAAGCCGTGGATCGCGCGGTTCCCATCTTGGCCAAGGTAGACCTCGTTCGCATAGGCAGTGAGGATCTCATCCTTGTCGTAGCGCCAGTCCAACAGCACGGCCATGTAGGCCTCGATCAGTTTGCGCTCCAGCGTGCGCTCCTGAGTCAGG
This sequence comes from uncultured Thiohalocapsa sp., assembly GCA_964524185.1. Classification (GTDB taxonomy): domain Bacteria; phylum Pseudomonadota; class Gammaproteobacteria; order Chromatiales; family Chromatiaceae; genus Thiohalocapsa. Next base: position 4,522 of record CAZGCI010000147.1, on the reverse strand, counting down.
TAGAAGTTCTTCACCAGCTGCTGGGTGAGCGTGCTAGCACCCTGGACGGTGCGACCGGCGCGCAGATTTGCGGAGGCGGCGCGCAGGATGCCCTGCGGATCAATGCCGTGGTGCTGATAGTACTTGCGATCCTCCACCGCGAGCAGGGTCTTCACCAAGCGTGCCGGCAACTGTTCGCGACGCAGCAGGACGCGGTCTTCGTTATGGGTCGGGTAGATGCTCGCGATGAGTGCTGGGTCCAAGCGCACGAGGGCGAGCGGCGTCGCGTCGCTCCCGTCGGAGACATCGCTGACGACCCCACCGCTCAACTCCACGCTCAGATAGCGCTCCGGCTCGAAGCCGTCCCAATAACGGAAATCGCGGGTGCGGATTGCGGCACGCCCGCCGGTGATGTGATAGCTGCCGGGGCGCGCCAGTTGCGCGTCGTCCCGGTAGCCGAGGCGGCCGAGCTCGTCCTCGAGCTCCGCCGCGGTCAGCGCCCTGCCGGCGTAGATCTCGAGCGGCCGGGCATAGACGCGCGCGGGCAGCGCCCAGCGTTTGCCCTCGAACTTGGCGCGCACGACCTTGTCGAGATGCACCCCATACAGGCCCGCCGCGAGACCCACGCCGAGCGTCAGCAGCAGTAGCGCACGCACCGTTAGGCCAAAGAGCCCGATGCCTTGCTTCGGCGGGCGACGTCCCCGGCGATGCCGGACGGAGGCGGACTTAGGATGGGGAGATCGACGCTGGGACATGGCTGCTGGTTGTGGAGGCTGGTGGCGGCGGCGCACTGCTGTCGCATGGCGCTGCGCGGCACCGACAGTGCGAGCCGCAGCGCGACAGAGCGGGTCGAGCCCTGAGCTGCTTCAGTAGTTTAAACCGCACTTCGTACACCGATTCTAGCACGTACCCGCCGCAGCCCACCCCCTGCAAACCCCTGGCCCCATCAAGCACCCTAGATTGTCCGGCCGCGCCAGATGTTTGCAGAGGCGTCAAATGTCCCACGCGGCGTCGTGTGCCAGGCGCCGGCAAGGGGAAAAGGGCCGAGGGCCGAGGCGCAACCGCAAACGCCAGGACTGTGCATCCGCGCCTTGGCCCTCGGCCCTTGGCCCTTGGCCCTGGCCAATGAACGACCCACTGGCGTGCCGGCGCCCTCGTCGCTCGTCGGTCTGAGGCAGCGCCTCGCTAGATTGTTTGACCGCCCGCTACTGTTTGATCCCGACACCCCGATGGAGCAGGCGTAGACTCACCGCGCCGAGCACGACGATGAACACCGCGATGATCGCGAAGGCGGTGGCCAGCGGGATATCCGTGGTGCCGAGCAGGCCGTAACGGAAGGCGTTGACCATGTACAGCACTGGATTCAACAGCGACATCCATTGCCAAAAGTCCGGCAGCAGCTCAATGGAGTAGAACACACCGCCGAGATAGGTCAGCGGCGCCAACACGAAGGTGGGCACGATGGAGATGTCATCGAAGCTATTGGCAAACACCGCGTTGATGAAGCCGCCCAGGGCAAACAGGATTGCCGTCAGCACGAACACGGAGAAGGTAATGACCCAGCTGTGCGGAGACACATCGGTGAAGAACATGGCCACCAGCATCACCACGATACCAACAATGACGCCGCGGGCCACCCCGCCCGACACGTACCCCGCCAAGATGACCCAGGGCGGTGCCGGTGAGACGAGTAACTCCTCCACGTAACGCGAAAACTTGCTCGAGTAGAAGGACGAGACGACGTTACTGTAGGCGTTGGTAATGACCGCCATCAACGCCAGCCCAGGCACGATGAAGTCCATATAGGCAAAGCCGCCCATTTCGCCGATGCGATCGCCGACGAGCCGGCCGAAGATGACAAAATAGAGCGTCGTCGTGATCGCCGACGGCAAAATGGTCTGCACCCAAATCCGCGAAAAGCGCAGCACCTCCTTCTGCAGCAGGGTATGGAAAGTGACCCAGTAGCGATGCCAGCGCTGCAGCGCCATCCTGCGGCGCTCGCTCATGCAGCCTGGGCGGCGCTGCCGCCACGCCCGCGTTCCAGCATCTCGAGAAACAGCTGCTCTAGGCGGTTCTGTTTATTGCGCATACTGGCGACTTCGACTCCAGCGCGGCCGAGGCCAACAAAGAGCTCTGTCAGGGACTGTCCACGGCGCAACTGCGCCTCGAGTGTGGTCGCATCCAACGCAACGAGCGTGAAGCCGGGAAGCATCGGCGCAGCGGCCACCGGCGCCTTCAGGTTGAGCACGAAGGTCTCCGAGTCCAGGCCGGCGAGCAGGGTCTGGGTCTCGGCCACGGTCTCGACACGGCCCTGGTCGATAACCGCGACATTGCGACACAGACGCTCCGCCTCTTCCAAATAGTGGGTGGTGAGGATGATAGTGGTGCCCTCGGCGTTCAGCTCCCGCAGATAGTCCCACATGGCCCGGCGGACCTCGATATCCACGCCCGCGGTTGGCTCGTCGAGGATCAGCAACCGCGGGCGGTGCACCAGGGCGCGGGCGATCATCAACCGACGCTTCATGCCGCCCGACAACAGCCGCATCTCCGAACGCCGGCGCTCCCAGAGGTCGAGTTTTTTCAAGTAGAACTCAGCCCGCCGGCGCGCTTCCGGCCTTGGGATGCCGAAATAGCCGGCCTGGTTGATAACGACCTCGGCGACGGGTAGAAAAATATTGAAGTTGAACTCTTGCGGCACGACCCCGAGCGCGGCCTTGACCGCTTCGGGCTCCTGGTCCAGGTCGCGCCCGAACACCTGCACGCGCCCGGACGTCTTGTTGACCAGGGACGTAACGATGCCGATGAGCGTCGATTTGCCGGCACCATTGGGGCCGAGCAGCGCAAAGAAGTCCCCCTCGTCAACGGTCAGATCGACGCCTTTTAGCGCTTCGAAGCCGGAACGGTAAACTTTGCGGAGCTGGTCGACAACGAGGGCTTGCATGCTCGAACGGCTGGCTGCGAGGGCGCAGATCATCGCGCCACGGGATTAGGTCAACCCGCCACGCTAGCCGCTAGCGCCCGGATTTGCAAGCCGAACAGCTGGGCAATAAGCCCGTTGCAAGGACACATGTGGATGGTGTTGCGCCATCCGGAGTTGAACGCAGGCGGGCTACGATGCCGCCGCAGGCGCGTGAGTTGTTGCGCCGCGTCACCGGCATTGGGTCTGCGCCCGACGCCGCGACTGCCCGCCGATGACCTAACGCCCGGCGCGCGCGGGAGGAAGGATGCGCAGCAAGCCGCCGAGGCGTCCATCGCGGCCCGCCGTCAGGTAGGTCAGGATCAGCCCGCCATAAAACAGCGCGGAGCCCGCGAGCAGCCCGGACAAGCCCCAGAGCCAGACGAGCGCACCGGCGGACAGGCCAAGCCCGACGGCATAGCCCGCGAGGCTCGCGGTCGCCACGGGACCGCGCAGGCGCATCGCCACCAGGGCGCTCGCCCCCGCCAGAATGAGGGCCTTGATGCCGACCATCGCGTGGAGCAGGTTGGCGAGGGCCGGTTCCACCGCAGTCGGTGCCTGCAAGGTCAGCATCGCCGCGAGTCCAAGCCCGGCGCCCACACCTAGCGCGCCGAGCACCACACTTGTGCCGAACACGCCCCTGAGCGAATCAGCGGCTACCTGCGGTCGGGACGTCACAGCGGCATCCGGAATCGCCGGCGTCGCCTGCTCATCCACACCTTGTCTAGCCATACGTTCGTCTCCTGTGTCGGATAACCCTCTGGCAGCGTAGCGTAGTGCATCCGCGGACCAGGATGCCATGCCACCCGCGTGGTCATTGCCGCGCTCCGTCGCAAGCGGACCGACTGCGCTTGGTCGCATCGCGCATCCAGCGGCGGCGGATGCACTGCACCTGTCATCGCCTAGGCTGGTGTCGGGAGCGCACTTATGAAGCGGCGGTCGCGCCTGCGCTCCGAGCGACCCCTCGGCCCTGTTAGCATGTCGCGACCGCTTTTATGGCCAGCCCGATGGCTGCGCCGCCCCCAACCCGTTGATCGACGCCGCATGATGCTTGCCCAAGCCACCCACGGTCTGCCCTGGGCCCTCTCGCGCCTCGGCTTGAGGCTTGTCCATAGTGCACCGGACAGCAGCATCCCGGGATCATTCTGGGGGGCCCCGGAAGCCGGCATTGTGAGCAATCGACTATTTGTCCGCGACGACACGCCATTGCACTCCGCGTTGCACGAGGCCTGCCACTTCGTCTGCATGACGGAGGAGCGCCGGCAGCGGTTGCACACCGACGCAGGTGGCGACGATGCTGAGGAGGCCGCAGTCTGCTACCTACAGATCGGCATCGCTGACCAACTGCCGGGCATCGGTGCCGAGCGCCTCTGCGCAGATATGGATGCTTGGGGCTACAGCTTCCGGCTGGGCTCGGCCTGGGAGTGGTATCGGCACGATGCCGCGGATGCACGCCTGCTCCTCATCCATTGGGGCGTCCTCTCCATGGCCGATCGCCCCACCTGGCGGTGCCGCCGTTGAGGCGCTCGCCTTATACCCGTCGCGCATGGGTTTTCGGGCAAGCGAGGTGCGTCGCTCGTGCCCGAG
>CAZGCI010000146.1:0-6525 GCA_964524185.1 uncultured Thiohalocapsa sp. | reverse complement strand
ATCTGCGCATCGGCGTGCAGCTCACCGACGGCCAGCTCCTCGCCCACGCCTGGGTGGAATACGCCGGCCAACCCCTCAACGACGCGCCGGACGTGGCCGAGCGCTACGCACCCTTCGCCCGCCCGCTGGCGGCAGGGGCATGGGTGTCGTCGTGAGCGGCATCTTCGGCCTCTTCAACCAGGATGGCGCCCCGGTGTCGGACGGTGAGCTGGGCAACATGGCGTCCTTGCTCGAACGCCGCGGACCGGATCGCACCGGTCAGTGGCGCGACGGCGCGATCGGGTTGGGGCATACCCTGCTGACCACCACGCCCGAGGCCGTCTTCGAGCGCCTGCCGCTCAAGCATGCCGAGACCGGCTGCGTCATCACCGCCGACGTGCGCCTGGACAACCGCGCCGAGCTGCTGGCCGCCCTCGACATCGAAGCGCGCGCCCCGTCGATCGGCGACGCCGAGATCATCTTGACCGCCTACCTCGCCTGGGGCGAGGGCTGCGTCGAGCGCCTGCTTGGGGACTTCGCCTTCGCCATCTGGGACCCGCGACGGCGCACGCTCTTCTGTGCACGCGACCACTTCGGCATGCGGCCACTCTACTACCATCACACCCCCGGCCGCTTCCTCGCCTTTGCCTCCGAGCCCAAGGCCATTCTGGTGCTGCCGCAGACGCCCTACCGCATCAACGAGGGCCGCATCGCCGACTTCCTGGTCACCCAGCTCGAAGGCATCGACAAGACCAGCACCTTCTTCGAGGAGGTCTATCGTCTGCCGCCGGCGCACAGCGTCTCCGTGACCCCGGAGCGGATGCAGATCCGACGCTACTGGACGCTCGAACCCGGCGAGGAGCTGCGCTTGCGCTCTAATGAAGCCTATGCCGAGGCCTTCCTGGAAGTGTTCACCGAGGCCGTGCGCTGTCGGCTGCGTAGCCACGGTCCGGTTGGTTCCATGCTCAGCGGCGGCATGGACTCGGGCTCCGTGGTCGCGGTCGCGAAGGATGTTTTGGCCGATCAGGGTCGCGGCCCGTTGCCCACGTTCTCCGCCCTGGGGCCAGACCCCGAGACCTGCGTCGAGACGCGCACCATCCATGCGGCGCTGACCATGGATGGGCTGAAGCCGCATCTCATCCGGCACGATCGTCTGGACGAGCTACTGCCGGAGCTGGAGGGCCTTACCTGGAACCTCGACGAGCCCTTCGATAACCACATGACCCTCCCGCGTGCTGTGTACCTCGCAGCACATCGCGCAGGCATCAAGGTGCTACTCGATGGTGTGGCTGGCGACGTTGTGCTTGGCGAGGGCAGCCATATCGCCCGCCTGATCCGACGCGGGCGGTGGCGAACGGCCTACCGTGAGGCCGTCGGGCAACAGCGGTTCTGGGGGGACGCCTATCCCGCCTGGCGTGAGCTGTATCGCGGGGCACGCTCTGCCGCCGCGCCAAACTCGCTTCGTCGCCTGCATCAGCTCGCGCTCCACAGTCGCCGGCTTCGGCAACGACTGGAGAAAAATATCGAAACATCTTTGATCGATCGGGATTTCGCACAGCGCGTGCGGCTCAGCGAACGGCTGCGGGCCCTAGATGGATACAGCTCAGGCGGGTTGAGTTCTGCGTACTCCATGGAGCGAGCACGCTCCGTCGATCACCCCTACGTCACCGTAGGGCGAGAGCGCTATGATCGGGTCGCCTCAGCTGTGTCGGTCGAGCCGCGCGACCCCTTCCTCGATCAGCGCGTCGTCGCGCTCTGTCTTGCCCTTCCCGGCGAGCAGAAGCTTGCGAACGGCTGGCCCAAGATCGTGTTGCGCCGCGCCATGACGGGGCGGCTGCCCGACGCCGTGCGCTGGCGCACTGGCAAGGAGCACCTGGGATGGGCTTTCACTCAGGCGCTAATCGCGGTGCGGCGCAGAAGCGTCGCCCAGTGGCGGGGGGCAGCGGGGGGACGACGCGACCCTACCTCAACGCGAAATGGCCGCTGGCGCGCGTCAATGCTGACGATGAAGGCGTTTCACACGCGCAGGGCTCTGTGTATATGGCGAATCACCTCGCCACCTGGTTGGCTCGGCACAGAGATCGGCCAAAATCGGAAAGCTTAGAGCGCACGGCAGCCTAAATTCAATCTTATTCACGTGGAGAAAGAGCATGCCACAGGTAAAGCATAAGCTTGAGCAAGCGACGGGAGCAGACAAAAAACGCCCCTATCAAACCGCCCGTCTAAAGGTATATGGCGCCGTTCGTCACCTCACAATGTCAGGTACAGCGGGAGAGGCTGAAGCCGGTAACCCCATGGGCCAGGGCCAGATGGACAAGCGCTCATAACGCTTTCCAGGGCTGGGGCGCTGTCGCCGGGGTGAAGGGGCCATTAGGCTCAATTAATTCCCAAAACGTCGGTGGCTTGGCATGCTGCAGGCCGGCATCGAGCGCATGAGCAGGGTTGCATGAGCAGGGTTGCATGAGCAGGGTCGGGCCTTGCAATACAGCACCGGTACATAGCGACATCCGCCTGGCTGGATTGCGCTGACGGTCGACGTCGACATCCAAGCCAACGGTTGGCCGGTTGCACTGGAGATTCGGTGGCCGGGGCTGCAGTGCTGACACATCTCGGCCAATCCGTTTTTCTGCCTGGGCGTCTGATTGCTTCGGGTGACCGCTCGCTGGCCGGACGAAGGAGTTGCCTGGCGGCTCTTGCGCAGCGCTCGCGATCGACGCACGCCCGGCATGCTGGATTCCGAGACCCGGTGCACATGCGAGGAGCGATGTGGCTGTGATGGATGGCCCTTGGGTCGGCGGATGGCCGGCGCGCGCATGCGATGTCGTCCAACGGTGGCTGGAACCTGTGCTCGGATACCCTGCAGTTGGGCCGCCTCAACCGCGATGGGCGCCCCGGTCCTTTTTTCACGGCAATTGCCGGGTACGGTTGTCGGTCAAGCGTCGAGCTGCATCGCCATGGCTAAAGCCACCGGTTACTCCATTAAGAGCTATGGCGACATGATCACCGATCGGCCGCGCATGGATGCCTATGCCAGAGCGTTGCGGCAGTCCGTGCGCCCGGGCAGCCTGGTGCTGGATATCGGCGCGGGCACAGGCATCTTCTCATTGCTGGCTCGCCAGTTCGGGGCTGCCGCTGTGCATGCCGTCGAGCCTCACGACGCCATCGAGTTGGCACGCACGATGGCCGGGGCCAACGGATACGGCGATCGGATCCACTTCCATCAGACCCTGTCCACTGCGCTCACGCTGCCGCAACCGGCTGACGTGATCATCTCCGATCTACGCGGTGTCCTGCCGCTCCTTCAGCATCACATCGCTGCCATCGCCGATGCGCGGCGACGCCTGCTCGCCCCGGGTGGCGTGCTGATCCCCGGCCGCGACCGGCTCTGGGCCGCGCTGATCGAGGACGCCAAGCTCTACCGCCCCTACGCCGAACCCTGGCGCCGAAACGATTACGGCTTGGACCTGAGTGCCGGCCAGCCGCTGGTTGTCAATACCTGGCGTAAGGTCAACGCCAAGGCCGAGCAACTGCTGGTCCCGCCCCAACAGTGGGCCACCCTGGACTATCGCAGCATCGAGGAGCCGGACGTAACCGGCGCGCTGGCCTGGACGGCGGAACGCCCCGGCACAACGCACGGGCTGGTGGTCTGGTTCGATGCCGAGCTGGCCGAGGGCATCGGCTTCTCTAACGCCCCGGGCCAACCGGAACTGATCTACGGCCAGGCCTTCTTCCCGCTGCAGGAGCCGGTGACCCTGTCCGCGGGCGACCGGGTTGCGGTGACGCTGCAGGCCAATCTGGTGGACGACGATTACCTATGGCGCTGGGACACGCGTGTCACCGCGGACGGCGAGCCCCACCGGGTCAAGGCCCGCTTCCGCCAGTCCACCTTCTATGGCACGCCCATCGCGCTCGAGAAGCTGAAGCGGCGGGAGGCGGGATACATCCCCCCGCCGGCAGAGGCCGCGGAGATGGATCACTTCGTGCTGTCCCAACTCGATGGTCGGACCTCCCTGGGGGCCATCGCCAACGGGCTGTGCGAGCGTTTCCCACAACGCTTCCCTCGGCACGCGGATGCCCTGACCCATGCCGCCGACGTGGCAGCGCGGTATGCTCCTTAGAAGCTATTCAACAACAAGCGGTCCATCTTCTCTTGACTACGAAACACGTGAGAAGCGCGAACCTTCCGGAGATGCACGCGAGAGCCTGATTGTTTTCGCGCGTTTCGCGCTTTCTGTCGTTTGATTCCGTCTGCGGTCATGTTCATCTTGTTTCTGAACTGCCACTTAGCAGCGGCGTTTTCTCGGGGACGGTCATGACGCGTTTGGCGATGTCGTTCGGCGTCGATGCCGAGGCCTATCTGGCCTGGGAAGCGCAGCAGCCGGACAAGCATGAATACCTCGCGGGGGAGGTCTTCGCCATGGTGGGTGCGCGGCGCGAGCAGGTGGTGGTGGCCGGTAACCTGTTCGCGGCCTTCAAGCAGCGGCTGCGCGGCGGTCCCTGCCAGGCGTACGTCTCGGACCTGAAGCTGCGGGTCGAGGCGGCGGATGCCTTCTTCTACCCGGACGTGATGGTGTCCTGTGACCCACAGGACCATGCCGCGAGCCAGTTTATCGAGCACCCGACCCTGATCGTGGAGGTCCCGTCGGAGTCCACCGCGGCCTTCGACCGTGGCGAGAAGTTCGTGGCCTATCGCACGCTGCCCTCGCTGCAGGAGTATGTGTTGGTGGATATCCAGGCGCGTCGCGTGGAGAGCTTCCGGCGCACGGCGAACACGGATTGGTTGTTTCACGAGCACCGGCCCGAGGAGGCGGACTGCCACTTTCCTGCCCTGGGGGTGTCGGTGCCATTCGCGGAGCTCTTCGAGCACGTCGGAACTGAAGGCGCCGGAGTTGATGGCGGGTTCTAGCGGTTGGTGCCTCAGAGCGACGAGCGACTGGGGCGGCGGTTCGCCAGCGGGTCGGTCACTGGCCAGGGCCGAGGGCCGAGGTCGGGACTCCCGGCCCGCCGCTGGCGACGGCGCCTTGGCACTTCCACTCCCCATTCGAACACTGAGTGACAGTTCAGAAACAGCATGAATATGGCCGCAACCGGAAACAAACGACGAAAAGCGCGACATACACGCAAGTAGTCCAGATGTCGCTTGCATCTTCGTAAGTTTCGCGTGTTTCGCGTATTTCGTAGTAAAAAGAAGATGCACCGCTTGTTGTTGAATCGATTCTTAGCGCGGTTGCAATCCCTTGGCGGCCTCAAACAATCCAGTAGTCACGCTGCAGATGGAACAGCCGCGCCGGCAGGCGCCTTTGGCGTGCGCGCCGTTCCACACCTGGGTCTTCCCGGACGGCACACTCTGGACGGAGTTCTACCGTGTGGATGGGGGCTATCTGCTGCGCTTTCCGCAGCTCGCGGACTTCCAGGTGGCGGCGGACGCGGGCATGGTGACCGGCTTTCCGGTGCCTGGGGTCTCAACGGGCACGGCGCAGCATCTGTATCTGAACCAGGTGCTGCCGCTGGCGCTGAGTCAGCGTGGTCAGCAGGTCTATCACGCCAGCGCGGTGGAGGTGGGCGAGGGGGCCATCGTCTTAGCAGGCGAGTCCGGCCGTGGCAAGTCCACGCTGGCGGCGAGCTTTGCGGTGAATGGCTTTCGGTTTTTGACCGATGACGGACTGGTGTTGGAGCGGGGCGCGGAGGGCTATGCGGTTCTGCCCAGTCACCCGTCGATCCGCCTGTGGGCAGACAGCGCCGACGCGCTGATACAGCCCGGCGCCGAGACTGCACCGGCGGTCTGTTACACGCCCAAGGCGCGCTTCCTGGCCGGGGCGCAGGTGCCCTTCTGCGACCGGGCCCGACCGCTGCGGCGGGTGTATTTTCTCGGTGACGGTAGCGCCGAAACCGTCACCATCGAACCCCTGCGCCCTGCCGAGGCCCTGGTGGCTTGGGTGCAGCATTCCTTCCTGCTCGACGTGGAGGCGCAGCCGCGGCTGGCGTCCCACTTCGATCAGGTAGCCAGCCTGGCCGAGCTGCCGATCCACTACCGCCTGGATTATCCGAGGCGCTACGACGCCTTGGCGGAGGTGCATGCGGCGATTCTCGACAAGCGGGGCGGGGGTGTGGGTTAAGTGAGGGCTTGCCTCGTTTGGGGGGCTTGAGGTCCGGAAGCGCCGGCGTGTGGGTGATGCCAAACGGGTCGCTAAGAAAGGATTCAACAACAAGCGGTGCATCTTCTTTTTACGACGAAACACGCGAAAAGCGCGAAAATTACGGACATGCAAGCGAGAGATGGCTTGCTTTCGTGCTTTTCGTCGCTTGTTTCCGTCTGCGGTGATGGTCGTGTTGTTTCTGAAGTGTCATGCAGGGCGGGGGAGCAGGCGGGCGTGTGCGCGGCGCAGGTCTCTCCTTGGCCCGCGGCCCGCGGCCCTCGGCCCTTGTGCTCCCGCACTGACCGCCGCACCAGATGCCGCAGAACAGCCGCCACCGGCAGCCTCGCGCGTCGATCATCCAAAACCGGTGTCGCGCTGGTTGCTCACTTCTCCCCGGGCCGATACAGTA
>CAZGCI010000145.1:0-6698 GCA_964524185.1 uncultured Thiohalocapsa sp. | reverse complement strand
GTTGCAGGTGTAGCCGTACTCGTTGTCGTACCAGGCGACGACCTTGACGAAGGTCGAATCGAGCATGATGCCGGCACCGGCATCGAAGACGGACGGCGTGTTGGCACCGCGGAAGTCGGTGGAGACCACCTTCTCGTCGGTGTAGGCCAGCACGCCGGCGAGATCGCCGGACTCGGAGGCTGCCTTCATGGCGGCGCAAATGTCGTCGTAGGTGGCGCCCTTGTCCAGCTCGCAGGTCAGGTCCACCACGGAGACGTCCGAGGTGGGCACGCGGAAGGCCATGCCGGTGAGCTTGCCGTTGAGCTCCGGCATCACCTTGCCGACGGCCTTGGCCGCGCCGGTGGAGGACGGGATGATGTTCTCCAGAATGCCGCGACCGCCGCGCCAGTCCTTCTTCGACGGGCCGTCGACGGTCTTCTGGGTGGCGGTGGCCGCGTGCACCGTGGTCATTAGGCCGCGCTTGATGCCCCAGTTGTCGTGCAGCACCTTGGACACCGGCGCCAGGCAGTTGGTGGTGCAGGACGCGGCCGAGATGATCGCCTGACCGCTGTAGGTGCCGTGGTTGACGCCATAGACGAACATGGGCGTCGCATCTTTGGACGGCGCGGACTGGACGACCTTCTTGGCGCCGGCGGTGATGTGCTTCTGGCAGGTCTCCTCGGTGAGGAAAAAGCCGGTGCACTCGATCACCAGCTCGGCGCCGATCTCGTCCCACTTCAGGTTGGCCGGGTCCATCTCCGCTGTGAGGCGAATGGACTTGCCGTTGACGATCATGCTGCTGCCATCGACGGCGACATCGCCCTGGAAGTTGCCGTGTACCGAGTCATACTTGAGCATGTAGGCCAAGTAGTCCGGGTCCAGCAGGTCGTTGATCCCGACCACCTCGATGTTCGGGAACTCCTTGCTGATCGCGCGGAAGGCCATGCGGCCGATGCGGCCGAAGCCGTTGATGCCAACTTTCAGGGTCATACTCAAATACTCCTAGTGGGAGACGAATGAAAAAATCGGACCGGCGGCACGGGGCGCTCGCGGGACCGGCGGCCAAGAAGCGTCGTCCTCCCCAGCCCCTCGCCCCTCATTCAGAGGAGGCTGTTCACCGCATCGGCAACCGCCTCTGCCGTGACGCCCAGCGCCTTGTAGACGTCCGCAGCCGGAGCTGATTCGCCGAAGGTGTCCACACCGATCACCTTGCCGTGCATGCCGACGTACTTGGGCCAGAGGTTGGAGACGCCCGCTTCCACGGCGACCCGCGCCCTGACCGCGTCGGGCAGGACGGATTCCTTGTAGGCCGCGTCCTGGGCGTCGAAGGTATCCATGCTCGGCATAGACACGACGCGGACCTTGCGACCTTTGCCCGCGAGCTGCTCGGCGGCCTGCACCGCCAGCTCCACCTCGGTGCCGGTGCCGATGATGATGGCGTCCGGGGTGCCGTCGCAGTCCTTCAGCACGTAGGCGCCGCGCTCGATGGCACGAATTTGGTCCTCGTCACGCGGCATGTGCGGCACACCCTGGCGGGAGAAGATCAGGGCCGTCGGCCCACCGGTGCGCTGCAGTGCGAGCTTCCAGGCGACGGCGCTTTCCACCGCGTCACAGGGGCGCCAGGTGGACATGCGCGGGGTCAGGCGGAGGATGGACACCTGCTCCACCGGCTGATGGGTGGGACCGTCCTCGCCAAGGCCGATGGAGTCATGGGTGTAGACGAAGATCGGGTTGATCTTCATCAGCGCCGCCATGCGCACGGCGTTGCGTGCGTACTCCATGAACATCAGGAAGGTCGCGCCGTAGGGCTTGAACCCGCCGTGCAGCGTGACGCCGTTCATGATCGCGGACATGCCGAACTCGCGCACGCCGTAGTACACATAGTTGCCGCTGGCGTCATTTGGCTTGATGCCCTTGGCGCCCGACCAGAGCGTGAGGTTGGAACCGGCCAGATCCGCGGAACCGCCGAGCAGCTCGGGCAGCATCGGGCCGTAGCCGTTCAGCGCGTTCTGCGATGCCTTGCGCGTGGCGACCTTCTCCGCCTTCTCGTTGACGGAACGGATGAACGCCGCGGCCTTGGCCTCGAAGTCTTCGGGCAGCGCGCCCGCCATGCGCCGCTCGAATTCCGCTGCTTCTGCGGGGAATTCGGTCTTGTAGGCTGCGAATTTCTCGTTCCAGGCCTGTTCGGCGACGGCACCACGCTCGCGGGCATCCCATGCCTGGTAGATGTCGTCCGGCACCTCAAAGGGAGGGTGGCCCCAGCCCAGGGCCTCCCGCGTCAGGGCGATCTCGTCCTCGCCGAGGGGTGCGCCGTGGCACTCTTCCTTGCCCTGCTTGTTGGGCGAGCCGTAGCCGATGATGGTCTGGCAGCAAATGAGAGATGGCTTGTCCGAGACAGCCTGGGCCTCCTCAATGGCCGCCTTGACGGCCTCAGGGTCATGGCCGTCCACCTCGGGAATGACGTGCCAGTTGTAGGCATCGAAGCGCTTCGGCGTATCGTCCAGGAACCAAGCCGGCACGTCGCCGTGGCCCCGCACCTCGCCGTCGATGGAGATGTTGTTGTCGTCGTAGAAGGCGATCAGCTTGCCGAGCCCGAGGGCACCCGCGAGTGAGCAGGCCTCATGGGAGATGCCCTCCATCAGGCAGCCGTCGCCGAGGAAGACATAGGTGTAGTGGTCGACGATCTCATGCCCCGGCTTATTGAACTGGGCGGCCAGCACCTTCTCGGCCAGCGCCATGCCAACGCCGTTGCTGATGCCCTGCCCGAGCGGGCCGGTGGTGGTCTCAATGCCCGGGGCGTAGCCGTACTCGGGATGGCCCGGCGTCTTGGAGTGGAGCTGGCGAAACTGCTTCAGCTCATCCAGGGGGAGGTCATAGCCGGTCAAATGCAGCAGGGAGTAAAGCAGCATCGACCCATGTCCGTTGGAGAGCACGAAGCGATCGCGATCCGCCCAATCGGGATTCGCCGGGTTGTGCTGCATGAAGTCATTCCAGAGCACTTCGGCGATGTCGGCCATGCCCATGGGTGCGCCCGGATGCCCGGACTTGGCCTTTTGGACAGCATCCATGCTGAGCGCGCGGATGGCGTTCGCGAGTTCTTTGCGTGCGGACATCAGGATCTCTCCTCGGTCGGTTTATCGATGCGGGCTGTTAGGCGATTCGATCACCCGTGCGGGACGGCCGCCGGTGCACTGACCGCCGATGCGTGTATCGCTGCGGCTGCGCGTTTGACTACGCAGCCTGAGGGCAATCTTCGTGGTGAGCGGCAATGGACCTCGGGGCTGCGCTGAACATGCACTGGGTGGCGCCGATGCAGAAGCCGGCGGCGGCCCGGCCGATGAACGGTATCTGCGGCTGGCCGCCCAGCGTGCGCGGGCACGACGGGCGCAGGGGCGTCAGCACAGCACGAGCCTTACGACGCGTGGCGAGTGGTGCCGCCGAATCGCGGTGCGCGCAGCGGGCGCCTATTCTTGCGCAGCCAGCCCGGTTAAGCCAGAACCGGACACCGCGGCGCGCGACGCAATCTTCATAACTTTCTAATATTAAGGATTTCGGTCGACTTTAAGCAAGTCGAACCGCACCGGCAGACGCACCGGCCGGGACGGCGGGCCAGGCGACCCGCCAGTCCCGGCAGTACTTCAACCGTTGCGCCACTTGATGGAACAGCCGACACTCGGGATCTGCTCCGCGGGACCATGCCCGGTCTCGGCGACCTGCTTCATGCCCAAAAAGAGATCCCGGCGCACGTCGGGTGGCGCCGTCTCCTTGCGGCTCTCATCTAGCCGGCCGCGGTACTGGAGCTCAAGGTCTGCGTTGTAGCCGAAGAAATCTGGGGTGCAAACGGCACCGTAGGCCTTGGCGACTTCCTGGGTCTCATCGAGCAGGTAGGGGAAGGGGAAGTCGAGCTCCGCTGACACCTTTTGCATGTTCTCGAAGGAGTCCTCCGGATAGTCGGCAGGATCGTTGGACATCACGGCCACGGAGCCGATGCCGAGCGCCGCGAGCTCACGCGCATCGCGAACGATCCGCTCCCGCACCGCCTGCACGTACGGGCAGTGGTTGCAGATGAACATGACCAGGAGTCCGTTCGGACCCTGGCACATGGCCCGAGTCCAGGTCTTGCCGTCGACGCCGGGCAGGGAAAAATCGGGTGCGGGTTGGCCGAAGTCGCAGACGGGGGTTTCGAGGGATACCATCACGGCCTCCTAAGTGCGCAGATGCAGCTGGGAAAAGACTCCGCATGGTACCGGAACGACCGCCCATGGGAACCCTAGGAAACGCCGCGCTGCCTGTTAATCGCTTCCGGGCTCGTTTATGATGCAGGGCCTTGATCGCCGTATTCCCACGCGGCAAGCCCTGACTCACCTCCCTTTCAGCAACACAAGAGCGCCTGGGGGCGCCCTCACATCGCTATGTCAAACGAACTGCTCTTCACCTCCGAGTCCGTGTCCGAAGGCCATCCCGACAAGGTGGCGGACCAGATTTCCGACGCCATCCTCGACGACATCCTCACCAACGACCCCAATCCCGACGCCGCCCGCGTGGCCTGCGAGACCATGATCAAGACGGGCGCCGTGATCGTCGCCGGTGAGATCACCACCAATCACTGGGTGGATTTCGACACGGTGGTGCGCCAGGTGGTCAACGACATCGGCTATAGCAGCTCGGATGTTGGCTTCGACGGCAACACCTGCGCCGTCATGTCGCTCATCGGCAAGCAGTCCACCGACATTGCGCAAGGCGTCAATCGTAAGAGCCCTGAAGAGCAGGGCGCTGGCGACCAGGGCCTGATGTTCGGCTACGCCACCAACGAGACCGATGTGCTGATGCCCGCCCCCATCACCTTTGCGCATCGCCTGGTGGAACGCCAGTCCGAGATGCGCAAGAGCCACGTGCTGCCCTGGCTGCGTCCGGACGCCAAGAGCCAGGTCACCATGCGCTATCGCGACGGCGAAGTGGTGGGCGTGGACGCGCTGGTTCTGTCCACCCAGCACGACCCGGACGTGGACCAGAAACACATCCATGAGGCGGTGATGGAGAACATCATCATGCCCGTGATCCCTGCAGAGTGGATCCACAGCGACACCAAGATCCACATCAACCCCACGGGTAGCTTCGTCATCGGCGGCCCCGTGGGGGATTGCGGCCTCACCGGCCGCAAGATCATCGTCGACACCTACGGCGGCATGGCCCGCCACGGCGGCGGCGCCTTCTCCGGCAAGGATCCGTCCAAGGTCGACCGCTCCGCAACCTACGCGGGGCGCTATGTCGCCAAGAACATCGTTGCTGCCGGCCTCGCGGACCGCTGCGAGATCCAGGTGTCCTACGCCATTGGCGTCGCGGAGCCCACCTCCATCTCCGTGGAGACCTTCGGCACTGCCAAAATCGACGAGAACCGCATCGCCATGCTGGTGCGCGAGTTCTTTGACCTGCGGCCCTATGGCCTGATTCAGATGCTGGATCTGGTGAAACCCATCTACCGCAAGACCGCCGCCTACGGCCACTTCGGCCGCGAGCTGCCGGAGTTCACCTGGGAACGCACCGACAAGGCCGAGGCGCTGCGCGACGCGGCTGGTCTTTAAGCCCGCATGGCGCCGGCATTCTGCCGGCGCCCCCCTGCCCCACTTTGAGCCCAGGGGCGCGACCGCGAACACAGCCGCGTCCTTGTTGTATACCCGTCGCGCATGGGTTTTCGGGAAAGCGAGGTGCGCCTCTCGTGCCAGAGCGCAAGGCACGGCGACGAGTCATAGTCACCACTATGGCGAGGAGTCGTCACGCTGCGATCGGGTGCGAGCGGCGTGCATCGCGGCCGAAAACCCATGTGTGGCGGGTAGAGATACGGGTGAATCGTCGGCCGAGCAACGAACACCGACAAGCCACCCCGGAAGCATCTCCATGCGCATCGGCACACCGCTCTCCCCCAACGCCACCCGCGTCATGCTGCTCGGTGCCGGCGAGCTCGGCAAGGAAGTCATCATCGCGCTGCAGCGCCTCGGCATCGAGGTCATCGCCGTGGACCGCTACGCCAACGCGCCGGGGCACCAGGTGGCGCATCACGCACGGGTCATCGACATGGCCGATCCCGCGGCCCTGCACGCGCTGATCGACGCCGAGCGGCCCGCGATCATCGTGCCGGAGATCGAAGCCATTGCGACCGACGTGCTCGTCGAGGTCGAGCAGGCCGGACGCTGCGAGGTCATCCCCACCGCCCGCGCCGCGCAGCTCACCATGAACCGCGAGGGCATCCGCCGACTGGCCGCCGAACAGCTCGGGCTGCCGACCTCGCCCTACGCCTTCGCCGACGATGGCGACACGCTGCAACGCGAGGCCGCGGCCATCGGCTTCCCGTGCATCGTCAAGCCCGTCATGTCCTCGTCCGGCAAGGGGCAGTCGCGCGTGAACGATGCAGGCGAGCTGCAAGCCGCCTGGGACTACGCCCTGGCGGGCGGGCGCGTCAATCGCGGCAGGGTCATCGTCGAAGGCGTGGTGGAATTCGACTTCGAGATCACCTTGCTGACCGTGCGCAGCGGCCCGCGCGGCGGCGACATTGCAACGCAGTTCTGCGACCCGGTTGGGCACCGCCAGGTGCAGGGCGACTACGTCGAGAGCTGGCAGCCGCAGCCCATGACCGCCGCGGCGCTGACCAAGGCGCAGGACATCGCCCGGCGCATCACCGACGCCCTCGGCGGGCGCGGCCTCTTCGGCGTCGAGCTCTTCGT
>CAZGCI010000144.1:0-7199 GCA_964524185.1 uncultured Thiohalocapsa sp. | reverse complement strand
CGTTCCCGCCGGCGCCCGCAGGGCCGTCGGTGCGCACGCTGCGCGCGCACACCCTACGCCATGCTCTTTTTAGGTTAAAGGCTTAAGTGCTTCCCACCCGCGCCGAGTCTGCAGTCCCCTGCGCCCGCCAGGCACCGCCGCGCGCCGGCAGGGCCAAGCGTTGAAATGCTGCCGCAGGCACAGCACAATTCGCGGCCATCGCATGTGGGAGACTTACCATGATCCAGATCCGCTTGCGGCACCGCCGCCAGGCACCGTCCTTGCCGTTTGCTGGCCTGGCACTGTTTGCACTGCTCGTGGTGAGCGTCGTGCAGGCCGCCGCGACCCGCGACCCCGGCCAGCACTTCTTCGACCAAACCTTCGGCGACCTCGGCGAGGAGCTCGCGCTGGCCCGCGAGGAGGGTAAGCAGGGCATCCTGCTGATGTTCGAGATGGACGCGTGTCCTTTCTGTCACCGCATGAAGAACACGGTGCTGAACCAGCCTGCCGTGCAGGACTACTTCAAGGAGCACCTTCTGATCTTCCCGGTGGATGTCGAGGGTGATGTGGAGGTCACCACATTTGCCGGCGAGACCCTGCCCCAGAAGGACTTTGCCCTGAAGGGATATCGCGTGCGGGCCACGCCGGTATTCGCATTCTTCGATCTCGACGGCAACCTCGTGGCCCGCTATACGGGTGCGACCCGCGACGCTGACGAGTTCATGCTGCTCGGCCGCTACGTCGTCGAGGGGGCCTATAAAGACACCACCTTCACGCAGTACAAGCGCGCCCAGGCCGGCGATCGCCAGGCTGCGCGCTGATCGAGCCTGCCACACGCCCCGCGTTCCGCTGCTGACGCCCTGGGTGCGCCCTCGGCGGGCGGCAAAGGCTCGGAAGTTTTTACCTAACCTAACCCGGCAAACCTCAGCCGATGGGTAGCCCCATGTCAGCTCCGGACTCCTCCGACCACCACATCTGCCTGCGCTGCACCATCGCCGGCCGCGTGCAGGGCGTCTTCTTCCGCGCTGCGGCTCGGGAAGAGGCCCTGCGCCTCGGTATTACCGGCCATGCGCACAACCTGCCGGACGGCAGCGTGGAGGTGCTGGCCTGCGGCGAGCCCGATGCGGTCAACACGCTGCGCGACTGGCTGCGCCGCGGACCGCCCCAGGCAGAGGTGACCGGCGTCGCCTGCGAGACCCTGGAGTATCAACGCCTGAGTGGTTTTACCACGGGCTGACAGGACCGGCTGCGCTGCAACTCCCCAGGCTTTTCAACGGCCGGATTCTGGCGCGGCCAAATCGCTTCGTCGCTGAAATCGAGCTCGCCACCGGTGAGCTGGTACAGGCCCATGTGCCGAATACCGGCACCCTCATGACCTGCTGGGTGCCCGGGGCGCCCGTGCAGCTCACCCGAGCCGACAACCCCCGCCGCAAGCTGCCCTGGACGCTCGAACGCGTGGACATGGGCAGCGGCTGGATCGGCGTCCATACCCTACGCCCCAACCAGGTCATGGCCGAGGGCATTGCCGCGGGGGTCATTCCGGAGCTTGCCGGTTATCGCCGGCTGCGCCGTGAGTTGGGTTTTGCGGCAGACAGCGGCGAGGCGGGGCGCATCGACATCGCCCTCGACGAAGGCGGCCGATCGCCGGCGCTGGTCGAGGTCAAGAACGTCACCCTGCTGGACGGGCACTATCTCCGCTTTCCGGATGCGAAGAGCGAGCGCGGGCGCAAGCACCTGACCTTGCTGAGGGCGGCCGTCGCCGCCGGCCAGCGCGGGGTGATGCTGTTCGCGCTCAATCGCCCGGAGGGCAACTGCTTTGCGCCGGCCTGGGACATCGATCCGCGCTACGCAGATGCGCTGGTCGCCGCGGCGGCGGCGGGTGTGGAGCTGCTTGCCGTGCGGATGGTGCATGGGCCGGACGGCATTACAACCGGTCCGGGGGTATCGCTCGATATGTCGCGGCCTTGACGACAAAGGCGTTCGACCACTTGGCTTTGCAGGCTTGATCGCTTGACTGCGCCGCGTCGCGTGAAAGGCGATGGCTGGGGGGAGGGCCGAGGGCCGAGGCATAACCGCTGACGCCAGGGATGTGCGTCCTTGGCCCTGGACCCGGACCTGAACCTGGCCAGTGGACGACCCGCTGGCCTGTGGGCGCCGCAGTCGCGCGTCCGTCTGAGGCATTGCCGCGCTAGGTTCTAGGCCCTTTCCGGCGTTTGACGCACGATGGCGCATCGAAAACGTAATGCCCGCGCAAACATGTGGCGCTGTCGCGCAGTCTACGTCGACTGCCGCTCAGTAGCCTCCGCCTGCGGTGCTCAGGGGCTCCGGGTAGGCGTGGGTGCGCTCAACGCCCGTGGCCAGGTATCCGTTCGGGTGGAGGTCCAGCCAGCGGTAGCCGGGGGTGCGCGGGTCCAGCGCAAACTCCCGGCTGCCGGGCAGGAACTGGACGCAGGTGGACGGCGTCGTCAGCAGCCGCAGGCCCTGCTGCTGTTGCTCGGCCGCTTGGTGGACATGGCCGCAGACCACCGCGCGCAGGTCCGGGTGGCGCGCCAGCTCGGCGAGGGCCGTGGCGCCATTGTCAACGCGCATGGTATCCAACCACTGGCTGCCGATGGGGGCGAGGTGATGGTGCAGGAACACGAGCGTGGGTCGCTGGCGGCCAGCGGCAGCATGCGCGGCAAGCCCGGCGAGGACACGGCCGTCGAGGTGTCCTCCCGCCGTCCCCGGGACGGTTGAGTCCAGCAGCAGCACATCCCAGGCGCCAGCGGTCACCAGGCGCAGGGCTGAGGCCGCCGCGGCGTCCAGGTGACCCACCAGCAGGTCGAGCCGATCGTGATTGCCTGGGATGCAGTAATACGGGACGGCAAGCGCGTCGAGGCGCTCGCGCAGGAGTCGGTAGCCCTCCGGTTGCTCGTCGTGCACCAGATCGCCGCTGAGGACGATGGCATCGGGCGGCCAGTGGCGGGCCTTGGCCAGGGCGAGCACGGCGTCGAAGGTCTGCCTTGTCCTCTGGCCGAACATTCCCTGCTCAGGGTCCGCAAACAGGTGCGGGTCGGTGAACTGAAGCAGCCGAAAGGGCGCCGCGGATTGAGGCTGCCGGCTCTGGCCGCCCTGTGGCTTGGGTGCGTCGGTATCAGACATAGCCGGCCTGTGTCTTAGTACAGCAATCATCGACTCCGGGGCAGGTCTCAGCATCGCCCGCTAGCATCGTCGGCTACAATCGGGGCCCCGGCGTGATGGCCCGGGTCGGGCAACCCAGAGGATCCGATCATGGAGCTCAAAGGCAGCAAAACCGAACAGAATCTGAAACAGGCCTTCGCCAATGAGGCCCAGGCGAATCGCCGGTATCTTTACTTCGCCGCCAGGGCCGATGTCGAAGGATACAATGACGTCGCCGCCGTATTCCGCTCCACCGCCGAGGGCGAGACCGGACACGCCCATGGTCACTTGGAGTACCTGGAGCAGGTTGGCGACCCCGCCACGGGCCTTCCCATCGGCGGCACCGAAGCCAACCTCAAGTCTGCCATCGCCAGCGAGACCCACGAGTGCACCGAGATGTATCCGAGCATGGCGCAGGCGGCGCGCGAGGAGGGCTTCGATGAGATCGCCGATTGGTTCGAGACCCTGGCCAAGGCCGAGCGCTCCCACGCCAACCGTTTCCAGAAGGCGCTCGACAATCTCGACGCCTGACCCGATGCCGGGCCTTGACGTCTAATAGCCCGCCCACGGCATGGCCGTCCGCTCCGCGCTTGCGCCCCGCCCCATCCCTAGCACGTGAAGGTTGTAACCATGGCCCTGATTGATTCCTCTCCAGCCTGGCAGGCCCTCGCCGCGCACTGGCAGCAGATGGCGCGGGTGCAAATGCGGGACCTCTTTGCCGCGGACCCGGGGCGTGCCGAGCGCATGTGCGCCGATGCGGCCGGTTTGCATCTGGACTACGCCAAGCACATCGCCACCGAAGAGACCCTGGCGCTGCTGCTCGACCTGGCCCGGGCAGCGGATGTGGAGGGCTGGCGCGCGCGCATGTTCGCCGGAGAGCACATCAACAACACGGAAGACCGTGCGGTGCTGCACGTGGCCCTGCGCAACCGGGTGAACCGCCCCATTTACGTGCACGGTCGGGACGTGATGCCCGACGTAAACGCGGTGCTGGAGCGCATGCGCAATTTCAGCGAGCGCGTGCGCGGAGGCGATTGGCAAGGGTTCACCGGCCGGCCGATCAGCGATGTGGTCAATATCGGCATCGGCGGCTCCAACCTGGGCCCCAAGATGGTTTGCACGGCGCTGACGCCCTACCAGTCAGAGGCACCGCGGCCGCACTTCGTCTCCAACGTCGACGGCAGCCACCTGGCGGAGACGCTGCGGCATCTGAACCCAGCCACCACGCTGTTCATCATCGCCTCCAAGACCTTCACCACCCAGGAGACCATGACCAACGCCCAGAGCGCGCGGCGCTGGCTGGTGGATGGACTGGGCTCAGAGGCGGCGGTGCGTAACCACTTCGTTGCCGTCTCCACCAATGCCGAAAAGGTCGCGGCCTTCGGCATCGACACCGAGAATATGTTCGGCTTCTGGGACTGGGTCGGCGGGCGTTATTCGCTGTGGTCCGCCATCGGTCTGCCCATTGCGCTGGCGGTGGGCTTCGAGCAGTTCGAGGCGCTGCTCGCCGGTGCCCACGACATGGACGAGCACTTCCGGACCGCGCCGTTTGAGCAGAATCTGCCGGTCATACTGGCCTTGCTCGGCGTCTGGTACGTCGACTTCGCCGGCGCCAGGACCCACGCCATCCTGCCCTACGACCAATACCTGGAGCATTTTCCGGCCTACTTCCAGCAGGGCGACATGGAGAGCAACGGCAAGCATGTTACCCGCGACGGCGCCCGGGTCAGCTATGCCACTGGCCCCGTGGTCTGGGGCCAGCCGGGCACCGACGGCCAGCATGCGTTCTACCAGCTGATCCACCAGGGCACGGAGCTGATCCCAACGGACTTCATCGCGCCCATCAAGAGCCACAACCCCGTGGGCGATCACCACGCCAAGCTCCTGGCCAACTGCTTTGCGCAGACCGAGGCGCTCATGCGCGGGCGCACCCTGGAAGAGGCCCGCGACGCCATGCTCGCCGCCGGTATGGACCCGCAGGAGGCGGCCCGGCTCGCACCGCAGCGCCAGTTCGACGGCAACCGCCCGAGCAGCAGCCTGCTGGTGGAGCAGGTCACGCCACACACGCTGGGTGCGCTTATTGCGCTCTACGAGCACAAGATCTTTACCCAGGGCATCGTTTGGGGGATCAACTCCTTCGACCAATGGGGCGTGGAGCTCGGCAAGCAGCTCGCGGGGGTGATCCTTGGCGAGATCGAGGCCGGGGCGGTGACGGCCGAGCACGATGCGTCGACGTCGGCCCTGCTGCGCTACTATCTCGACCGGCGTTGAGCGCGCGCTGCGGCTCACCGCACGCCGCCTCGGCACCGGCAGCCGCGTCAGGTGCCCTCGATCCGCTCGTAATAGCGTGCCCGGTATAACAGCCGCGGCGCGCCTGCGTCACTGAAGCGCGTGCGCGTGTGCAGCACGTTGTTGCAGAGGACCCCCCAACCGGACTCCAGGCGCAGGCGCATCACCGGCGTATCCGCGGCCGCAAACACCTCCTGCAGGGCCTCCACCGCAGCCGCCGTGGGGGCGTTGTCGCACCATTGGATGTTGCGCTTGCGGTCGGTGTAGCGCATGGCGAGCCGCCCCTGCGTGTCGCCCATAAACACCGGGCCGGTGCTCGCCGGGCGCACCTCCTTCCCGTCGACCACGTTGGGGGGGATGGTCATGGCGTCGGCCTGCATCAGCGCCCGGATGTGCGCCGGGTCGCGGTCGCGCAACCGAAGGTAGACAACCTCTGGATCGAGCAGGGCGTTCTCGCCGCCCGCTGCCGCCGGGCGCACGCAATGCAGTAGGAAGGCGCGGATTTGGCGCTGCGGGCTGTTGTAGTACCCATCCGTGTGCCAAGCGATGGGCCTGTCGGTATAGGGGATGAAGCCCTGGTGGAGGGCATCGGACTGGATGGTGACGGCCGTGATGGCGTCCTCATCCGCACCCGGATTGTGGTCCAGGCCCTGCAGGCCGAAGCGTGCGCCGAGCCGACGCGGGATCTCTTTGTCCGGATCATCGCCGACCTTGGCGCAATACACCGCCATATTCCAACGCCTGCAGCGCGCACGGATGGCCTCGGCCTCGGCGTCCGTCAGCTCCCGCGGGTCATGGACCTCCACCATCAGATCTGCCGGCGACGCCGGCAGGTCCTCGAGCTTCTGATCGCGCCACCGCCGGTAGGCGTCGTTGTCCGACAGGGAGAGATAGGCGGGCGTGTGCGGCATCATCTTCGAACGTGCAGTGTCTCAGGCGGTTGCGGTTGGCGATCATCGTAGCGCCGTCTCGCACCGATTTCCCCATCGGCGCAGTGAGAGCGCTCGGCAGCTGGGTGCGAGCGGCGATAGACCTAGCGGTGGCGGATACCCATGGCGCAAGGGTTGTCGTTGTGGCGGACGCATACCGCCCGGCGCCGGTGACAGGCCGACAGCCTCGCATATACTTTGGAGACACCCCAACCATCCAGAGGAGGGCGCCATGTCCGAAAACCCCTATCGGCACATGTTGCTGGCCGTGGACTTTGCACCGGAATCCGAACACCTTGTCCAGCGTGCGCTGAGCATGCGCGAGCGCTTCGGTGCCCGGCTCACGCTGCTCAACGTCGTCGAATATGTGCCGCCCGAGGCCGAGCTTGCCGGAGGTGCCTTCATGGCTGAACCGGTCCTGCCATCGGACCTGGACCTGGAGCGCGAGCTGGTGGAGGTGGCCCGGAAGGAGCTGGACGGGCTCGGGGAGCGAATCGGTGTCCCGGTGGAGGACCGTATCGTCGAGTTCGGCCCCACCGGTCGCAGTATCGAGCATGTGGCGACGGATCTGGGCGTGGATCTGATCATCGTCGGGGCCCGGGATCACACCTGGCTCGGCAACCTGTTCGGTTCCATCTCCCGCTCCCTGTTGCGCCACGAGGTCTGCGACCTGCTGGCTGTGCGGATCGGCGATCAGTAAGCCGGCGATGGACGCAAGGGCGCGGGCCGAGGGGCGGACCCACGCCCCACGGGCAGCGACGCCTGCCCCCGCCCACAGCCCCCCCCAATCAGCCCCCAACACCCTCCCCAGGCCTCGCTCCTTCCTACTGCCCGGCCACCGGT
>CAZGCI010000143.1:0-7250 GCA_964524185.1 uncultured Thiohalocapsa sp. | reverse complement strand
GGGGCGGGCGGGCAGCAGCCAGGTGTTGGGGCCGGGCCAGCTAGCGCGGATTGCGGCCATGCGCTCTGCGCCCAACAGGGTGACATAGGGGAGTAGGGCGTTGATGTCGGCCGCGATGAGGATCAGCCCCTTGTCGATGTTGCGCCCCTTGATCTCGAGAATACGCAGCACCGCCTCCGG
The DNA here is from genome assembly GCA_964524185.1 of uncultured Thiohalocapsa sp. Lineage (GTDB taxonomy): Bacteria > Pseudomonadota > Gammaproteobacteria > Chromatiales > Chromatiaceae > Thiohalocapsa. Next base: position 7,070 of record CAZGCI010000143.1, on the reverse strand, counting down.
ATCCAGCGGGTCGCAGCCGAGGCCGAAGACCGCCTCGGTGGGATAGGCGATGACACCGCCGTGGCTGACAACCCGCGCTGCTTCACGCAGGGCAAAAGGGCTGGTGCCGACGCTGCGCATGTGTTTTTTCCTGAAGGACGCGGCGCGATAGACCAACGCTAGCGAGGCGATGCCTTAGACCGACGAGCGGCTAGGGCGCCGTTACGCCAGCGGGTTCTGCAATGGCCAGGGCCGAGGGCCGAGGGCCAAGGTGCGGATGCCCACTTGGCATTAGGCGTTGCGCCTTGGTCCTTTGCGCCTGCCGGCGCTTGGGGCACGAAGCGGCCTGGAAAACTTGACGCATCGGCAACGCTCTCGCGCAGTCGAGCACTCTATTGACGGACATCGGTGCAACAGCGGGCCCTGTTGGGCAACACCCGCCGGGGCAGCTGCCCGCACCGGTCGACGCCGGGCAACGCGATCAAGACGCCGCCTCGACCTCGACCTCCTCGGCCGGCGCCGTATAGCCGCATTCCTTCTGCGGGCAGACCTTCTGTGCACCCTTGGTCTTGGTGACCTTCAGCGTCAGCACCGGCCAGCCGCACTGGGGGCAAGGCTCGGCGAGGGGCTGGTTCCACACGGCGTAATCGCACTTGGGATAGGTGGAGCAGGAGAAGAAGACCTTGCCGCGGCGGGATTTCTTTTGCTGCAGCGTACCGACGCTGCACTGCGGGCATTGCACACCGGTGTCGACGGGCTTCTCCAAGGGCTCGATGTGACGGCACTTTGGGTAGGCGGTGCAGCCGATGAACTTGCCGTAGCGCCCGCGCTTGATGGCGAGCTCGGAGCCGCACTCGGGGCAGCTGCGGCCCTCGACGATTTGCGGCTCCTCCTTCTCGCCCTTGCCCTCCTCCAGGTTGCGGGTGTACTTGCACTCCGGGTAGTTGGTGCAGCCGATGAAGAGCCCGTTGCGCCCGAGCCGTTTGGCGAGCTGGCCGCCGCACTCTGGGCATTGCTCGTCGATGGTCTCTTGGGTGACGTCCTTGCGCTCGACGTTCTCCTGCGTGTGGTCCAGACGGTCTTTGAAGGGCTTCCAGAACTGCTCGAGCAGTGGAATCCAGTCCCCTTCGCCGCGGGAAACCGCGTCCAGCTCGTCCTCCAGCTTGGCGGTGAAATCGTAGTCGACGTAGGAGGTGAAGTGCTCGGTCAGGAATTTGTTGACGATACGACCGACGTCGGTCGGCAGGAAGCGCTTCTTGTCCAGCACCACGTACTCGCGTTCCTGCAGCGTCGAGATGATGGAGGCATAGGTGGATGGGCGGCCGATGCCGAGCTCCTCGAGCGCCTTCACCAATGATGCCTCGCTGTAGCGCGGTGGTGGCTCGGTGAAGTGCTGCTCCGGGCGGATGGCCTGAAGGGCCACAAGCTGCCCTTCCTGCATGTCCGGCAGCATGCGCTCCTCGTCGTCGTCGGCGCTGGCGGCGTCGTCGCGGCCCTCCAGATACACCCGCATGAAGCCCGCTTCCGCCACCGTGGAGCCAGTGGCGCGGAATAGGTTGCCCGCACCGGCAGACAGGTCCACGGCCACCTGGTTGATGAGGGCCTGGGCCATCTGGCAGGCCAGGGTGCGTTTCCAGATCAGCTCGTAGAGCTTGGCCTGGTCGGCGGTGAGATGGGCCTTGATGTCCTTTGGCGCATTGCGGATGGACGTCGGCCGGATGGCCTCGTGCGCCTCCTGGGCGTTCTTGGACTTGGTCTTGAAGGCCCGCGGCTGGGGCGGGACGTAGGCGGCACCGTAGCGCTCGCCGATGTAATCCCGCAGCTCGGCGATGGCTTCCTGTGCCAGGTTCACGGAGTCCGTGCGCATGTAGGTGATGAGTCCGACGGCCCCCTGGCCGATGTCGACACCCTCATACAGCTGCTGCGCGGTGCGCATGGTGCGCTGGGCCGTGAAGCCAAGCTTGCGTGCAGCCTCCTGCTGCAGCGTTGAGGTAATGAACGGCGGTGCCGGATTGCGCTTGCGCTGCTTGCGCTCGACCTTCTCCACCCGAAGTTCGCCGCCCGGAGCGCCGCCGGTGGCCTGCAGCAGCGCCTGTTCTACCGCGCGGGCGCGCTCCTCGTCCGTGATGGTGAACTGCTCCACCTTCTCGCCGTTGAATTGGGTCAGCTTGGCCACGAAGGGCTTATCGCCGAGCTTCTCGTCCGCGGCGCTGGCGTCGGCCTCGACCGTCCAGTATTCCCGGCTCTGGAAGGCCTCGATCTCCAGCTCGCGCTCGACGATGAGGCGCAGCGCCGGGCTCTGCACGCGGCCCGCGGACAGCCCGCGGCGCACCTTCTTCCACAACAGCGGCGAGAGGTTAAAGCCCACCAGGTAGTCCAGCGCACGCCGTGCCTGTTGCGCGTTGACCAGATCGGTGGAGAGTTCACGCGGGTTGGCGACCGCGTCGTTGACCGCGCGCTTAGTGATCTCATTGAACACCACGCGATACACGGGGCGGTCGCCGAGCAGGTTGCGGTCGTGCAGCAACTCGTAGAGGTGCCAGGAGATGGCCTCGCCTTCGCGGTCGGGGTCCGTCGCCAGGTAGAGGGTGTCGGCCTTCTTGAGCAGCTTCGAGATGGCGGCAACGTGCTTCTCGTTGCGGTCGATGATCTGGTACTTCATCGCGAAGTTGTGCTCGGGGTCTACGGCGCCTTCCTTGGGCATGAGGTCGCGTACATGCCCGTAGGAGGCCACCACCTCGAAATCGGGCCCGAGGTATTTCTTGATGGTCTTGGCCTTGGCGGGTGATTCGACGACGACGAGGTGCATGAGGTGTCCGGCAGCTGGGCAGGGTGGGACTCTAGGAAATACGAACCGATGCAGCCGCGTCAAGGTGCGGCCAAGCTCCTTCTGGCGTCAAGCCATTGCCGCCGAGCATTAGTGCAGCTGCGCCGGCGCGTCGCTGTAGATGAGCTCTTCCATCTGGCTGTGGGCGGATTCGCGACCGGGGCGATTCATGAGCACCAGGAGGACCACCCACTTCAGCTCGTCGACGCTGACGGCGCTCTGCTCGATGGCCATGGCGCGGTCGACGACGAGCTCGCGGCTGAGCGGGTCCAGGATTGCGCTCTGCTCCAGGAACAGCAACAGCCCGCGTGCCTCGATGTCGAGCTTGGCGCACTCCGCCGCCGTGTACACGCGCATAGTGCCGACGGTGCGCGGGGGGTACTCGGCCACGTCCACGCGGCTCGCGAGCTCATCCAGCCAGGTCAGCGCCTGGCCGATCTCGCTGTTGGAAAAGCCGGCACGGGACAGCTCCGCCTCGAGCTCATCCTGGTCGACTGGCGCCCGGAATTGGCCGTCCAGGTAGTTCTCGTAGAGGTAGATGAGGACGTCGACCATGCTCTCGTTCATGCTGACTCCTGATGGGTGGGGTCGTTGGCGTATCGGCGCGCCGCATTCGGCTGCGTTCGATGGTGGCGGGTGGGCTGGTGCCGTCAAGCAAGCTAGACTCGAGGGCGTGCCTCAATCGGCCGCTGCTGCGGGCGGAGGGGAGCCCCGCAGGCTGTAGCGACCACCGGGATGGGTGTCCACGTGGCCCTGCAGCTCAAGCAGCAACAACATCGAGGCGATCTCGGCCGCCGGTAGGCCGGTGCGGGCGATGAGGTCGTCCGGCGCTACCGGATCATAACCCAAGCATGACAGCAGTCGACGATGGTCGTCGTCGAGTGCTGCGGCGCTGGGCGATGGCGTTGCGCTGGTGACCCTGGCCTCGTTCAGGTAGTGACCGAGCTGGGGGCCGAGCTCTTCGAGGATATGCTCGGCGCTGTCCACCAGTTTTGCACCCTGGCGGATGAGCGCATGACAGCCCCGCGCCAGCGGATTGTGGATGGAACCGGGCACGGCGAAGACCTCTCTGCCCTGCTCGCTGGCGAGACGCGCCGTGATGAGGGAGCCCGAGCCCATGGCTGCTTCCACCACCAAGGTGCCGAGACTGAGCCCGGAGATAATGCGGTTGCGTTGCGGAAAGTGGCTGGCCTGCGGGCCGGTGCCGGGTAGAAATTCGCTCACGAGCGCCCCTTCTGCGGCGATGCGTCGCGCCAGATCGCGGTGTGCCGCCGGATAGACCCGATCCGGCCCAGTGCCGAGCACGGCGATGGTGCGCCCGGTGCCGAGGGCGCCCTCATGCGCGGCGGCATCGATGCCCAGTGCAAGCCCGCTGGTGATGACCAGTCCGAGCCCTGCCAGATAGCCGGCAAAGTCCCGGGCGGTCTCGCGGCCGCCGGCGGTGGGGTTGCGGCTGCCCACGATGGCGATCTGCGGCTCGTTGAGCAGGGCCGTGTCCCCGCGGACAAAGAGCAGGGCTGGCGCCGCTGCCAACTCGCGCAGGCGCTGCGGATACGCGTCCATATCCGGGCTCAGCACGTGTGCGCCGGCGTGTGCCGCCCAGGTGAAGACCGCGTGCAAGCGCGCCGCATCCGGTGCGCCGATGGCGGTGATGGCGGCATTCGACAGACCTGCCGCGGCGAGTGCTGTGCGGCTTGCCGCGCGCGCGTCGGCGGCGCTGCCGAAGTGCTCCACAAGCTTGGCAATGCGCCGCGGGCCAACGCCCGGGGCCAGGGCCAGTGCCAGCCAGTGCGTGAGCTGCTCGCGCTCGAGGCTCGTCATACGTCTGGACCACGGCCGTCGCGGGACAGGCGCCGCGACAGGGTGGGACTGCGGGCGGGGCGCATGGGGATGGCGCTCACCGGAGCCCCGGTGGGGCGACGTTCTCGCCCACCTGCATGGCCTTGCTGGCGCGCATCACCAGGGCAAAGCTCAGCTTCGGAAAGACGCGGAACACCATCAGCGTACCGGAGCGTGCAGCCGGCTCGATGAACTCGGCTGCGGCCCGAGAGGCACGCCGATGCAGCGGCAGCGGGGCATTGGCATCCGGCTGGTTGCGGTTCCAGCCGTCGGTCTGCCAGTCCCCGAGCCAGAAGGACGTGTCCGCTGGCGACTCGTCGCGCCAGTTCTGTGCGGACCGCCGTCCTCGTACGGGGTCGCGCCGCAGCCCCAGGCCACGGGACGCCTCGAAGACATGCCCCACGGCAACGCCGTCCCGCTCGCCTAGGTTTAGCACCACCACGTCGAACTGGCCGATTTGTGACACGCCGTTCAGCACCGCGATAATCGCGCCGCGCGCGCCGGCGGGGGCCGGGCGCGGCATAAAGCTGCGCATGGGCTCCTCGTCCCGCGCCGGACGCACGCGATCGCCCACCTTGACCTCTTTGATGGCTCGGATGACGGTGAGCGTTGCCGGGTCGCCGGGCCGCTCCAACCGTGCTGTGGCGACTGCGGATGCCTCGAAGCCAAGGACCTCGCCCGTGTCCGGATCGCGGTAGGCCTGACCCGGGCGCAGTACCTCCCAGCGCGTATCGTCCGCATTCAGGATCGCACGGACGTAGAGGATGTCGCCGATGCCGCCCAGCATGTGCGCTTCCGGGAAGCCCACCACGTAGGGCGTGCGGTCGAGCTCGCGGGCCTCTGTCACCACCGGCCGGGACAGGAAGGGCGCCACTGCATTGATGGAAATGGTGGGGATCTCCCGGTCCAGGTTCTCGACCCGCACGCGAGGCGAGAGCTTGACGGTGCGAAGCTCGCCGCCACCCTCGTCCCGACGGATGCGCGGGACCGCACCGGTGTCGTCCAGCATCAGGACATCGCCTGGGTAGATGCGGTTCGGGTCGGGGATGCTCGGGTTCGCCTGCCAGACCTCGGCCCAGCGCCAGGGCTCCAGAAGAAAACGCCCGGCGATGTCCCACAGGGTGTCTCCAGACTGCACTACGTAGCGCTCCGGCGCATCAGGCCGCACTTGGGCCTGTGCGGTGCCCGTGGGCAGCAGCATGGCCCACACGAGGGGTAGGCATACCGGGGATAGGGGGCGTAGTGCCGCGGCGCGCATGCCTTGGACCGCACCTGCAGTCCAGCGCCGCCATGCTGCCTGCATTCGGCTGAGCGCCCTCGGTCGCTTCGTCATGGGCGCAGGTGCCTGGCAGCTAGTGAATGCGTCGCCCGGTTGCAGCATGTTGCATGGACGCGCACGCACGCCCGTGCGGTGGTTTGCGGAGCGCGGGGTCGGCGACGGTGTGGGTGGGCATGGGGATTCCTGCGGGGGCAATGGCATGCGCCGGCGAGCGGGCGCAGGGCGGGCCGAGGCTGGCCAAAAATCAGGCCGTAAGGGGCGGTCCGAGACCCACTGCGGAACCCGACAGTAGGGCTGCAAGCGCTTGGCGATGCAGCGTTTTCCCGCTCTGTGCCAATGCCGGGGAGCCCTGCCGATGGTGTATCATGCCCATAGTAGCCGAAACCGCTAATCTTGTACCCTAGAATCAGCACAATTCTGTAACATCATGGCTAGACTTGAAATCTTGACCTTTCCGGACGAGCGCCTGCGGCGCCGTGCGGCGTCTGTCGCGCAGGTGGATGACGAGATCCGCCGGCTCGTGGATGACATGGTGGAGACCATGTACGACGCGGTGGGAATCGGGCTTGCGGCGATTCAGGTGAACGAGCCCAAGCGCGTGATCGTCATCGACCTGTCGGAGACAAAGGATCAGCCCATGTGCTTCATCAACCCCGAGATCCTCGAGGGCAGCGGGGAAGAGCAGATGGACGAGGGCTGTTTGTCCGTTCCCGGCTTCTTCGAGTCCGTCACCCGCGCTGAGCGCATCAGGGTGCGCGCGCTCGACCGCAACGGCGAGCCCTTCGAGCTGGAGGCCGATGGGCTGCTCGCGGTTTGCATACAGCACGAGATCGACCATCTGGACGGGCGGCTCTTCGTGGATCACATCTCCGCGCTGAAGCGCCAGCGGATACGCCGAAAGCTCGAGAAAGAGCGGCGCCAGGCAACGCCTGCGCCATTGGCGGCTCGCAGCCGGCAAGCCATCTGATTTCGCGGCTGAATTGGCGGTCGGGCGATAGCAGCCGCTCGCAGTTCGTTGCGGCCCAACGGGGCCGCTGACAGCGCCGGTGCTGCTGGCCCGCGGGCGAGCAAACCGGCACACCCACATGAGCCCACGCCAGACAGCGCCGGCTGCCGCAGCAGGCGACCACGGACGAGCCAGCCCCC
>CAZGCI010000142.1:0-7298 GCA_964524185.1 uncultured Thiohalocapsa sp. | reverse complement strand
GTGGCTGCGCCAGGCCGTCCCGATCGCTGGCTGAGCGATGGCGCTAATCACCCTGCGCATCGAGCTGGCAACGCAGTCAGGCGCCACGCGGGGCGTGCCCCAGTGGATGTCATGGGGCGAGCGTAGCGCGGCTCACCCAGTGGGTGACATGCCGAGCGCACCAAGATCGCAGGCAGCACAGAGACGTGAAAACACCCTGAAGCGGTCAACTGCTCTTTTTAGTCAGTTGTAACCAAGTAACCGTAGCCCAGAAAACACGGGGGACCCTCATGTCGCGGCCGGCAAGTACGACAGTTGTCGGTTCATCGCCTTCATCACCGAGGCCGCTTCCGTCGAGCGGATTCTCACCCATGTCGGTGAGCCGCCGCGTCCGCCGCCGATCACGCCCGCGCGCCCCTGCGCTGCGGTATCCTGCTCCGCTTAGGTACCAGCCCAAACCATCCTGGTTTGGTCGTTCGCTGCTTCATTGCAGCTCACCCAGCCGCCTGGGACGATGCGCCGGAGCCGATGCCGGACTGGGACATCTTCGGCCGGCCCGACTTCGAGTTCGACCAACGCCTTGCTTGGTAACCGTCGCCTCCCTGCTATGGGAGACGGTGCAGCCGCCCTCGTCTACCGGCCGCTCGCGGCGCCGCAGATGCGCGCCCCAGCAACCAGGAACGCCCGCAATTGCGGCGCTTGCGGCCTCCGTGAGCCCGCCGTTGGGCGTTGACGGCGCACCCCTTTCCCTCTGGCCTTCTGTCGCGAGCCAACCTGGCGGCTCAAGATCCTGCTCGACGATGGCCTCGGCCTGAACCTCGGGCGCGTCGCGCGCATCAGTCGCCGTCCCTTCCAGCCCAGCGCCGACAAGGTGCTTTAATCTCGGTCGCGCCCCCGAGCAGACCCTGCTGTTCGCCGATCGACGCCTATCGCGGGCATTCATCGCCGGGCGCACGGGCGGTGTTGAGTTAGGCGCTGGGTCGGGAGCAGGATTCGGCACCCGGGCAGGCGGCGGGCGCCGCCGGCTGCCGAGTAACCCCGCGGCTCGGGCGCGATGGCGAACCGTCTGCGCCGAGCCTGCCCGATGATTGAGGCCGGCGCCGACCGGGCGCAGAGCGCCTGGCGATGCGCCACCCTATGGCACGATGTGACGGGGATGGTGAATCGGTCGAGCCAGGACCCGGTTACAGCTCATTTCGGCATTGCTCATCAGTCGAATCTTCCTATGCTTGACACAGGCTCCTCAGTCGGTCGCTGCCTCATGACGTTTCGCATCCTGTCCATCGCCTGGTTACTGATTCCTGTCCTGGTCCAGGCGCAGACTGAGTCAGATCCGAGACTCGATCCAGCGCGCGCCGAGCGGGGCTACGTGGGTGCTGCGATCTGCGGGGAGTGTCACCAGAAGGAGCTGGCGCTCTGGCAGGGGTCCCACCACGACCTGGCGATGCAGGAGGCGAGCCCCGAGACCGTCCTTGGCGACTTCGACGGCGCTGAGCTGCTGGCCCACGGTATCCGCTCGCGTTTCTTTCGCCGCGACGGACGCTTCATGGTGCACACGGACGGGCCGGACGGCGAGCTGCGGGATTATGCCGTCCGCTACACCTTCGGCTGGTACCCGCTGCAGCAGTATCTGATCGAGCTTCCGGGTGGGCGGGTCCAAAGCCTCGGGCTGGCGTGGGACTCGCGAAGCGAGGCCTTGGGCGGTCAGCGCTGGTTCCATCTCTATCCGGACGCGTCCATGGACCACCGCCACCCGCTCCATTGGACGGCGCGCGACCAGATCTGGAACTACCAGTGCGCGGATTGCCATTCCACAGACCTGCAGAAGCGCTACGATCCGGCGCGCGATGTCTATGACACCCGCTACGCCGAGATCAACGTGGCCTGCGAGGCCTGCCACGGCCCCGGCTTGAATCATGTCGCGTGGGCCCGTGCCCAGACCACCACGCGGGCACCGGCAGCCGCTGCAACGGTCGATACATTGGCTGGCGACCCGGTGACCGATGCGGCGGGGCGCGGACTGCTGGTGGACCTCAAGGACCGGGACGGCGGGACCTGGCAGCTCGATCCGCAAACCGCCCGGCCCGTGCGCAGCGTCGCGCGCACGTCACAGCCCGAGCTGCAGGTTTGTGCGCCGTGCCACTCCCGACGCGGGCGCATTTGGCAGGACCTGGTGCCGGGCGACCCCCTGCACCAGGGATTCCGGCTCTCGCTGCTGGAACCCGACCTGTACTTCCCGGACGGTCAGATCAAGGACGAGGTCTTCGTGTACGGCTCTTTCATCCAGAGCCCCATGTACCGCCAGGGGGTGGTGTGCGGCGATTGCCATGAGCCGCATAGCCTGAAACTGCGCGCGGAGGGCAACGCCGTCTGTGCCCGCTGTCACCCAGCTACGCGCTACGACGCCACCGAGCACCATCATCATCAGCCGGGCTCCCCCGGCGCCGCCTGCGGCGCCTGCCACATGGCCCAGCGCGCCTACATGGTGGTCGACGAACGCGCCGATCACAGCATGCGGGTGCCGCGTCCCGACCTGACCCTCAAGACCGGCGCCCCGAATGCCTGCAACGGCTGTCATCAGGATCAGGATGCGGCCTGGGCAGCGGCCGCGGTGGAGCTGTGGTACCCCGACTCCGACCGTCGCGGCCCTCACTTCGGCGAGGCCTTGCATGCCGCCGATACGCAGTCCCCGGATGCTGCCGCACGGCTGCTCGCGTTGGCCGGAGATCCGGCGCAGCCGCCCATCGCCCGGGCCAGCGCGCTCGCGCGCCTCCACGACCAGCCCCAGGAGCTGGCCGGCGCTGGCGCCCTGATGACCGTGCGTCGCCTGCTTGCGGACCCGGACGCCCTGGTCCGAGCCCAGGCGGTTCGCCTCCTGCAGTACATGGATTTACAGGCCCGCGTCGAGCTGGCCTGGCCCCCGCTGTCGGATCCGGCCCGCACGGTGCGGCTGGAGGCGGCCCGGGTCCTCGCCCCCGTGCTGCGCCAGGGGATCGGCGCCAAGGTGTTGGAGCAGATGGGCGCCGCTCTGGAAGAGGCGATGGCCGCTGAGCGGGTGAACGCGGACCGACCCGAGGCGCACCTCAACCTGGGCCTGTTGGCCGCCGCAGCCGGCGAGGCCGCAGCAGCCGAGGAGGCCTACCGCACCGCCCTGGGTCTGGACGCCCGCTTCACCCCGGCGCGCGCCAACCTGGCGGATCTGTACCGGGCGCTGGGGCGCGAGTCGGAGGCCGAGGCGGAGCTCGAGGCCGGACTCGCTGCCGATCCGCAGAGCGCCGACCTGCACTTCGCGCTGGGCCTCGCTCAGGTGCGCGGTCGGCGGTTGCAGACGGCCATCGAGTCCCTGCGACGGGCCGCCGTGCTGGCCCCTGGAAACAGTCGCTACGCCTACGTCTACGCTGTCGCGCTGGACGGCGCCGGTCGCACCGCGGAGGCCCTGCCCGTGCTGGCGTCGGCACGGGAGCGGGATCCGGCCAACCGGGACCTCCTGGTGGCCTTGATCCAGTACCACGCCAAGCTGGGGCAGCACGACGCCGCGGCGCGCTGGTTCGAGGCCCTCGCCGCCGCCGCCCCCGAGGACCCGGCGATTGAACAGCTCCGGGCCCTGGTCGAGCAGAGCGGATCAGTCACCGCCCCGGCTGACGACGGTTGACAGACAGCGTCCCTGGGGTATGCGGTGCGTGGTCTTGCGCGGCCGAGCCCTCAGCCTGGCGCGTGAACCTGATCGTCCACGAGGCAAGCACGCAGCGCGATCAGCACGAGCACCAGCGGGAGCTCCATGAGGAAGAACAGGGTCGCGAACAGGACCAGCTTGACTTCACCAAGGACCAAGGCGCCCATGATGGCGACCAGGGCCAGGTTGCGGGTGCTGAACTCGAGCAGGAGGGTGAAGCGATCGCGGGCGGAGAGCCGCGCGAGAATCCCGATGACGAATCCGGCCATCATGGTCAGCACGCAAAAGGGCAGCGCAACCGGGAGGGCGGTGCCCATCGCCGCGACCAGCCCGTCGCGCTGGTCGAGGAGGATCATTGCCACCAGGCCCGCGATCCCGATGAGGCTCAGGACCCGCAGAGAGCCGCGGGCGGCGGCGACCGAGGCAGGTCTCCGGGCGCGCAAGCCCATGCCCAGACCCAACGGGAAGAGCATCAGCAGCGTCAGTTGGCCGACCATCGTCCCCACGGGGGCCGGCACCTGATGCGACCCTTTCAGGAACAGGGCCAGGCCGGTCGCGGTCAAGGCCGGCATGGTTGCTAGGGCGAGCACGGTGGACAGGGCGGTGAGGGTCACCGACAGGGCCAGGTTGCCCTTGCCCAGGTAGCTGTAGAGATTGGAGATGGCCCCGCCCGGGCTGGCCGCGAGCAGAACCATGCCGGTCACCACCCAGGGCTCGGGCCGCTGCACCCAGATCAGCAGGGCGGCGACGGCGGGGAGCAACAAGAGTTGGCCCAGGGTGGCGACCGTCACCGCCCGCGGATAGCGCAGCACCCGTTGGAAATCCCCCGGCGTCAGCTCCAGGCCGACCACCAACAGCAACAGCCAAACCAGTGCGGGGATCGCGAGGTCGACGATCGGGTCCAGGCCAGTCATCGCGGCTGGCGCCCGGCGCCGCTGCTTGGTCCCTTTCGGGCGGCGCCGTCCCGGAAGGCGCCGGGCCGGGCGATCCCGAGCCTCTGCATGCGCGAGCGCAGGGTGTTGGGGTTGCATCCGAGCTGCTCGGCGGCGTTACCCGTGCCGTTGATGCGCCAGCCACAGCGCTCGCAGACCGCGATGATGTGGTCGCGCTCCACCTGCGCCAGGGTGCGGTGGTCCGCCCCGGTGCCGGGCGCTGGCGACGCCGGCGCCGCATCCCCCCTGGCGCGGGGCAGCGCGTCCATCATCAGGGTGGTGCCGGGCGACAGGATCAGGGCACGCTCGACGATGTTCTCCAACTCGCGCACGTTGCCCGGCCAGTCGTAGGCCACCAGCTCCGCCACCGCCTTGTCGGGGATGCGGGTCACCTGTCGGTCGAGCTGGTGGCGCAGCTTCTCCACGAAATAGGCCGTCAGCAGGGGGATGTCCTCGCGGCGCTCGCGCAGCGGCGGCACGGTGATCGGGAAGACCCCCAGACGGTAGAAGAGATCGGCGCGAAACGTCCCTGCTTGGACCATGAGCGCCAGGTCGCGGTTGGTGGAGGCGATGACGCGGGCGTCGGAGCGGCGGCCGACGGTTGCGCCCAGGCGCTCGAACTCGCCGCTCTGCAACACACGCAGGAGCTTGGCCTGAAGGTCCAGGGGCAGCTCGCCGACCTCATCGAGTACCAGCGTCCCGCCGTCCGCGACCTCGAAGCGCCCGATCTTTCGGGCGATGGCCCCGGTGAACGCCCCCTTCTCGTGGCCGAACAGCTCGCTCTCGATCAGGGTCGGCGGCAACGCTGCACAATTGACCCGGATCAGCGGGCGCTCGGCGCGACGGCTGCGCCGGTGGATGGCGGTGGCGATCAGGTCCTTGCCGGTCCCGGTCTCACCCAGGATCAGCACCGTGCTGCCGGTCGGCGCCACCTGGTCGACCTGGTGCAGCACCTGCCGCAGGGCGCGACTCTGGCCGACCAGGTCGTCGAGGCCGCCGTACTGCAACACCTCCTCGCGCCAGACCGCGTTCTCGGCCTCGACCCGCTGGCGCAGCGCGAGGTTCTCCGCCAGGGCGGACCTGAGTTCCAGCTCCTTGCGCCGCCGCAGCAGGGCGCTGGCGAAGACGCCGGCCAGCAGGCGCAGTCGCCGCACCTGATCCTCGGTCCAGCTGTGGACATGTCGAATGGCGCCGAAGGACAACCAGCCCAGTGTCTCGCCGGCCGCGGCCACCGGGAAGGCGGCCATGGACTTCAGACCGAAGGCGCCGAGAGCCCGGGCGTCCGCCGTCGCCTCCCGCGGCAGGTCGGTGATCCGGCTGAAGATGACCGGCGTGCCCGAGCGCAGCAGCGGGGACAGACACGGAAAGTGCGACTCGGCTAACGAAGAGGGGATGGGCTCGATGCCTGCAACGGCCCAGGAGTGGGTCGTCATGAGCTGACCAGGGAGCGCGTCGTAACGGCCAAGCGTGCCGCGATCCACACCGAGGAAGATCACGATGCGCCGCAGCGCGTCCACGATCAGGTCGTCCAGCGCCACCGAATCCACGTCGACGAAGGACGCCGTCAGGTCGGTCACAAGATCCTCGAACCGGGTCCCGAGGGTCAGCGACCGGACGGGCGATGCCGCTGTTGAGCCATCTGCTGGAGTGCTGGTCACGGCTTCTGAATTCCTTTGGTGCGAAGCCTCTCGGATGGGTCGAAGCGAGCCGCGAATCCGCTCACGCGTTGTCGTAACTCACGGCATGTCGTGAGCAGGATAACTCCATTTCGTTACTTGCCGCGACGTCACTCCCTCCTCGCCTGACCGCCCGGACCGGCTTCTATCGTATTTCACCTATCTAATCATTGTGTTGCTGCGACTGCGGCCGGCCCGTCAGCAGTTGGCTTGCTTTATGCCTCTCACAGGACCCATGACCTTCCGGATCACTCGGCGGGAGGACGCTCAGGGAACGCGCGTCAAGATCGATGGGCGGCTCGAGGCTGATGGCCTTGCAGCGCTCGTGCTGGCCTGCCGGGACCCTGCGGCCGGGTTGACACTGGACCTTGCGGGGCTGCGTCAGGCGGATGAGGCGGCCTTGGCCCTCCTGCGCAGGCTTGCGGCGGTCGGCGCCCGGCTTGTCGGCTGTCCGCCTTATCTGGCGCTGCGCCTTGCAATGCCATCCCGACCGGATGGTCATGACGCGTCCTGATCGCTGCGCGTGCGACTGCCCAATAATCCAACACCGACCTCGAGGAGAGACAACCCGATGCAGCTGACATTCATACGCAAAGCGCCTGAGCACCCAGGCGCTCGCCTGGGGACCTGCCTGGCCCTGTACGGGGCGCTGGCGTTCACCGGCCCGGCGGCGGCCGCGGACAAACCCAACATCCTCGTCGTCTGGGGAGACGACATCGGCCAGTCCAACATCAGCACCTACACCCACGGCATGATGGGCTACGAAACGCCCAACATCGACCGCATCGCCAACGAGGGCATGACCTTCACCGACTACTACGGCGAGCAGTCCTGCACCGCCGGTCGGTCGTCCTTCATTACCGGCCAGAGCGTGTTCCGCACCGGTCTGTCGAAGGTGGGCCTGCCGGGCGCCGAGCTGGGCCTGCGCATCGAGGACCCCACCATTGCCGTCATGCTGAAGGCGCTGGGCTACACGACGGGCCAGTTCGGCAAGAACCACCTCGGCGACCGCGACGAGCACCTGCCGACCAACCACGG
>CAZGCI010000141.1:0-7363 GCA_964524185.1 uncultured Thiohalocapsa sp. | reverse complement strand
CACCAGGACCCGGTCCAGACCCGCCTGGTCGGCGACGATCTTCTTGTAGCGCGCCGCACTGTCGGCGTCCGCCGGTGTCAGCTCCAGGCGGTTCAGGGTGCTGGAGCCGGCCAGCGCTTTACCCCGATCCTGCTCGCGGCGGCGCTCCCGGCCCGTCGGGTCGTGCTTGCCTGCCGCTACCGCAAGCAAGGGGTCGACACGCAATCGGTCATGGTCATTGAGGTCCGCGTAGCCGAGCGCCAGGCCCAGGATGCGCTGCGAGACCAGCTCGCCGACCGTATGCTCGATCAGTTCCGGGTCGCGGTGATCGGTGAACTGCTCGGCGACCGCCGCCAGCAATCCGGTCCTCGCCTCGACCTCGCGCAACAACAACGCACCGCCATCGGTGCTGATGGCGCCGCCGTCGAAACGCGCCACCACCGTGCGTCGACCCAGGCCGTGAAACTCAAGCTGTTCGCCGTTACACTCTGTCATTGGAGGGCAGTTCTCCCGTTTTGGCACAAGTCTTTGATCGCAATACCCTTATGCCAGAGAGCGCCGCCCTCCTTCAATCCCTTGGTGAGATTTCCGGGCTAGGCGCACTGAACGAGCGGCTGACGCGTCCAACCGGCAGCCCGGAGGCCGCGTCGAGCCATGCCTGCCCGCATTGCAACCGCCGTCACCGTCTTGTTCCCGGCCTGGGCCGTGCTCGGCGCACTGCTGGCTTACAGTGACCCGCGCTGGCTGACCCCGCTGCAGCCGGCCATCGTGCCGCTGTTGGGCATGGTCATGTTTGGCATGGGTGTGACGCTGACCTGGCGCGAGCTCAGCGCCGTCTGGCAGCGGCCCGAGCGGGTCGGGCTGGGCTTGGCATTGCAGTTCGGTGTGATGCCCTTGGCGGCGTGGGCCATCGGCACCGCGCTGGGACTCCCAGCGGCGCTGGTTGCGGGCCTGGTGCTGGTAGGGGCTAGCCCGGGCGGCACGGCGTCCAACGTGGTCTGCTATCTCGCCCGAGGTGATGTTGCGCTCTCCATTACCCTCACCACCGCGTCGACGCTGCTAGCGGTGGCTGCGACGCCGCTGCTCACCTGGCTCTATGTGGGGCAGCAGGTGTCCGTGCCGGTCTGGGAGATGCTGTTGTCGGTGGCCAAGATCGTGCTGGTCCCGGTGCTGCTAGGCGTGGCCGTCAATAGCTGGTTGGCCGAGCGGATCAGGCCGCTCAAGGCCGTGTTTCCGGTGCTGTCCATGGTGGCGATTGTCCTGATTATCGCCATCATTGTTGCCCTTAATGTGCACAGTATCGCCGCCGCCGGATGGCTCATTGCGCTCGCCGTGGTGCTGCATAACACCCTGGGCCTCAGTGCCGGCTATGGGCTCGGCTGGATCGCGACGCGTGACCGCCGTGCTGCCCGCACGCTGGCCATCGAGGTCGGCATGCAGAACTCCGGTCTGGCGGTGGCGCTCGCGGTGCAGTATTTCGGCGCCGCCGCGGCCATCCCCGGTGCACTCTTTTCCATCTGGCACAACCTATCCGGCTCGGCACTGGCCGCCTTCTGGTCACGCCGACAAGCGCACTAGCGAGCGACGCCGCGCCTCAGACCGACGAGCGGCCGACTGGTTGGCACGGTATCGGGTTGTGATTGGCCAGGACCAGACGTCCGCGGTCCGCACCCCCACACGGCCGGCAGCGATGCAACTCGGCCCTTAGCCCTTAGCGTTTGGCCCTGCCGGCGTCCGGCGTCCGGCGCACGGTGTGGCATCAAGATCATGACGGATTCGCGAACACATGACGCCGCTAGGCGATCTGGCTTCAATCCCTATGCGCTAAGGGTTTTTACCGGTGTACTTTGCCTCGATTATTAGACTCATGCCGGCGCCGCCGGCACCCATAGCGAGGCGAGTCAACGATGGATTACAGTACCTTCAAGAGCCTGCTGCTGCTGCTGTTCTGGGGTTCGGCGATGGCGTTCTGCGTCTGGCAATTGCGCACGGTCCAGCGCATGCGCCGGCAACGTGTCACGGTCAGACAAGACGAGAGTGGGCGGCCGCGTCTAGCGCGACGCTATCCGGCCGACCGCTGAGTGGGCGGGGCCCTAATCGGTCGGGTCACACTCGCAACCGCAAAAAAAAACGCTGCCTCGGGGCAGCGTTTTTCTTTCTTCAGCGGTGCGTTGATGCTGCCACCGTCGGGTGGGCCTCAACATTACGCTTTTTGGTGCCGAGGAGAGGACTTGAACCTCCACCTGGTTTCCCAGACATGGACCTGAACCATGCGCGTCTACCAATTCCGCCACCTCGGCAAAGGTGCGAGCCAGTCGCAACAGTTGCGCTTGGCTAAGCCCCGAAACTATAAAGAGACAGACGGGCCCTGTCAACGCTACACTACCGTCCAGCCGATGATTGCCCCTGGTACGTAAGACACGCGATTTGCTTCCAGAGCCAACACCGGTGCGGGAGGGGTGGCCGTCTGAACCAACGGGTGGCTGCAGCCTCCCGGCATTGCCGGCGCCGACGGCTTCACGAGCGGGCGCCGCCACTGCCCGGGCATCCTGCCCGGCGGTCGGCGCCGCAGCATCGGTGCTGATCGAGATGCACGAAGGACACCGGCGGAGATCACGTGGCACGACGCAAATCGGCCCAGCCGGCGAAGGGGCAAGACCCGCATCGCCAGCGCGAGGCCAAGAAATACGACAACCCCATCCCGAGTCGCGAGTTCATCCTCGAGACCCTCACCCAGCATACGGCGCCCATGGGCTTCCAGGAGGTAGCCGACGCGCTGGGCCTCCACGACGAGCAGGACCTCACGGCGCTCGACCGGCGTCTCGGTGCCATGGTGCGCGACGGCCAGTTGGTCCGAAATCGTCGCGACGCATACTGTCTGGTTAACAAGCGTGACCTGATCGCCGGGCGCATCATCGCGCATCCCGACGGCTTTGGTTTCGTGAAGCCCGACGAGGGCGGCGACGACCTCTATTTGTACCCCAAGGAAATGCGCACCGTTTTCCACGGTGACCGCGTGGTTGCCCGGGTGACGGGACGAGACCGCCGCGGGCGTCTGGAGGGCTCAGTGGTGGAGATCCTGGAGCGCAGCACCCGCAGCGTGGTCGGGCGGCTCTATTCCGAGAGCGGCGTCGGCCTGGTCGTGCCGGACAACAAGCGCATGACCCACGAGGTGATCATTCCGAGCGACCGGCTCATGGATGCCGCGCAAGGTCAGATTGTGGTCTGCGAAATCACGGACCAGCCCACCAAACGCACGCCGCCCATCGGCCGTATCGTCGAGGTGGTGGGTGACCACATGGGTCCGGGCATGGAAACGGACATCGCCATCCGTGCCCACGACCTGCCGGTGGAGTGGCCCGCCGAGGTCACTGGCGAGATTGCCAACCTCGGCGCAGAGGTGCCAGAGGCGTCTAAGGCCGGTCGCACGGACCTGCGTGACGTGCCGCTGGTGACCATCGACGGCGCCGACGCCCGAGACTTCGACGACGCGGTGTTCTGCGAGCGCAAGCCCAAGGGCTGGAAGCTCTTGGTCTGTATTGCGGATGTCTCGGCCTATGTGCCGCCCGGTAGCGCCTTGGACCGCGAGGCGGTCGGCCGCGGCAACTCGGTCTACTTCCCCGACCGCGTCGTCCCGATGCTGCCGGAGGTGCTGTCCAACGGGTTGTGCTCCATCAACCCCGCCGTGGACAGGCTCTGCATGGCCTGTGAGCTGTACGTGAACCGTGAGGGCAAGGTCACCCGCTCGCGCTTCTTCGAGGCCGTGATGCGCTCCCACGCACGACTCACCTATGAGCAAGTGGCGGCCTTGCTGGACGAGTCCGACTCAGCCCTAGCTGAACAGCACGGGGCCGTTCTGCCGCACCTGCAGGAGCTGTATGCCCTCTTCGAGGCGCTGCACGAGGCGAGAGCCCAGCGCGGGGCCATCGACTTCGATACCACCGAGACCAAGTTTGTCTTCAACGAGTCCCAGCGCATCGCGCGCATCGAGCCGGTGCAGCGCAACGACGCGCATCGCATCGTTGAGGAGTGCATGCTCGCCGCTAACGTGGCCGCTGCTCGGTTCTTCGAGCGCAAGAAGATGCCGGCCCTCTTCCGCATTCACGAAACACCGAAGGAAGAAAAGCTCTCCGACCTGCGCGACTTCCTCGGCGAGCTTGGCCTGAACCTGCCCGGCGGTAACAAGCCCACGGCGCAAGACTATGCAACCCTACTGAGCTCGGTGAAAGGCCGCCCGGACGCCCACCTCATTCAGACCGTGCTGCTGCGGTCCATGCAGCAAGCGATGTACAGCTCGGACAACGTCGGGCACTTCGGGCTCGCGTACGACGCCTACACGCATTTCACGTCGCCCATCCGCCGCTATCCGGATCTCATCGTCCACCGCATCATCAAGCACATCCTCGCCGGCGGCACCGCGGCGGACCTGGATTACTCCAAGGCGGAGCTGCAGCAGATTGCCGAGGTCTGCTCCGGCACCGAGCGGCGCGCCGACGACGCCACCCGCGATGCCGAGAGCTGGCTCAAGTGCGAGTACATGCGCGACAAGCTCGGAGAGACCTTCGATGGGACCATCACCAGCGTCCAAGGCTTTGGCCTCTTCGTGGAACTGGATGACATCTACGTGGATGGCCTCGTGCACATTACCGCGCTCGCCAACGACTACTACCACTTCGACCCCGTCGGACATCGCCTCGCCGGCGAGCGCACGGGGCAGGTGTATCGCTTGGGCGACCGGCTGCGGGTGCAGGTGGCGGCAGTGAATCTCGACGAGCGCAAGATCGACTTCACGCTGGCGGAGCCCACCAAGGAGCAGGGCAAGCCCGCGGCACGTAAGCGCTCGCGCCCGTCACGGCGCAAGCGCAAGGCGCCCGCGTCCTGAGCTGGCGGAGCCGTGCGGTGCAGCCGCGCATGGTGCAAACGGCCGGATTGCAGCCTTGAGCCCGATGACCCCAGGCGGGGCCAGCCCCACCGTCGGCATCAACAGCGCCCGCAGCGCACTGCGCCTGGGTGCCGGTCAGGTCACCGAGCTCTGGCTGGACCGTCGCCGTCGCGATCAACGCCTGGCGGAGCTCGTGGGCCTTGCCCGCGAAGCTGGCGTGCATGTTCGCCACTTGGACCGCGCCGCACTGGACGATGCCGCCGCTGGCATCAACCATCAGGGCGTCATCGCCTGGGTGACGGGCCCCGCTGCGTTACCGGTGCAGGACTTGGACGAGCTGCTCGCGGGTTTGACGCATCCGCCGCTGCTCCTGATCTTGGACGGCGTCACCGACCCGCACAACCTCGGCGCTTGCCTGCGCAGTGCCGATGGCGCTGGTGCGGATGCGGTGATCGCCCCCAAGGACAAGGCCGCTGGGTTGACGCCAGCCGCCGTCAAGGTGGCGAGCGGGGCGGCGGGCTCAGTCCCTTTCGTGCAAGTCACCAACCTGGCACGGACGTTGGCGAAGCTCAAAGCCGCGGGGGTCTGGCTGGTGGGCACGGCCGATGGTGCGCCCGGCGACCTCTATGCGACGGACTTGCGCGGCGCCCTCGGTCTCGTCCTCGGCGGCGAGGGCAGCGGCCTGCGCCGTCTCACCCGGGAGCATTGCGACCTGCTGGTGAACATTCCGATGCGCGGGCGCGTCGAGAGCCTCAACGTCTCCGTGGCCGCCGGCGTTTGCCTCTACGAGGCGCTGCGCCAGCGCAGCAGACCCTGAAGTGCGTCGCCTCGGTCGCATCGGCCGCGTTCCCGCGGCATCAGGGCTTGCGTGCCGGCACTGCGCCGAGCTGCTGACTTCGCCGGGCCTGCGTGTAGGACTCGGCCGAGGCCCAGTCGTCGGCGGCGCCTGTCAGTAGGGCGCGGGCGGCGGCCGACGCGCCTGCGATGATCTGCTGGCGTCGCAGCCCATCCGGCCACGCATGCTCCCCAGCAGGCCGATCCCTCGCCGCCGGGTCCGCGCATACGAGCTCGCAGAGGCCATCCGTTGGCGCTTCGAAGTCGCAGTGTCCAGCACCGTCGATGCGCCGCACCCGCGCCTGGTCTGTGGCCCGGAACACCGCTCCAGCGTTATTCAGCGCGTTGCAGTTGGTGGGCTCGCCAGCCAAGGCCAGCAAGGGCTTGCGGAGCCCCCGGGCGGCGCCGACGCCGAGTCCCTGAGCGTCGACTAAGTCCAGCGTGACAATGCCGAGCGTGCGGGCGTCTGTCCGGCCCGCCACTAGCGCCGCGAGACCGCCCGCGGAAAACCCCGCATAGACCACGCGCCGGGCGTCTAGGTGCCGGGCGAGTGCGACCATATCGCGGCTGTTCTGCACATGGCGGCCGGCCCAGGGCTTTTGGTTGCAGAAATCGAGTGTCGCCACTTGCACGCCGTCGGCGGCCATGGCGGCCGCGAGGCCTTGCATGCGCCGCTGGCTGCGCAGAAAGCCGTGGGCGAGGATCACCCAGTCGCCACCGCGCAGCGCCGCGCTGTCGTCGTGGAGCGCCTGCACGTCGGGCGCTGGGCGATAGGTGCGGTAGTCCAGCACACAGCCGGACTCGGACTCGAGCTGCCCCGCCGTTACCCGGGCGCCCGGCGGTAGGCCTTCGGCGAGGTCTGGACCGTTTGGGCGCAACAGCAGGCCGCCGCAGCCAGCGAGTACCAATGCGACAGCGATGAAGACCAGGGACAGGCGGCGGATCATCTGCCCCAAATGCATGCAACCCACCACTGGGTCAAGCGAAAACGGGTTAAATCAGGGGCTAGGGGCTAGGGGCTAGGGGCTAGGGGCTAGGGGCTAGGGGCTAGTGCCCCACCGCGGACGTTGCGAGGCCGTTCCTTGGGTATGCCGACTTGAGTCGGCTCCCTGGGGAAGGGGGACTTCAGTCCGCCGCAGGCAAGCGATCGCTTGGTCTCGGCACGCCCGCAACCGTGCACCAGGAGCCAAGACCGAGGACCGAGGGGCAGCCGCTGATGCCAGGGAAGTGCGTTCGCCCCTCGGCCCTTCCCCTTGCACCTATCAACCTCTCACGCCGGCGGTTACCCTTCGCACTATGCAGTGTAAGCCTCCTCGAGCTCCAAGCCTTGGCGCCGACGCCGCCCCGGTGCGCATTCGCCGCCTGGGCGACCACCCGACAGCCCCTGCCAACGTCGCCGCCCTGCTGAGCCGGCTCTACCTGCACCGCGGCGATGCGGCGCCGGCGGTGAGTCTGGGTGAGCTCTTGCCGGCGGCTGGTCTATCTGGCATCGATGCCGCGGCCGGGCTGCTGGCGGATCTGGTCCAGCGCGGTGGGCGCATCCTGATCGTCGGTGATTACGACGCCGACGGGGCCACCGGCAGCGCCGTGGCCCTGCTCGGGCTGCGGGCCCTCGGGGCCACGGAGGTCGACCATCTCACGCCGAGCCGCTTCCAGCACGGCTATGGG
>CAZGCI010000140.1:0-7907 GCA_964524185.1 uncultured Thiohalocapsa sp. | reverse complement strand
TGAAGACCCTGGACGATCTGCTGGCGTACCCGGAGGACGACGTGGAGCTGATCGGCGGCGAGATCGTGCGTCGGCCGATGACGCGTGTGCGGCATGGACAAGCGCAAAGTCGGGCAGCTCGGGCGCTTGGGCCCTTCGATAGCGGATCGGGGCCGGGCGGTGGTTGGTGGTTTGCGACCGAGATCAGCGTCGCCTACGAGCCGCACGAGTGTCCGCGCCACGACCTCGCCGGCTGGCGTCGCGAGCGCCTGCCGCGGCTCCCCGACGGTGTCATCGATCTGCCGTCGGACTGGGTCTGCGAGATCGTCTCCCCCGGCCATGAAAAAAAAGACACGCTGCTCATGCCGCTGCTGCTGCGTCGCCACCGCGTGCCCTATTACTGGCTCATCTGGCCTGAGGACAAGGCGCTCGTGGCCCATGCACTGGACGGCGAGGAATGGCGCGTCATTGCGACACTGAAGGACGCCGAGCGCGCGCGCGTGCCGCCGTTCGAAGCGCTGGAATTGGACTTGGCCTATATGCTGGGTGGCGAGTAGCCGCACCGCGAGGTCAAACGGCAGGGGCCGCCGTCTTTGTTGCGGTCCTATTCGCAATCTCCCCAGGGGTACGCCAGCGCCACGTCGCAGTTGCGAAACTCCGCTCGGTTGCGCGTGGCCACCGTCAGTCCGGCTGCGGCGGCGATGCCCGCGATCATCGCATCCGGCACATGATCGTCGAGGGGCTCGCCCAAAGCGCGTTTCCGCGCCATGATCGATGCGCAGCGCTCGGCTGCGGCCGACGTAAAATCCCTAACGCCGGCGCCGAAAAGCTCGGCGACCAAGCCATCGAAGCTCGCCGTCAGGTCGTCCCGACGCTTGCCCTCCGGCAGCAGTGCCAAGCCATAGCGAATCTCCCAGCGACTGACTGTCGAGATGGCAAGCGCGGCGACACCAGCGTCATCGATCCACGCAAGCACCACGGGGCTCGGCGTGGGGCGCATCAGCTCGGAGACCACATTGGTATCCAGCAGGTAAACAGTGCCGCTCACGGCGCCTCAGTATCCTGAAAAGTCGGTATGTCGAGGCCGAATCGCCGGCGCTCGCCCAAATCGATGCCCCCTCGCGGTCCAAAATGACGCCGCACGATTTCCGACGGGCTGCGCTGCTCCATCGACTGTTGCCGTTTCTCATGAATCAAGCGCCGAACCAACTCTTCCATCGAGAGCTTCTGTCGCGCTGCCTCTTGCTGGAGCCATTCCTTGTCGGCTCGATCGATTTGACGCACCGTGAGCATGGCCATCGCAGCACCTCGGATCGTTGTCGGGATCGCGACGACAGTACTGCATGCACTCCTTGCATGCAAGTTACCGTGCCGAGCTGTGGGCCAGATCAGCGCGCGGCCTGCGCCCTTCCGCCGTCTGTCTGAACCGAGACCCAGCGAGCGCATGGGACGGTGATTGGCGCGTGTTTCACACATGGGTTTTCGGCCGTGATGCACGCCGCTCGCACCCGCTCGCTGCGTGACGACGCCTCGCCATAGCGGTAACAATGCCCCGAGCCACGGGCTTCGCGCCAGGTCCACTTGGAGTGGCTAACCGGATTGCGCGATGATGTTCGGCATCGCAGCGGCCCGAGCGCGGAGGTGACCGATGGAAGCCCTGAAGCTGAAGACCCTGGACGATCTGCTGGCGTACCCGGAGGACGACGTGGAGCTGATCGGCGGCGAGATCGTGCGTCGGCCGATGACGCGTGTGCGGCATGGACAAGCGCAAAGTCGGGCAGCTCGGGCGCTTGGGCCCTTCGATAGCGGATCGGGGCCGGGCGGTGGTTGGTGGTTTGCGACCGAGATCAGCGTCGCCTACGAGCCGCACGAGTGTCCGCGCCACGACCTCGCCGGCTGGCGTCGCGAGCGCCTGCCGCGGCTCCCCGACGGTGTCATCGATCTGCCGTCGGACTGGGTCTGCGAGATCGTCTCCCCCGGCCATGAAAAAAAAGACACGCTGCTCATGCCGCTGCTGCTGCGTCGCCACCGCGTGCCCTATTACTGGCTCATCTGGCCTGAGGACAAGGCGCTCGTGGCCCATGCACTGGACGGCGAGGAATGGCGCGTCATTGCGACACTGAAGGACGCCGAGCGCGCGCGCGTGCCGCCGTTCGAAGCGCTGGAATTGGACTTGGCCTATATGCTGGGTGGCGAGTAGCCGCGGCTTGACGTCTTGGCGCTCGAACCGGACAAGTCGGAAACCCTCGCCGGATCAGCGCCGAGCTATGCTGTCGATTCAAGCCGCCCTGCGCTCGGCAGCCAGGATGCGATTTAGCTCCGGGATGCAAGAACCGCAGTTGGTGCCGGCCTGGAGCGCGGCGCCAATGGCCTCGGCGCTCGCGAGGTCAGCCTCGCGGATGCCCGCGACGAGGGTGTTGAGGCCGACGTTGAAGCAGGCACAGACGGTCTCCCCGGGGTCCGACTGGCCACGAGGGGGGCGGCCGGCGAGGAGGCTGGTGCGGGCGGCGGCATCGAGCTGATCCCGCTGAAAGAGGCCGGCGAGCCAGCTGCTGCGGGGGAGGTCGGGGGCGGGAGAGATGAAGAGACATGCCCGCAGCCGGCCGCCCTCGATGCGGGCGCCGCGATAGCGCCCGTGCGTCGGGTCGGCGAAGTCGAGCCAGTCGCCGTCCACGCCGAAGTGCCAGCGGGCCCAAGCAGCCCAGTCGGGGACCTGCTCTGTGCCAGCGATCTCCAGGCGCCAGTGGCCGTCGCCGCGCACGGCGACGCACCATTCCGGGTCCGGCAGCTCGATGCGCTCGCGGCTGACTGCGAAGCCGTACCAGGCGGCGCGGAACGGACGCACGCGAACCGGCGTGTGTTTGAACTCCGGCTGGCCGGAAATCGGGTCCAGCAGCGGGTTGACCAGCGCGTCCGCGCATGCGGTGCGGGCCAGCGCATCGCTCCAGTGCATCGGCACGAAGACCGCGTCGGGGCGTTGGTCTTGGTCCACGTGCACCCGCGCGAGCATCCTGCCCCAGCGGCTGGTGAGCGCCGCCAGCGCACCGTTGGTGAGCCCCTGGGTCGCCGCGTCAACGGGGTGGATCTGCAGATAAGGCTCGGCGATATGGCTGGCGAGCCGCGGCGCGAGCCCAGTGCGCGTCATGGTGTGCCATTGGTCGCGAATGCGCCCCGTGTTGAGGGCGAGCGGATAGTCGTCGTCCGGTGCCGTCGCCGGCGGTCGCACCTGGATGGGGACCAGGCGTGCCTTGCCGCTCGGCGTGTAGAAACGCCCATCGGCGAAGAGGTCCGAGCAGACGAGGAAGTCGCAGTGAGTCAGCGCGGCGCGCACTCGGTTCGCGTCCGGCATGCTCACCGCCGGATTGGTGGCCATGATCCACAGCGCCTTGATGCGGCCGTCCTCGACGGCACGGACCATGTCTACTGCCTTGAGCCCCGGTGTCTGCGCCATCGACGCCGCACGCCAGAAGCGACCCACCCGATCGATATCCGTCGGTGCGAAGTCCATATGCGCCGCCAGCTGATTCGCGAGCCCGCCGACCTCGCGCCCGCCCATGGCGTTCGGCTGGCCGGTGATGGAGAAGTGCCCCATGCCCGGCCGATGGATAGGAAATCCAAGCCACCCTGAGCGTCCAGGTTGGCCCGAGGCAGGAGGTTAGCGGGGTGCGGGGGCTCGCATCGGCGGCGCATCGTGGCGCCGGGAGACCAGAGGGGCTGCGCCGTCTCCTGTGAGAGACGGCGGCTACCACACGATGCGCTGATCCCAGTCCCTAAAGTGGCTCGACATCGGATTCGGGCTGTTGGAGGAGGTCCCAGTCCGGCATCGGCTCGGGCGCATCGTCCCAAGCCGGGGGCCGCGCGCGGACGTGATCGGGGGTGGACGTGGTGGCTCACCGAAAGCCAAGAGCATCCGCTCGACGGGCGCGGCCTCGGTGATGAATGCAATCAGGCGCATGTCCGCACCGCAGTTGGGGCAGACCAGCGGCATCGACTCGAACAGCCGGAGCCTGTTCCCATCAGGGCAGCATGACCCAGAGAGAACGCGCCGGGGAGCGGGCATTGGAGGCCGGCGTTTGAGGCGGCGAACTGAGCGCGGTCGGTGAATCTGTTGCCTCCGCCACCTCACGGCCGAAGGCGATGGCAGCGGCACGCAGCGGCGCGTTGGGCGCGAGCACAACCCTATGTGTATTAGTCGCGGTCTGATCCAATCGCAGGCCGACGCCGAGGCCATCCGCGGAGGTTGCATTGCAAGATTTGAACATCCCGCTGGAATTTTCAACTCACGCTACCGTATTCGCGGCCTGCTGGTGCTCGGGGGTGCCGTTCTGCGGGGCCTGAGCCATTCACCCGGCCGGCTTCGCTTCCATCCGCTCCGCGAGGGCGGTCTGGACCGGCTCCCTGATTGACGCTGGTTCCACGTGTGCTTAGGCTATTGTTGAAATCATCAATAAGCCCAAGCGGGACAGCGTCCATGGCCACCGTCAATTTCAGCGTCCCAGAAGCGATAAAGCAGTCCTTCAACGCCACCTTCAAGGGCCAGAACAAGAGCGCCATCATCGCCGAGCTGATGCGCGAGGCCGTCGAGCGTTCCCAGCGTCGCCAGCGACGCATAGATGCGATCGACCGGATTCTGGAGCGCCGCGAGCATGCGCCCCAGGTGAGCGATGAGGATCTGCGCGCCATCCGCGAGGACGGCCGCCCCTGATGCGCTGCGTGGTGGATGCCAGCGTCGCGCTCAAATGGTTCTTTCGGTCGGCGCCGGACGAGGCGGATGTGGATACCGCCGTCGCACTGTTGCGCGCGCATCGGGATGGACTGGTCGACTTCTATCAGCCGCCGCATTTCATCGCCGAGGTCGCGGCGGTGCTGGCCAGGACGAAACCGGATGAGGCCCAAGCGGACCTGAACGACCTGATGGACATCGACTGCCGGATCATCGAGGACGCCGCGATCCACCAAACCGCCCTCGACCTGGCCATCCGCCTGGATCACCACCTGTTCGACACCCTCTACCACGCCGTGGCGCTGCACACGCCCAGCGCCGTGCTGGTCACCGCCGACCAGCGCTATTTCGCCAAGGCGCAGCCGATTCGCCACATCCTGCTGCTCGACGATCCGGCGCTGACCGCCCTCATCGATTGTGATGCCTGACAGAGACCCCGACGTGACCCGCGCATGACTAAGCCCAAGCGGCCCAAGGACCGACCCGCCACGCCGTTTCCCGTGATGGTCGACAGCCTGCATCGGCAAGGCGACTGGCTATGGATTCCGCTGCGCGACGAATAGCGTGACGTGGTGAATAAGCCCGAGGAGATCGTCCGGAAGCGGTTCATCCGCGCCCTGATCGAGCACTACGGCTACAGCCTGGACCAGATGGATCAGGAGCGCCGCACCTAGAACGGCCACAGAAGCCCGCGCGCCGTTGGCTGCGAGTTTTTCGTCGCCACCAACGCACATCACACTGCCGTCTTCCGGTTGGTCCCCGGACTGCCGGGCGAGTTCGCGAGTTCCGGGGACAGTTTACCTAATTCACCAACCGCAATTGAGTAAACTGTCCCCGAAATCGCCTGAGCTGCTTGGATTCGTCCTTGCTCAGGCTATAAAGGACGACGTTGGAGTCGATGAATCTACCGGGCATTGGCTTTGTCCCGATCGAAGACAAAGCCGCCGAAATCCTTTCGGTAGGGCGCAAAAAAGGCCATCAAACCGGCCAGCCTGGCGTCGGTGGTGGTCACCGCAGCGGGGCTTGGGTGGCGCGTCTTGAGATGGCCGATGAAGTCCAGAACCTCGGCCTGCAAGGCTTCGGGCAGTTCGCTCGCTTCCCGGGTGATCAGATCGACGGCGTTCATGAGCGGGCTCCGGATATGGAATCGATCGGCGATGGCAGCATCACACAGCGGACGGTCAGCGAATACATCGGGCGCCTTGCATCGTCGGTGGCGAGCACGGTGCGATGTCGTTTCGACCAGGTTTAGAAGGCGTCCGCCAATGCTAGCCGCGATCTGGTCGTGGCAGGTCGGCGATTTTGTCAACCGTGGGCATCGCCTGGGTGTCCGGCGGCCACGAAGACGGGCTTGGTCACGACGCCGACCAGGCGCGCGCCCCGTGGGAGCGGCGTCTCCGCCGCGAACCGGCACCCGTCGCGCCGAGGACGACGCGCCCAGTGCAGTGGCCGGACTGATCAAGGCCCATTCCTGAACAGGCTGATCCGCTCCGGAGCAGATCAGCGTCATGCGCTTGGCCTCCCACCGACTACGGCAGCTCGTCCCCCGCCTCCGGCTCCCGGTCAGGGCTGGCGGCGAGCCAGGCATCGAACCCCGCCAGGTCGCCGCGCTCGCGGCGCTCACGGAAATACGCCTCGGTCTTCAGCGCCGAGACCTTCTCGGCGATGGCGGTGACGAAGAACTGGTTCATGGACACGTTCTCCTCTTCCGCGACCTTGCGGGCATAGGCGAACAGGGATTCCGGAACACGCAATGCGTAATTGGCCATCAGGATTGCCCCTCTTGCAGTTGTCGCAGCAACTCGCGCGGCTCCAGCACCGGGAGGCCGAACCGCGCCGCCGCGGCGAAGTCGCCGGTGTTGAACGTGACAAGCCGATCGGCGCGGCCGTTCAGGGCCGTCTCCAGCACCATGTCGTCCGCCGGGTCGCGGGCGCGTGGGCGCCACAGGTAGTACAGGTCCACCGGCTCGCAGCACAGGCACAGGGCATCCAGGAAGGCATCGGTCATCGCCTCCGTGCGCCCGCCGACAGCCAGGTGCTCGGGCCGCTTCAGCGCGGCCTCGTACTCCAGCAGCAGCGGCACCGACACAAGGGCCGTGAAGCGCCCTTCCCGCAGCATCCGCAGCAGCGCGAAAGACGCCCCGAGGCTGCTCCGGGACGCGGCCACCAGGACGTTGGTGTCCAGCATCACGCGAAGCTGTTTCATATTGCAGATGATATGCCGGACGAGGGCTAAGTCAAGAATTCCGCGTCTCCCCCGGTCCTGAGACCCAGAGCGCCCCGGCGACCCATCGAGGCCCAGGAAGACCTGGCGGTCGGCATCCTGCCGACGGCAATGGAGTTGCGTTGCTGCAGCGCAGAGAATGTGGTCATCCGGTCGGGGAGGGGCGTATCGCCGGCTTTGCCGTGGACCATCTGCGGCTGCTCGGCGACAAGCTCGGCATCGAGATCGGGCTCGAGGCCGGTCCTTGGCATGAGATGGTCGCCGCGGCCGAGAGCGGTCGGATCGATGGTCTGATGTTGGCCGCGCCGCTGCCCGAGCGGCGCGAGCGTTTCCTGTTCACCGGGGACTTCCACACCGTTCGCCTCTTTCTCTACCTGCGCGACGGCGAACTGTTGCCGGCGCCGGGGCTCGCGGGGTTGAACGGCCGGCGGGTCGGTTACCTGCAGGAGCAACCACCAGCTACTATATCGGCGCGTCGGGCCTCACCGGGATCAAGGTGCTCGGCGAGACCCCGTTCGTCTATCGCCTGGGGATGGCGGCGCAGCGGGGCGCGCCGATGCTGGCGGCGATCCTGCAAAAGGGTCTGGATGACGAATAGGAAATCCAAGCCACCCCGAGCGTCCAGGTTGGCTCGGGAGAGGCCGTTCGCGCTGGCGGGATCTGTGGTCAACACCGAACAGCGGGGCTGACGGGCGTCTGGGGCGTTGCAGGCACAGGCGTTGTGGGGCGCGGGGGCTCTCAGCGGCGGTACAGCTTGGCGCCGGAACACGAGTGGGGCTTGCACCGTCACCTGAGACAGACGGCGGCTACCACGCCATGCGCTGATCCCAGTCCCAAAGTGGCTCGAAGTCGGACTCGGGCTGTTGGAGGAGGTCCCAGTCCGGCATCGGCTCGGGAGCATCGTCCCAGGCCGGGCGGCACTCGACAACCCGGACCTTCCGGTGAGCTTCATTGCCGAGGCGTTGGCGTCCCTCGCCGAGC